>NZ_JAUBRC010000028.1:0-65425 GCF_036701635.1 Microcoleus sp. N9_B4 | reverse complement strand
TTCCTTCTTCCTTCTTCCCTCATCCTTCTTCCTTCTTCCTTCTTCCCTCATCCTTCTTCCTTCTTCCTTCTTCCCTCTTCCTTCTCCAACTATGCAGAATTTTCGCAATTACTATCTAATTTTGGGAGTGCCCAAAGATGCCACGGCTGATGAGATAAAAAAAGCCTATCGACGGCTAGCCAGACAGTTGCACCCTGACGTAAATCCAGGGGATCAATCTGCTGAAGATAGGTTTAAGGATATTAATGAAGCTTATGATATTCTTTCCGATATTGACAAGCGCGCTCAATACGATCAGTTTAGTAAATTCTGGAAACAAAAGGGATTTCAAGGCAAGCAAGGGGTGCGACTTCCCAATTTTAAAACTTGGGGAAACACTAAAAATACCCGGAAAAAACCGGCCGAAGATGTCGATTTTAGTGATTACTCGGATTTTAATAAATTTCTCGATCAAGTGCTCGGAAGGCGGCGGGAAGTGAGGATGGCGACAGCGAATGATGCACCGGGAGTAGCCTCCTCTGAACCGTGGAGTACGGCTTCTAAAAAAACGAGTTATGTTGCTAATTCTCGCCCACCTAGAAGGGATTTTGACGATCGCGAAATGCGACGGGAAACAGTCGATCGGGAAATGCGACGGGATATAGTCGATCGCGAAATGCGACGGGAAACAGTCGATCGCGAAATGCGACGGGAAACAGTCGATCGCGAACCCAGAAGGGACATTGAGGCCAGGCTAACTCTGCCTTTGGAAAGGGCTTATTCGGGCGGTACCGAGCGAATTCGTCTGGAAGATGGGCGAGCGATCGAGGTGACTCTGCCTCCTGCTATGGTATCAGGCCAGCGGATTCGCTTGCGAAATCAAGGTATGGGCGGCGGAGATTTATATTTGAAAATCACGGTTTCTCCCCATCCATTTTTTCGCTTGGAAATGTCGGATATTTGCTGCGAATTGCCACTGACTCCCAGCGAAGCGGTGTTGGGAGGAGATATTGAAGTACCGACGCTGGACGGCTTGGTAAAGATGAAATTGCCACCGGGAGTAACCTCTGGAAAGCGGTTGCGGCTGGCTAACAAAGGCTATCCAACAGGAAATGGCGATCGGGGCGATCAGTTGGTAGAAATTCAGGTGTTAATTCCCAAAGAAATTAGTGAAGAGGAACGAGAATTGTACGAGAAGTTGCGACAGGTTGAGTCTTTTAAACCGCGTCAGGATTTATCGGTTTAATATAGAGTACGCAATGCGCCAGTTTAATTTTGTAGGGGCGCAATAATGCGCGCCTTACTACTAATCGTGTACGAAAAATTAGGAGATGCTTGGCTAAATTTTACGGACATATCAGATTTAGCCACTTGGCTGTAAATAGACGATATCAAATGCGTGGGTATAGCAATTATTCATCTCTCTCTTCTCTTCCTCTGCGCCCTCTGCGGCCTCTGCGGTTTAATAATTCCGAAACAACCGTAAACGATAGGATTTGTCGCCAGAATAGCCGTTAGCGCAGCCCTCGAAGAGGATCGCACTTTCAGCCATCCTGGATCGCATAAGTAAAATTACTGTTGTGATTATTCCTGAACTAGCAGAGAATTAACAATAAGGTAATTTTCCCAAAATCAGGAGCAGTCTGCCGCCATGACTCAAATGCCCCCTCAATGCAACAATCTGCAAGAGCAAGTTGACTCCTTACTGCAACTGCTGCGTCAGGAATCTTCTTTGCGACAACAAGATATCACGGCGGTACAAGCTTCTCTGAAAAAGGCAATTTCTCCTGAGTTTGAAATTGTGTTTGCTGGCGCTTTCAGTGCGGGAAAATCCATGCTAATTAATGCTTTGCTGGAGCGAGAATTGCTCTACAGTGCAGAAGGACACGCGACAGGTACGGAATGTTATATCGCCTTTGCTGAGCCGGAAAAAGAGCGCGTTGTTCTCACTTTTTTGAGCGAGTTTGAGATTAGCCAGCAAGCTTCTGTGCTGTGCCATCAGTTAGGTTTAGCTACTGAACTTAATATTAATCAAACAGATGTAGTGTCGCTGTTGTCTCAGGGATGTAACATAATTATTGAAACGGAAGGCGGCGAAAATAAATCCGAGTTAGCCAAAAAAGCTAAGGCTTTGATGCTGCTGTTAGAAGGTTTTGAGGCAAATCGCGATCGCATCCAAACTCTCGAAAACGCTACCTACTCGATGGAACAGTTTAACTTTTCCAATCTCAAGGAAGCTGCTAGTTATGCCCGTCGCGGTAGTAACAGTGCTGTACTCAAGCGAGTTGAATATTACTGTTATCATCCGCTGCTGCAAGATGGCAATATTATTATCGATACGCCGGGAATTGATGCACCCGTGCAACGGGATGCAGAATTGACTTATGATAAGATTGAAAGCCCCGATACTTCGGCGGTTGTCTGCGTTTTGAAAGCAGCTTCGTCTGGGGAAATGACGACGGAAGAAACCGAGTTGATGGAAAAAACACGGGGAAATCCGGGAATTCGCGATCGACTGTTTTACATTTTCAACCGCATTGACGAAACTTGGTACAACACGCAACTGCGGCAGCGCTTAGAAAATCTGATTAATTCCGACTTTCGCGATACTGCGAGAGTTTATAAAACTAGCGGATTGTTGGGGTTTTACGGGAGTTTGATTCGAGGGACAACAGGGCGCGATCGCTTTGGTTTAAATACAATCTTTGCCACCAGTAAAGGGCGAGTTTTTGGAGATGATAAATTAGATTCAGATTTTTTTAGTAATAGTGAAGAGACTCCGCAATTTGTTAGTGAATTTAATCGCTACTGTGCGAATTCCGGCAAGCTATCTCCGAGCAAATTTCGGATTTCAGTTAACAGCTACGAAACACCAAATGAAAACTACGTGCGGATTCTTGCAGAGCAAGGACAACCATTAATTACTCAATTAATTCAAGATAGCGGCATCGAAGATTTTCGCACAGCCATCACCCGTTACCTCACAGAAGAAAAACGCCCGCAACTGTTCAAAAATCTCGCTGACGACTTAGAAGATTTGTGCATTCAACTGCGGAAACATTACCAAACAATTCAGCGGAACTTGGACAGCCAGCCCCGCGAAATTGAAGCGATGAAAGCGCAGGAACTTTTGCGACTCAATCAAGAATTGCAGCAAGTCGGACAGGATTTTCGGGAACATATCGCCGAAGAAGTCAATGAAATGATTATGAACAGATGCGATATTTTCGATATAGACTTTCGGCAACTGCAATCTCGGATGATCCGGCGCTTGGATGAATTGTTAGACGGATTTTCTGTTGAGGCGGCTTACGGACGCACTTTGCGGAATCATCCCCGCAATGCTACAGCACCTTTAATTGCTGTTTTAGTTGAAGCGCTTTATTATTTAGCGAATCAGTTGGAAGATATTTTAGTAGAGGCTACTAAATCACTGGTTGATAATTATTTCCAGTATTTGAAAGATAGCGTTCGCAAGTCAGAATACTATCGATTACTTTATCGGTTGTTGGGGAATGATGGGGGAATTGAACAGCAGTTAGAGGAGTTATCAAAGCGGGTTTCTGATGCTTTGGTAAATGCGGCGGGCGTTGAGTGCGATCGCTACGTGCGAGAAAGTCCCCGTTTTTACGACGAAGGCACATTTTCGATTTATCAATTCCGGGAAACATTGCAGCAAACTTCTCAAGGTTTCGACTGCGAAAATATGGTGGACGCCCAACCCGCAATTCGGCAATTACTGCGGCTAGATTTTGAGCCGAAAGTATCTAGAACTATTCGGCAAACTTTCCGCCAAACTGTCAACCAAACCCTGAAAGAGCATTTGTTGCCGCTGGCCCAAAAGCAAGCTGATGATATTTTGCAGAAATACAGTCAAGCCCGCGATTATTTGGAGCAAACTTTGGCACAGGAGGCGGAGGAAAAGATTGCTGGGAATCTGCGGCGGCAAGCTGAGAATGAGCAAAAGATTCAAGAGTACGATCGGGCTGTTTCTGGGATTAATAGTTGTTTGCAGGCGATGAAGTTGCACGAGCATTTGTTGCCTGTAATTGGACAAAATGATAGCGTTGAGGTGGATGGTGAATGATTGCAATTTTGGCGATCGGAATTACGGCGATTGGAAATCGCGGCTACACAGACAAAACCCGCCTGCGCGGGTTGAAAACATTCTAAGTCCGCGAAGGCGGACATTGTTTGTGTAGACGCGAATTCTATTCGCCCGGTTATTCCCAGAAATGCGACAATACTCTATAATCATTAATAGAGTCTTTTGAAAAAATCCACAATCAATATGCAAGAACATATTTTTCTAGAAAATTACGGAAATGATGATGTTTTTTCCTTTGAATCTAAGATATTTAAAGTAGGTAGGCTTAGGGAAGTAATGAGATCATCAGTTGTTCCTCAGCTAGAATCTGCACTTCAGGAGTTATGTAAGACTCCAGGATTACAAATAAATACCAGTAAATATAATCCGCAGAGTAGAAGTAGCTGGCAACAACAATGGTTTCGTGACGGGATAGACTGTGAAGCCTTAAAAATAGGGGCTAAAGGTTGGCAAAAAGGTAAAGTTAGAATCAGAGTCACTATAGAATTTTGCCCAGACGAACCAGAATTTGAAGAAACACCAGAAAACAACGAATCAGAAACTAGCAAACCCGAATCCCCCCTCGATGATTTGCGTCGCCAACTTCTCCCTCAAGAAAACTCACCCAGCTAATCCATCAAACATCCGCGTTAATTCGCGTTCATCTGCGGTTAAAAATCATCATGTCTAAAACCCCTAGAATTCCCATTCCCCCCGAAGTCAGAAAATATGTATTTACTCGCAATAAATACCAGTGCCAAAGCTGCGGCCAAACCAAGCTAGAAACCCAACTGACGATCGATCATATCATTCCCCTAGCGCGCGGCGGCAGCAACGACATCAGCAACTTGCAAACCCTCTGCGGCACCTGCAACCAAAAGAAAACCGACAAACTAGACCCGCGCTTCAGGCGACACTTTGACCTTTGATTTTGATATTTAACAGTATAATAAAATCAGCATTATTCATCTCTCTCTTCTCTTCCTCTGCGTCCTCTGTGCCCTCTGCGGTTAAAAAATCCTACCATCTATAATACCGATAAGGATCATCCCCCTTCTCAAAATCCGTTCTGTAATCCCAGTGATAAAACTCCCGACTCGAACCGTTAAACACAGATTCATCCGCCTTAAAACTCGCCCCTAAATTAGCCAAAATCTGAGCATTTGCCCTGGTTTGCCGCCAGCGAGTAAAACGCAAATAAGTCTTAGTATCAGCATTCAAACTGTCGGGTTCAATCTGAGAAAAAATCGCCACACCCTTGCCCACTTGTACCCGACTTAACAAACCGTCAGCGCCGATTTCTCCCCCAGACTTAATCAACCAAGTATCATAAAAAGAGCGCGATCGCAAATCTGAAGCACTAACCCCCTTCACCTCATCCCAACTCGGAACCGCCAGCGAACCCCCAAAATCCTGCGCTTGCTGCAAACCCACGCCCAAACCCGCAGCAGGCACTTGACGCGGCAAGAAAAACGCCTTCCCACCAGCATTCAAATAACCGCGCAAAGCTGCATCTTTCAGATTCACTTCTCTCCCCACAATCACCAAACCCACATCATTAGAAAGCGAACTAGCGCGCTGATAAATTACCCCCAAACTATCCAACTTTTGGGCATCTTCATCTCCCCCAATTAAAACCACTTGATCCGGCTTTCCAAGTACCGGAGAATTCATCCCGTAACTCACAATTTGTTGCACTAGCTGCGCCGCCCCAGCATCTACAGAATAATGATCTTCCAAATCCAACTCGTTTAAAATCAGCCGCCCTTTTCCGTAATCCAATTCCATCAGCGGCGAATAAGCTAAATCAAACTCTGATTCCAAAATGGGGCGCCAACCGCTGCGGTGCGGTTTCTCAATTGAAGCGCTACTGACACCGCCACGATTTCCCCAACGCCAGCCGTACCAAGGTTTATTTGCCGGACTCAAATTAGGGCCAGTTTGGATCGTATCTGGATAAGCTTCAAGCAACGTGCTTTCCCCCACCCAATCCCGCAAATCTTCACTGTCTAAACCGCTAATTGCGGGATGGTTGCTGTCAACTGGATAAGCGCGGCGGCTGACGTGGGCAGCAACCCGGAAACCTGTATTTTCCAGCCAGTCCCTGCGCTGGGGAAACACAATTACTTTGCCGCCGTTTTGGACAAAATTTTCTAAACTTCCCGGCAAATTTTGCCCGCTAGAAAATGCTTCCCTACCGATAATTAATAACGATGAAACTTGCGAACCATTCCACGGTACAAGCTGATAACCTAATTGTTTTAACATGGCCGATGTTTTGCCCGCTGGATCGAAAATTGTCACCGAATCTTTGATGTTGGATTGTTTGGGAAAAACGCGGAAAGCAAATGTATCAGAATGCGATCGATCGCCCACCCGAGCAGTCAAGCGAATTTCGCCGTCAGCCTTGCTAGGAATGGTATTTGGCAAATTTACGTCTATTGGGAAAAACAGCGTGCCTGCCGACTCAATCGTCCCTTTTTGCTCGCCTCTCTTTACTTCTTTTCCCCCCACCAAAACCCGCCACTTAAACGCAAATTCTTGCGCCGCCCGCGTATCGTTAATTAACACTACTTGCTTTGCCAGTTTTCCGCCCACAAACAAATTGTGATCTTTGGCAGTAAAAACCGGGCTAGCACCAGCAATCCAAGCCAAAGTCGAGCTATTATTATTCATAATTGCCTCGCCCCCAGGATGAACAGTGTAAGCTTCTGGCTGGAAATAATTCAAAAGATTATTCGATACTTGCTTCAAATAAACTCCCCGGCCACCAGGTTTAAATGCCCCAATATCCACCTTTTTTCTGCCAGCTTCGGAAACTTCCCAACCGTGCCCGTCATTCCAAGGAATCATCCCCCCAGACATTCCAAAAGTCCGCCAACTCCGCCAAGTATTTGTACTGAATAACTGCTGCAACTTTTGAAAAGCTGGTGCAAAATCTAACTCTTTTTTAAAATGCCAGTTTTGATACTCCTGACCCTTGACAAATTGCTCGCGAATTTTAGCTTTATAAGCGGCAGTTTCCAACTCGTAAGCCTGCTTGCCAAAATAAATTGCCGCAAACTCAGTCATCCAAGGTTCGCTGACAATTGCCTGACCAAAACCTTTGCGGGCCCGCATCATCGTTGCGTGCAGAGGAGTCCCAAACTCGACTGCCATGTAGGGCCTTTCCCCGGTTTTACTCCACTCAGAAATCCACTCTTCCCGTTCTTGCAAGGGAATCAGATTTAAATAAGAATTCAGCGCATAAACATCGCCGAAGTTTGCGCCTTGGTGTACCATCACAGGTCTGGTTGGGTCGGCCGATTTTATCGCAGCTATAGCGTCATTTCCTAGGGGAGTGTTGACCCGCAAACGCTGGTTGTCCGGGGGACTGAGAGTTCCTTCTACTTTGCTTTTGCCGATGCGACGGGGATTTAGGTCGTCAGCGTTGCCGAAAAAATTAGGACTTGTCGCCCACATTAATACTGATGGATGATTGCGGTAGCGGCGCATTTCTGTCACCATTCGGTCTTTCCAGCGGTTTTTCCACAGAGGGTTCTTCCACTTGCCGTTCCAAGCAATAGGACTAATGTCTAAAGCGGGAGCCATAATGGGAAAACCTTTGAGGTCTGCTCTTTCGGAAAATAACTCTCGGAAGTGCCATCTACCCCGTTCGTCGTGATTCCAAGGCCACATTTCTGTTATGTTAAAACCTGCTTTTACGTAGCCATCAATTAGGCTGTCAGCAACTTCTAATGTGCCCCCTTGCCAAGTATCGGAGTGCAAGTTTGGTCGCAGCCGAAATTCAGTTCCATTTAAGAAAAATTTGCGCCCTTCTATCCAAAATTCGCGGAAGCCAAAAGGTTGGTAGTATTGGGTGTCAATGCCGCTGCCTTTTACTTCTAATTGCAGGGTGTAAAGGTTTGGTTGCCCGACATCCCAAAGACGGGGATTTGACCAATTCCACTGAACTTGTACGGTTTGAAGTGGTTTAGCTTGAACCTTGGCAGTGGCGGTAAATTTTTGTTGTACTTTGCCTTTTTCATCGAGCATTTGCGCGATTAATTCAACTTGACCGGTTTGAGCCACGTCTTTGAGTTCTACATCTAATTTAACTTGCTTTTTTCGGGTGGAAGTTTGGACGAATACGTCGTTAATTAGCGGGCCTGGGGGAAGGCTCAGAAGCCGTACTTCGCCGATGATTCCCCGCGATTGTAACTGGGATTTTTCTGTGTAGATTTCTGTGGGGCCCATGATGACGGCTTTTTCCTTTTCATCGGATACTGCCACGACTAAAATAGATAGGGTGTTTTGACCGGGTTTTGCTGCTTTGGTAATTTCAATAGTGCCGTAGGGCCAGGGGATTTGACCGCAGTTAATGCCGTTGACAAAGATGACTGCATCGGTGCTGACTCTGGCTAAGTCGATAAATATGCGGCGGTTTGTCCAGTCGCCGGGAATGTCTATATTTTTCTGATACCAAGCTTTTGATAGTTGTTTACTGTTGAAATTTTCCCAATCTTTGCCGCTGCCGCGAGTGATGATTCCTGGTACGGATTCGTTATTTTCTTTTTGCCAGTCTCCAGGCACCCAGATGGAGCCCCAATTTGGGGAGACGGGGGGGTTTTGGGGGTTGCCAACTGCGGGGACAAATTGCCAAGTTCCGTTGAGATAGATTTGGGATCGTTTGTTGTCGATCGCTCCGGCGGCCGCGATGGTAAGATTGGGGAAGCCGATCGATATCGCTGAGTTGCTGGCGAAGTTGGGATTTTGCAGCGCGTAACCGACGAATCCAAAGAGGGTGGCGGCTGCGAAAAATAATCCGATAATTTTGGCCAGCTTGTGATTCACTCGCTTATTTCTCCCAGAAATTAGATAATCTAATTTGTCCCTTGATCTATGATAGCAGTTGATTCAGCACCAATCCCGCAGCCAATCTGCCTCTGGGAAGATGGCACAGAGCCGACAAATGTGGTTTGGTAAAAAAAACATAGATACTTAGTTTTAAGTTAGTTTTCACAGGGTTGTTTCATCGATATAAGCAATAGCGCGATCGCGGCATCGCTACAGGTCAACAAAAATGAGTCGCTTTCAGGTCTTGGCCTTACACATTAAATCTTACAGCATTGCTACATTTAGCGCTGGCATCGCATTACTGCTGACAACTATGTTACTGTTGGCACTCAAGGCAACTGCTACAATCTTCTTACTTTTTGGGGCTGCAATGGTTAGCGCTTGGTATGCTGGCTTAAAGTCCGCAAAACAAGAACTAGAAATAGAACGTAAGATTATTTCCAAAGTAATTGACACGACGGCTTGCTTGATTGTAGTTCTCGACAGCGAAGGACGGATTGTTCGCTTCAACCAAGCTTGCGAAAAAACCACAGGCTACTCGACAGCAGAAGTTCTCAATAAATATGTTTGGGATTTGTTTTTAATTCCGGAAGAAATAGAGCCAGTTCAAACAGTTTTTACCAAACTCGGCACGGAAAAATCTTACAGCGAGTATCAAAATTATTGGCGCACGAAAAACGGCGGCAAGCGCTTCATTTCTTGGTCTAATACTGTGAGCATCAATAGCGAGGGTTTGGTGGAATATGTAATAGGAACTGGTATTGATATTACCGATCGCAAAGAAGCAGAAATAGCCCTGGCTTTATCCTACACTAACCTAGAAAGCCGCGTCAAAGAACGCACAGCAGAACTGACAGTAGCTCAAGAAGCGCTGCAAGCTCAAGAAGAACGATTTCGCTGTTTAAGTTCCTGTTCGCCTGTCGGCATTTTTATTGCAGATTGTGAGGGGCGTTACACCTATGCAAACCCTCGCTGTCAGGCGATTTGCGGCTTAAGTTTGACAGAACTTTTAGGAGACGGCTGGGAGAATTGCATTCACCCGGAAGACCGCGATCGCGTATTGAGCCGATGGCTGGATTATACTCGGCAAGGTGGGGAATATGCGATCGAGTATCGCCTGCAAACACCAGAGGGGATTGTACGCTGGCTTAACGTTTGTTCTTCGCCGATGTGCTCCGACTCCGGCGAACTCATCGGATACGTGGGTACGGTGAGAGATGTCACCGAAAGACAACAAGCGCAAGCAGCATTGGCAAGCAGCGAACAACAACTGAGAACGCTACTAGAAAATACACCAGATATAATTATTCGCACCGACAAAGAACGGCGTTTTATTTATGTCAATAAAGCAGTTGAAACAAGCCAAGGAAAACCAATTTCATTCTTCCTGGGTAAAACCAGTCAAGAAATAGGAATGCCGCCGGAAGTGTGCCAGAGGTGGGATGAAGCCCTGCACAAAGTATTAGAAACAGGTCAAGAAGAAATTATCGAATTTCAGGGTTTCTCAATCAACGGCCTCCGAAGTTATCAATCCCGCGTAGTTCCAGAATTTGACAAAAATGGCGTACCAGAATCAGCCTTAATTGTTGCCCGCGATATCACAGAAATAAAACTTGCGGAAACTCAAAGATTGCAGTTAACAATCGAGCAAACAGCAAGGGAAAAAGCGGAAATAGAACAGCAGCGCTCGGCATTTTTAGCAGAAGTCAGCAAAATGCTGGCTGCTGCGTTTGACGGGGAAACGGTGCTGCAAAAGGTAGCAGAATTAGCAAGAAATTCGATCGCCGACGGGTGCTGCATTCATTTGACCGAAACCGACTCAAAAGTGCGTCTAGTCGCTGTGGCTCACGCAGAACCCTCCACGGTTGAGGCTATTAATAACTTCAGCATCCGCAGTTCGATCGCGGACAATGCTGTTAACGGCTATCCGCTGGTAATCAGCAGCGGAAAATCCGAACTAATTGCCGAAGTGGATGAGGAGATTTTAGCAGCAGGAGCCGAAAATGCAGCAGAATTGGAAATATTGCGATCGCTCAATATCGGATCTCACGCTTGCGTACCGCTGATGGCTCGCGGGCGGGTAATGGGTTCCATCACTTGCTTTACCTCGAAGTTCGGCCGCCGCTACAGTGCAGAAGACATGGCAATGTTAGAAGATTTAGCATACCGCGTGGCGATCGCCCTCGACAACGCCAGACTTTACACAGAAGCGCAACAAGCACTATCTCAAACATCGCAATCCTTTGCCTTAATTGACTCGCTATTAGAAGCATCTCCCCTAGCGATTTGCTTTCTGGATCGCGAAATGCGCTTCATTCGTATCAATCAAGTATTAGCAGAACTCAACGGTTTGCCGATAGAACAGCATCTCGGCCAAGACTTCCGGCAATTGTTGCCAGAATCCGCAGCCAAATGGGCACCAATAATTCAGCAAGTTTTAGAAACCGGTCAGCCTGTTTTAAACTTAGAAATGAGCGGCGAACCTGATGGGAAACCGGGGTATTTCGGCTACTGGGTAGCCAACTACTACCCAGTGAAAAATGAAAGAGGAGAAATAATCGGAGTCGGGCTAATTATCACAGATAATACCGCTGCCAAACAAACAGAATTAGCTTTGCGGGAAAGCGAAATGCGCTGCCGCAGCGTGGTAGAATCTAACATGATCGGCATCGGTTTTTGGGAAGCAAACGGCGAAATCACTGAAGCTAACGACGCCTTGTTGGAAATGATTGGATATACGAGGGAAGACTTAGTTTCAGGAAAGATTCGCTGGCTCGATATCACGCCACCGGAATACGGAGAAATCGATCGAGCAGCCATAGCGCAAGTCGCAGCATCAGGAAGTTGCGCGCCTTATGAAAAAGAATTCATCCGCCCTGACGGCACGCGCTTCCCAGTTTTAGTCGGGGGCGGAAACTTCCAAGGATGCACAGACAAAGGAGCATTCTTCGTACTAGATATCACCGATCGCAAACAAGCCCAAAATCAACTTCGAGAAAACGAAATACGCATTCGCCGCCAACTAGCAGAAATCGACTTAGTTTACAACACCACACCAGTCGGGCTGTGCTTTGTCGATACCAATTTGCGCTACATCCGCATCAACGAATGCCTCGCTGCGATCGACGGCCGATCGATCGCAGATCACCTCGGGCATACCGTTAGAGAAGTGATTCCCGAAATGGCCGATATGCTAGAGCCGATTTATCACCAAGTGCTGGCGACGCACACCCCCGTGCTCGACTTAGAAATTAAAGCCGAAACCAGTCAACAGCCGGGAGTTTTGCGAGATTGGCAAATTAGCTTTTACCCCGTCAACGATGAATCGGGAACGCTTTTGGGAGTCAGCACCGTGGTTGCCGAAATCACCGATCGCAACCAAGCAAAACGGGTAATACAGCAAAGCGAAGCCATATTCCGGCGGCTGTTCGAGTCAAATATTTTCGGAGTTGCGATCGGCGATTTTAGCGGCCGCATCGCCTACGCCAACCAATCCCTGCTCAACATGGTCGGCTACACCCGCTCAGACTTGCTCTCCGGTCAAATGCGGTGGGACAGAATGACCCCCCCCGAATACCTGCACCTCGACGCCGTGGCGGCCGGGGAACTGCGGGCTAAGAGAGTGGCAACTCCTTTCAAGAAAGAGTACATCCGCAAAGATGGCAGCCGCGTGCCAATTCTGATGGGCGGAACCACTCTGAACCCGGACGATCGCGAACCAGAGACGATCGTCGCATTCTACATCGACTTAACCGAGATCTCGCGGGTGGAAGCAGAACTCAAACACAATCAAGAACGGCTGCAAATCGCTCAGCAAGCAGGCAAAATCGGAACTTTTGAATGGAACATCCAAACCAATGAGATCGCGTGTACGCCGGAGTTAGAAGCTTTGTACGGGCTGCCGGTCGGCGGTTTAAACAGCTATGAAACTTGGCTGGAAATGGTGCATCCAGACGATCGCGCTGTTACCGAACAGCAGGTAAAAGCTGCGGGGGCTTCCAGGGAGGAATTAAACATTGAGTTCCGCATCTGCCGCCCGGACAAAAGCTTGGGCTGGATTGCTTGCAGGGCTAAGGTGTTTCAGGACGATCGGGGTTTGCCTTTCCGGATGATCGGGGTGAACGTCGATATCACCGATCGCAAACAAGCAGAAGCAGCGCGATCGCAAATCCATCAAACTTTAGAAGCCTTGATTCAGGCTTGTCCCCTAGCAATTACCGTTTTCAGTGCCGACGACGGGACTGTGAAAATGTGGAACCCAGCAGCCGAGAGGATTTTTGGCTGGCATGAATCAGCAGCGGTAGGTCAATTTGTGCCCTGCGTTCCCCCAAACAAGCGGGAGGAATTCACGGCTAATTTGAAAAAAATTCGCGCAGGAAACGCGATCGTCGGCATGGAAACCCAGCGCCAAAGGAAAGACGGCAGCTCGATCGACATCAGTTTGTGGGCAACTCCAGTCCGCGACAGCAACGGCAAGATCAACTGTATGTCGATCGTCGCCGACATCAGCGATCGCAAGCAAGTCGAGGCCCAACGTGCTCAGTTGCTAGAGCGCGAACAGGCCGCGCGGGCGGAAGCAGAAGCGATCAGCCGCCGGAAAGACGAGTTTCTAGACTCTCTTTCCCACGAATTGCGAACGCCTTTAAATGTGATTCAGGGGTGGGCACAGATCCTGCGCGCCCACCCCAAAAACGAAGCTAAATTAGCTTCGGGTTTGGAAGCCATTGAGCGTCAGTCGAAGGTGCAGATTCAGCTAGTGGAAGATTTGCTCGACGTTTCCCGGATTATTCAAGGCAAGCTGGCCCTGAAACCCGGCTGGTTCTACATGGTAAGGACGATCGAGGAGGCTCATAATTCAGTTCGTTCGGCAGCCGAGGCCAAGTCTGTCACCGTTTCGTTAGAACTTGACCCCGCAGTCAGCTTGATGTGGGGCGACGCCCAGAGGTTGCAGCAGGTAGTGTGGAATTTGCTGACTAACGCCGTGAAGTTTACGCCTTCGGGGGGAACTGTGCAACTGCGCTTGTCTGCGGTAGCTGTTAGCGATTCCTCATCACCCAATTACGTGCAAATTATTGTCAGCGATACCGGAAAGGGCATTCCTGCTGAGTTTCTGCCCTACGTGTTCGATCGCTTCCGACAAGCAGACGCCTCGAAAACTAAGGCTGACAGCGGTTTGGGACTGGGATTGGCGATCGTCGAGCACTTGGTGCAACTCCACGGGGGCACTGTGACTGCGGAAAGTCCCGGTAAAGACCAGGGTGCGACATTTACGGTGACACTGCCACTCAAACAGCCTCGGACTAAGAAGGGGCAGTTGAGAGGAGTCGCCACCGGATATTTTAGTCAGTGATATCGGTATGGCCGTTAAGGACGGCTACTCGCTGATCCGCAAAGTGCGATCGTCCGAATCCGAGAAAATCAAGCGCTTGCCGGCCGTGGCGCTGACAGCTTATGCTAGCGAACAAGACCGCGATCGGGCGATCGCCGCCGGTTACAACGAACACTTAACAAAGCCGATCGAACCCGCTCTCTTCGCCACCGTTTTAGCCCAGTTAACAAATGGGCATTAGGGCGATCGGGCATTAGTGCAAACTTTGACTGCTGTATACTAAACAACAAAGAGTGGGAGAGTGAAGGAGCAAAGATTATTCCTACAGCAGCGCAGTTACTCAAATGCTTTGTAGTTTGCTACGAGTTAACAAATATGTATCAGCCTATCTACATAGTGCGCCTCGATGAACGCACAAATAACGTATACATTTTGGCTGGTGAAACTATCGAAATAGAGATTTATCCTAACGGGCAATGGAGATACTCTGATGAACCGACCTAATTTTCAAACTATGAGCAGAAAGGAATTGCGAGCTTACGTACTTGCTCACCGAGAAGATAATGAGGCTTTCTATGCTTTTGTCGATCGGCTGCATGAATCTGTAGCCGTAACAGAGGCAGCAGTTGTTAAATGGTTGCACTTCCAGCACCCGAATCAAACTATTAATAAACTTCCCGAAAGCTACTCTAGCTTGACTTTGACAGATTCAGAGGGAAATCAAACAGAAGTTAAAATTCAAAATATGGGCAGTTCTCTGCCAACCAATAAGCCATTGATAGAGCTTTTAATTAACGACACGATCGCCGAGAGACACAAAGAAATTAGAAAAGTGATCACAGTTTTTGTAAGTAAAAATGAATCAAATGCCAAACAGCTAGAAACAGAACTGACAGAAGCAAATTTTGACAGCAGGGCCCAATCGTCGCTGGTAGTTGGCTATATTGAACCCGGAGGAACATTTCAGAGCCTGTAGGGCGCGCCAATTGCCGGGGGTAAAGGCAGACTATAGCAGTTAGAATTCGATTACCAGCGCAATTCCCTCACACCCATGCCCATTTATCCCTTCAACCGCCTAACCGCCAAATTTTTCAGCAAGCTGCCACTGCGAACGGTTCTGATTGTTCCGTTTGTTTTGCAAACGGTAAGTGTAGTTGGGCTAGTGGACTATCTTTCTTTCAAAAGTGGTCAGGAATCAGTCGAGGATGTAGCGCATCAGCTAATCGAACAAGTAGGAGAACGTACCCGCGATCGCCTCACGGATAATAATGGGCCCTCGGCAATCAATACCTTTCTGCCTAGGCTGCAATTCTCGGCGTCAGGACAAACTTTTATTATGGATCGATCGGGCAATCTGGTTGCCACATCCACACTAGAAACACCCTTGGTGACGCCAACAAAAAAGCAACCGACGCCATTGCTAGCCACTAACAGCAAGGATGCCCGCACGCGAGATATTGCTCGACAACTCGCCAACCGATTTGGCAACTTCCGCACGTTGCAAACAACCGAGAAATTGACTCTAGCGAGCAAACGCGATAGGCAGTTTGTCCGTGTCACTCCCTATCGAGATTTCCGTGGCTTGGATTGGTTGATTGTGGTGGTGGTACCAGAGTCTGATTTCATGGCTCGCATTCAAGCAAATACGCGCCATACATTGTGGTTATTGGCCGGTACACTGCCGCTGGCGATCGCGATCGGATTTTTGACTTCCCGTTGGGTAACAAAACCAATTAGGCGCTTGAATACCGCAGCCAAAAAAGTTGCCACAGGAAAATGGGATCAACCTTTAGAAATTAGACGCTTCGATGAAGTCGGAGAACTCGCCACTTCCTTCAATTTTATGGCAGCGCAACTGCAACAGGCTTTTGCAGACCAAAAATCTTTAAATGAAGCTTTAGCGCAAAGAGAGAGCCAACTCAAGCAATTTATCGAAGCCATACCTGCGGGAGTATCTATCCACGATGCGTCGGGTAAAGTCGTTTACTTCAACCAAACTGCCAAGCATTGGCTCGGCGTAGAAACTATCCCCGATTCGACTTTAGAAGAAGCTGTAGAAGTTTATCAAATCTACCGCCAAAACGAGCTTTATCCCACTGAAGAACTGCCCGCATTCCGAGCACTGCGCGGCGAAACAGTATTCCTTGAAGATGTAGAACTTCATCGAGATGGGAAATTTATTCCTTTTGAGGTGCGCGCCACACCAATTTTCGACGAAGGCGGAAACATTATTTATGCCATCACTGCTTTTTCTAACATCGCAGAGCGCAAACAAGCTGAAAAAATATTAACTGACTACAATCGCACTTTAGAAGCCGAAGTTTCCGAACGTACCGGCGCCTTAGCTCGTGCTAACGAACTATTACAATATGAAATTGCCGAGCGCAAATTGCTAGAGCAAAAACTTTACACTTCTACTGAGCAAATTGTAAAAATATTTGAGTCGATAACAGATGTTGTATTGATTTTTAACCAGGCCGAAAAAAGCATCCAAATTATACCTACAAAGGGGATTTCTCAATACAACTATCAGACTAATCAGATCAACTCCATCATCGAACAATTATTTCACGAGGAAAACAAGGAGATTTATTTCGCTCAAGTTCAACAGGCATTGGAAACCCAACAAACTATTAATTTTGATTACAGTCTGCGGATTAATAACAAAGAAGTTTGGTTGGCTGCTAAAATTTCGCCACTATCGGATAGCTCTGCGGTTTGGGTAGCGCGCGACATTAGCGATCGCCAGTTGGCGGAATCCCGACTGCTGGAAGCCCAAAAAATTGCCCGTATTGGCAGTTGGGAATACGATATTGCCACAGCAACAACCACTTGGAGTGAAGAACTCTATCGCATTTATGAGCTCGATCCGACTCAAAAACCGCTGCTAAACGAACAATTAATCGAGCGTTTTCATCCAGAAGATCGATCGCGCTATCTGGCAATGGTGCGCGATCAAGCGATGAAGGGACAAAGCTTTGAAATCGATCTGCGGCTGATCCGAAGAGATGGCTCGCTCAGTTACATTGAAGTCCGAGGGAAACCTGTTTATGATGAAAAAGGGCAGTTGAGCCGTTTGTTCGGCACTGTCTTGGATATTAGCGAGCGCAAACAAGCCGAGTCAGCTTTGCGAGAAAGCGCCCAGGGAGAACAAGCTATCGCCCGATCGATCGATCGCATCCGTCAGTCCTTAGATATTGACACAATATTCAAAACCACAACATCTGAACTGCGACAAACCCTAAAATGCGATCGTGTCGGTATCTATCGCTTTAATCCTGATTGGAGCGGGGAATTTGTTGCCGAGTCAATGGCTCCGGGCTGGATATCTCTGATGCAACAACCCGGCGATTGTAATGTGCCAAACTATCTCGTCGAAGACTCTCGCTGTACCGTGAAAACTATGCAAGCCAGCGGTGAACCAGTGCTGGATACCTATCTACAAAGAAATCAAGGGGGTATGTATGCTAGAGGCGTTCCTTACCGCATAATTGAAGACATATACACCGCTGGGTTGAGTCCTTGTTACCTAGAACTTTTAAAACAATTTCAAGCTAGAGCCTACGTTATTTTTCCCATATTTTGCGGCAGTCAACTTTGGGGTTTGCTCGCCAGCTATCAAAATTCTGCACCCCGCACTTGGCGCGAAGCAGAAATCAATATTGGGCTGCAAATTAGCACTCAACTGGGAGTCGCCTTACAACAAGCTCAATTGCTCGAAGCCACTCAACAGCAAGCAGTACAGCTTCAACAAGCCGCCTGGGCCGCAGAAGCCGCCAACCTTGCCAAAAGCACTTTCTTAGCAAATATGAGCCACGAACTCCGCACCCCGCTCAACGCAATTCTGGGATTCTCCCAATTGATGCAGCGCTCTACCAACCTCACTCGCGAACAACAGGAAAATATCCGCATCATCAACCGCAGCGGAGAGCACTTGCTAGCTCTGATCAATCAAATATTAGATTTAGCAAAAATAGAGGCGGGACGCATTACAACCAACCCAACCGATTTTAAATTAAGCAGCCTGCTGAACGATTTGGAAGAGATGTTTCAACTCCAGGCACGAGAGCAACAATTACACTTACTATTTGACTGCTCTAGCGATATTCCCGAATACGTGCAAACCGATCAACTTAAGTTACGTCAAGTTTTAATTAATCTGCTTTCTAACGCCATTAAATTTACGAAAGAAGGAGGCATTGCGGTAAGAGTAAGTGCGGTTAGGGAGGGTGAAAACCAGCAATTACCCATCAGTAATTACCAATTACATTTTGAAATAGAAGACAGTGGCTCTGGCATAGCTGCTGATGAGTTAGAGTGGCTTTTTCAACCGTTTGTGCAAACCAAAACAGGGACAACATCTCAGCAAGGAACAGGCTTGGGACTCGCTATCAGCCAACAGTTTATCAAGCTGATGGGCGGCCTGATTACTGTACGCAGTGAAGTAGGACGCGGCACCACCTTCGCGTTTGATATCCCCGTCAGCGCCGTTGATGCCCCGGCGACTCAACCCGTACAGCCACCGCGTCGGGCGATCGCCCTGGAACGCAACCAGCCACGCTATCGTATTTTGATTGTGGACGATCAATTAGATAACCGCCAATTGCTGATTAAACTCCTCGCTGTCTTTGACTTTGAACTCAAACAAGCCAGCAATGGCATGGAAGCTATTGAAATGTGGTCGAGTTTTGAGCCAGACTTAATTTTTATGGATATGTGGATGCCCGTGATGGATGGACATGAAGCAACCAAACGCATTAAAGCCACCGTTAAAGGTCAAGCTACGGCAATTATTGCCGTGAGTGCCGGTAACGCCGAGGAAGCGCAAACCGTTACTGTATCAGATGATTGCGATGACTTTATCCACAAACCCTTTCGAGATGCAGAAATTTTTGCCACCCTGCACAAACATCTGGGAGTGCGTTACATTTACGATGAACCGGAGAGTGTTCCCGATTCAACTCAAATCGAGGCTCCGACTCCAGAGACTCTTGCAGCTTTACCCGCAGATTGGCTGGCAGGTTTAGAGAAAGCCACAATTGAGTGCGATTTAGAGTTAATTCTGATCCAAATTGAGCAAATTCGCGATCGTAATGACGCTTTAGCTAGTGCTCTAGCCGGATTTGCTAACCAATTTCAGTTCAATCAAATACTAGCTCTCATCCATCCCGAACCAAAATAATAAGGATATGAGATAGGTTTGTAATGAGTACGATCGTCCTCATAAAACCCCATCGGGCGATCGTACTCACTACAAACCTATAGCCATCCTAAATCATTTGTGAATTTCTTACTCCCTCCCCTTGATCAGGGGAGGGTTGGGGTGGGGTCAAAAATTTACGACTCCTGCAAGGATTGCTATATAAAGGTTATTCTACCGAACTAGATATGAATTACGAACCAACTCCCGTCATAAAAGGGAATATTTTAATTGTTGATGATATTCCGGCTAATTTGCAACTTTTAGCTCAAATACTCTCGCAGCAAGGGTACAAAACACGCACCGCACCCGACGGCAAACTAGCGCTGCGGTCGATCGAGTTAACTCCTCCTGACTTGATTTTGCTCGACATCATGATGCCCGGTATGGACGGCTACAAAGTCTGCCAAGCATTGAAAGCTTCTCCCACAACCAAGGACATTCCGGTTATTTTTATCAGTGCTTTGAATGAAGTATTAGATAAAGTCAAAGCCTTTGAAGTTGGTGGTATAGATTATATCACAAAACCCTTTCACGAACAAGAAGTTCTCGCTCGCGTTTCAAATCAACTCGTGCAGCGCCAGTTGTTCCAGCAAACACAATCCTATGCCCAGCAACTCGAACAAAGCGTAACTGAACTAAAGAAAACTCAAGCTCAGTTAATACAGAAGGAAAAAATGGCTTCTTTAGGTCAGCTAGCGGCAGGAATTGCTCACGAAATCAACAATCCCGTCAGCTTTATCTACGGTAATATTGCTCTAGCGGCGGAGTATGCACGAGATTTGCTTCGCCTCGTTGAATTGTACCGACATTACTACCCGCACCCCGTTGCAGAAATTATCGGCGAATTGGACGAAATTCAACCCGAATTCATCGCAGAGGATTATCCAAAACTGCTGAATTCGATGACACAGGGTGCTTCTCGGATTAGCGAAATTGTGATGTCTTTGCGGAACTTCTCCCGCCTTGGCGAACAAAAGTACAAGCCAGTGGATATTCATGAAGGCATTGACAATACTTTAGTTATTTTGCAACATCGGCTAAAGGGAACAAACAAAGCTGGTGAGATAGAGGTTATTAAAAACTACAGCCAACTGCCAAGAGTCACCTGTTACGCCAGTGAGTTAAATCAGGTGTTCATGAACCTGCTAAGCAATGCTATTGATGCCCTGGAAAATCAATCATCTCCTCGAAAAATTACCATCAGCACTTCAGTAGGTTTTGAGTCAGAAGCTGCGCTGCACAATCAAGATTCAATATTACCCACTCAAAACAATCAATCCGTTGTGATTAACATTGCCGATAACGGTTGTGGGATGAGTGAGGAAGTGCGCCACCAGATATTTGACCCATTTTTTACTACGAAGCCTGTAGGCCGCGGTACTGGATTAGGGTTGGCAATCAGTCACGATATTATAGTGGAAAAACATCGAGGTCAAATCAGTTGTATTTCTGCTCCGGGCAGAGGAACCGAGTTAATTTTGCAGATTCCGATATCTGTTAAATCAATTCCGGTTGCACCGGAATGACTGTTGACTGTTGACTGTTGACTGTTGACTGTTGACTGTTGACTGTTGACTGTTGACTGTTGACTGTTGACTGTTTGGAAATTTGAACAATACCGATGCAACCGGAAACGATATTAAATGTTAAAATATTTTAAATATTATAAGTCCGCAGTAAGGAGTTTAGTCCTGAAAGAGAGGACTAAACTCCTTACTATAAACAGGTGCGTAATAAGGACTAAACTCCTGAGTTTGTATTTACTTTAAATCCAGCAATCCGCTAGTTTTCAGCTTGGGATTAAACCGGATTTCTTCAGTTACGCCGCGAGCTTTCAGCAGCGCGAAAATTTCATTTTCCACGCGCCGCGCGACATTTTTCAACAATTTATCTTTGGCAATTTCATCGGCGAAGATACCTTCATAATTTGCCGTTTCTTGGGCAGTCATTACAGTTTTGGTGTCGATGGGATCGTTCCACTTGGCAGCATCGGCACCGTTACCCTGGGGTTGGGAACCGTTTTCGGCAATCCAACTTGATCGGATGCTTTCTAGGATAGTGCGGCTGGGCTTGTCAATAGTTTGGACTTTCAGCCAGTAGCAATACTGGGTTTGGCGTACCAAATGCTGTTTGAGGCTGAGGTAAATGTCCCGAGAATAGCCGACAAATTGCAGGACTTTCTCGCTGTCAAAAATCGCGTAAACGCCGATTTTTCCCTGGATAAAATCGGGCAATTTCCCCTCGGAGTCAATGTAGGGAATGAATTCTAAGCTGGCGAGAGATTGAATGTCTTCTGTCATCCGATTTTAGATTTTAGATTTTAGATTTTAGATTAAACCACAGATGAACCAGTCTTGACCTAACTCTTGAAAACGCGATAAACGGCACAGAGACGGCTGGGTTTAAATATTTTGGCTTGGAACATGAAATTAGGCGGCACGTTGACGATCGCAAAATCGCTCGATTCATGATACTTTTCAAATTCCGCAGGCATTCCCTTCGGCGTCTCGCTGCTGTAAGGGACTGGCTGAAACAGTAACTCGGCAAACTCAATGCGCGAGCAGTGCAATTGTAGCGCTACTTGTTTGACAAAGCTTTCACCGGTTAATAAACCGAACAGTGCAGTTTTAGCATCGGGTTCGAGGACAAAACTGCTATCGTAGCTTTCAATAATCTTAAGACCCATTTTCTATATACTCCTGACAGACGGCGGTGAACGCTTATTGATTAACTGTTGAGCGATCGACTTAATCCTGAATTTTACCTGAGATTGACCGTTTTGAAGGCAGAAGGTCAATCGATTTTAGATTTTAGATTTTAGATTTTAGATTAAAGAATTGAAGCATTCACCCCACGGATGAATCCGGGGGCTTGTATCCTGGATGCTTTCGGTCAATAAAAATACCACAATCAGGAAATTTTGACAAATAGCCCTGATTTATTTGCCGATCGCTTTTATCATGTCGGTATCGCCATCTATCCGACTACGACTAAAAGGCTATGCAGAAGATTGAAAAAGCATCATTCCCAGCTTTGAGAAGTGCCCCGAACCAGCCGGACTGGCTAGAATTGGTAGAATACGCCTCTGTTGCTGGTTCCGCTATTGGCACGATTGCTGCAGGATTGTCGGGCCAAATTGTCTACGCTGCCGCCCCCTTAACCGCAGCACTCTCGCTAAATCTCGCCAATCGCCAGCGTTTCGAGCAACAAATGCAACAAAAGGCAAATTCTGCAATTACGGACGTACAGGCCGCAGTAGAACGTCGATCGCAGCAAGTTCAGATACTACCTGGAGAACCTGCGGAACTCTACACCGCCGTCTCCGACTTACAGCAGAAACTAAGCGGCTTGGAATCCGGGGCCATAGCCGAGGTACAAGCTGCCGTAGCCTCCCTCGAACGCCAAGCCCAGGCGCTTCCGGCCGACTCTCAGGATTTCAACACGCAACTGTCAGATTTGCAGCAAAAACTCCGCATTTTGGAAACTAGCGCCCTCAGAGAGCATGATTGGGAAAATGTCAACGTCCGATTTTTATTGATGGGCGAAAAGTTAACTGAAGTTAAAACTATTACGGCTCAGTTGCAGGAGCGATCGAACGAAGTAGACTTGGATACAATCCAAGGTTCTCTCCAGCAATTGCAGGACTTGCTCGATCGACCCACAATAGACACAGGGATGCTGCAAACCGAGATTCAGCATTTGCAGCAGCAAGTTTCCGAATTGCAGCGGCAAAATCAAGAAATTGTCAAGCCTTATTTGCAGCGTCTGACTCGCGCCGTGAAGAAACTTAGTCAGTAGTCATTAGTCAGTAGTCATTAGTCATTAGTCAGTAGTCAACTGTCAACTGTCAACTGTCAACTGTCATTTTAGCCATAACCTTGTTCCCAGGCTCTGCCTGGGAATACATACCCGGAGGCTCTGCCTCAATAACCAATGACCAATGACCAATGACCAATGACCAATTATCAATTACCCGTTACTAAATTTTTGCCAAGCTTGCCAGAAAACATAAATCGATAACACTGCCAAGAGCGATCGAAAAGCTAAACTAACAATACGATCGGGCAATCTCGGCAAAAACCGCGTACTCACCTGCGCGCCCAACAAACCGCCGCCCCCCAGAATCAACCCCACAACCCACAAAACATTCCCGCGCGCCGCGTGTCCCGCCGTCGCCGAAATTGCCGTGATGACGATGACGCCCAAGCTGGTTTGAATTGCAGTTTTAATGCTTTCTCCTAATAGCAAAATTTGCAGGGGAACCATAATTACGCCGCCGCCTACGCCAAACAAACCCGCTAATAAACCCGCCGCACTGCCGGTAGCAATTTTAGCAAAAGTTGGATGGAATAAAATATTTGAATTATGGGGTAATTCGTGATTGGTAATTGGTAATTGAGCATTTTCTCCTTGTCCCGCTTGTCCTCCCAGTTCCCCTTGTTCTAGTTCCGCTTTCTTCTTAGCTGTCAGGTGCTTGCGAACTTCAATCAAATAAATATTCAACCACAGCAACAACCCAAAAGTAAGTAACAGCAAGTAAGGCGGAAATATCCCCGCCAAATAAGCACCGATTTGTGCTGTAATGACGGCGGGAAATCCGATGCCTGCGACTTGACTCAAGTTGAGGTAGCCCATGCGCCAATTCTGGATGCTGCCAGAAATAGCTGTAATCACGATCGACAAACCGCTAGTAGCAACCGCTTGCACCGGAGCGTAATTGAGAGCCACCAACAAAGGCACGAGCACCGTACCGCCGCCGATACCCAAAAATCCAGCTAGAATTCCGGCAAAAATTCCGGCCGCACCCAACATCAATAATTCGCTGACAGTCATTTGTTATTAGTCATTTGTTATTAGTTATTTGTTAACAGTTAACAGTTAACAGTCAACAGTCAACAGTTAACAGTCAACAGTCAACAGTCAACCGTCAACAATCAAATTTTAAGAATCATTAGTCGTGCCATCGGGCATAATTGCCCGCCTCAAATCTGCATCGCGGAAGTTAGTTCGATTGAGATTAGCATCAATCAAAACCGCTTCCACCAAAACAGCCCCGCTAAAATTAGACCAGCACAGCTTTGCCCGGTACAAATTAGCACCGCTCAAATTAGCTCTTGCCAGCGTTGACCAACTCACATTAGCAACTCTCAAATTAGCATTGCTCAGATTAGCTTCGGTGAGATTAGCTCCAACCATAGTTACTTGGCGCAAGTCTGCACCAGTCAGGTTGGCCCCGCTCACCATCGCCCCGCTGAGAATTGCCTGAGTCAGATTAGCTCTTTCTAAAAGCGACTCGCTGAGGATGGCATTTGTCAGGTTTACCGCTTTGAGAGTTGACCAACTCAAATTTGCTTTCATCAAATTAATGCGAATCATGCTAGCGTCGGTTAAGTTGGCCGCAAACAAATTCGCTTCGGTAAAGTTGGCTTCGGTCAAATTAGCTTCGGTCAAATTAGCCTTGGTCATGTTGACTTCTCTCGCCATTGAGCCGCGCAGGTTGGCTCCCATCAGGTTAGCCCCGCTGAGATTGGCGCGGCTCAAATCAGTACCGATGAGATTTGCTTCGCTGAGGTTGGCTTCCGTCATATCCACCCCTGCCAATTTCACCTCGCGCAAGTTCGCTCCTGTCAGGTTAGCGCCTTTGAGGTTTGCGTCTTGGAAATTCGCTCTGGTAAAGTTAGCCTCGCTGAGGTTTACCCCTTTTAAGTCGGCCCCGGCGAGGTTAATTTCTCGAAAAATTCTTTCTCCGGCCGCATATTGCCTCAGAATTCGATCGGCCTCCATGTCATTCGCCTCGCAATTTTTTTTAAACGTTAGTAGTGATGGGTGTTACCACATCATCCCAGATAACCACGGTATTCACCCTGCACGCTGTAGTATCTGTAGAATTTTTGCATTGCTTTCGGGCCACTGCGGTGCTATTCGCTCCTAAAGGGCCTGACAAAGATCAAAGCTTCTGAGAAAATCAACAATAGGGTAAAACTCTCGGCGCTCGGCACTGAGTCAGTCGATTTTAGATTTTAGATTTTAGATTTGCTCCACAGATTCATCTGGGAGCCGGAACTTTGGTCTAAAATTATGGGCTCACCACGACGATTATCGGAAACTTGTATTCGTTTTTGGGCGAGCTGGCAGTTGACAACTGACAACTGTCAACTGTCAACAGACAACAGACAACAGAGAAAGGAAATTTTAAAATGCCTGAAAATTTGAGAAGCCAAGCTGTGACTGGAGGCGTGCAGCGCGCGCCCAACCGAGCAATGCTGCGGGCAGTCGGTTTTGGTGACGGCGATTTCACCAAGCCGATTGTGGGGATTGCCAACGGGTACAGCACGATTACGCCCTGCAATATGGGATTGAACGACCTCGCTTTGCGGGCTATTGCGGGTGCAAAAGAAGCTGGGGCGATGCCGCAGATGTTCGGTACGATTACTATCAGCGACGGGATCTCGATGGGAACTGAAGGGATGAAATATTCTCTGGTGTCGAGAGATGTGATTGCTGATTCCATCGAAACTGTTTGCAACGGCCAAAGTATGGACGGGGTGCTGGCTGTGGGCGGTTGCGATAAAAATATGCCGGGGGCGATGATTGCGATCGCCCGCATGAACATTCCTGCTATTTTTGTTTACGGCGGCACCATCAAACCCGGACACCACAACGGACGCGATTTAACCGTTGTCAGCGCTTTTGAAGCAGTCGGTCAATTCAGCGCGGGAAAAATTGACGAAACAGAACTCAATGCAGTCGAACAAAAAGCTTGTCCGGGTGCGGGTTCTTGTGGCGGAATGTTCACGGCAAATACGATGTCTAGCGCTTTTGAAGTGATGGGTATGAGTTTGCCTTATTCTTCGACAATGGCTGCTGAGGATGCCGAAAAAGCTGACAGCGCTGCTGAATCTGCAAAAGTGCTGGTGGAAGCTGTCCGCAAACAGTTGTTACCGAGCCAAATTTTGACGCGCAAGGCCTTTGAAAATGCGATCGCCGTCATCATGGCAGTCGGCGGTTCAACCAATGCTGTGCTGCATTTATTAGCCATTTCCAATGCGATCGGAGTTGAACTTTCCCTCGACGATTTTGAAACTATTCGAGCAAAAGTACCAGTGCTGTGCGACCTCAAACCCAGCGGCAAATATGTAGCAACAGATTTGCACACAGCCGGCGGCATTCCTCAAGTAATGAAAATGCTGCTAGAAAAGGGTTTGCTGCACGGAGACGCGCTGACAATTACCGGTCAAACTGTTGCCGAAGTGTTAGCAGATATTCCAGCCGAACCCCGCACCGACCAAGATGTCATCCGCCCTTGGAACAACCCGATGTACGCCCAAGGACATTTAGCAATTCTCAGGGGAAATCTGGCAACAGAAGGAGCCGTTGCTAAAATTACTGGCGTTAAAAAACCGCAAATTACCGGCCCGGCGCGGGTATTTGAATCTGAAGAAAATTGTTTGGATGCAATTTTAGCCGGCAAAATTCAAGCTGGAGATGTGATTATCATCCGCTACGAAGGGCCCAAAGGCGGGCCGGGAATGCGCGAAATGTTAGCACCAACTTCGGCAATTATTGGCGCCGGTTTGGGCGATTCTGTAGGATTAATTACTGACGGTCGCTTCTCTGGCGGAACTTACGGCATGGTGGTCGGTCACGTTGCACCAGAAGCACAAGTTGGCGGGACAATTGCTCTGGTAAAAGAGGGCGATTCAATTACGATTGATGCTCAAAATCGCTTGTTGCAGCTCAATGTTTCTGATGCAGAATTGGAGCAGCGGCGCGCTCTTTGGCAGCCTCCTAAACCTCGCTATACTAGGGGCGTTTTGGCTAAATACGCTAAGTTGGTTTCTTCTAGCAGTATCGGTGCTGTGACTGATTTAGGTTTGGGTTAAAGTAGGAGTTTTTGAAACCGCAGATGAAGGCAGATTAACGCAGATGAACGCAGATAAAATCCTATCTGCATTCATCTGTGTCCATCCGCTGATATCAAATCCGTTAGCATCGGAATAGTAAATTCGAGTTGACTGTTCACGGCGTTGACGGTTGACTGTTCACGGCGTCAACAGTCAACCGTCAACAGTCAACATCATGTATGAGTGTAACCGGAAATGATATGATATCTGCGGTTACAAAATCCCAAATTAACTGCGCTGATTCAAAAAGCGGCCAGCCATCGACATGGCGTCAGTAATATCTACATCGCCGTCTCCATCTGTATCTAAAAACGTATTCAAAACGGGATTTCCGCCCTGGGCTGGATTTTGGGCGTTGCCGCCGGTTTGTAGCAAATTCAGTATGAGCGGCACCAAAACAGGTATCATCGCCTGCACTGTGGCGTTATTCAAACCGGTTCTTTGGGCGATATCGGCCACTATCTGCGTGAGTTGGCCTGCTCCGAACAAACTCTGTACCGCTTGGGGATTAGGATTTGTGCCGCTAAATTGGTTGACAAGTTGTTGAGCTTGTGCGTCTCCTGACTGCGATCGCACGTCTTGCAATGCCGATCGCACGTATCCGCCTAAAACCGACATCGCCAACTGAGTCGTACCCGCATCGACGCCCTGGTTGCCACTCAACTGCTCTACCGCACCGAGAATGTTGCCCAACTGATTGGGACTTGCTTGTTGGTTGGGATTGTCGATCGCGCTCAAAATTTGGTCAAATAGTCCCATAATTTTCGCTCCGTACAGTTGTTTCTCAACTTTAAATTATAGCAAATCCTGTTTTTCAAGATTACGAAAAATAGTTTTGATTTGGGTCTTATCGCTCATTTAGTGGGGTAAGGTGTCGCGAATTTAAATTGTATATTCAGGGCGGGCGGGACACCCCACAAGACTTTAATTTTTTTTGACCTACAATTTAAATGCCGCCACAGCTTAGCGACAGCCAGTTAGTAAGCAATCTCATACCATTTTAAATTTTAGATTTTAGATTTTAGATGTGGAATGAATTCTCACATCAGATTGCGGAGCGTGCTTGCAGTTGCATTCTTTTTTGAAACAGGCATTAAAACGAATAATTTTTAAGTTTTTACAGTTCCTCTTTTTTTGGGCTTAGTTGGCACGTTCTCGTTGCCGAGGGAATTATATTCGCGAGCAACTGGAGGTTGTAAGAGCGTATTTTGCCTTAAATTCTCATGCTTAATCGGCAGGGCGATCGTAAATTCTGTCCCCGTTCCCACCTCCGACCAAAAGTTTATTGTCCCCCCGTGTTTTTTAACGATAATTTCGCGACCAATTGCCAATCCCAAACCCGTACCTACACCTCTCGGTTTAGTAGTAAAGAATGTTTCAAACATTTTTTCTTGACTTGCTGGCGCTATTCCCGTACCGTTATCGGAAATTCGCACTACCACTGAGTCGTCGTCTAAGTATTCTGTAGCAATCACAATCCTGGGCAAAAAACTCGGTGCTTCCTGTTTGATCGACTCCGAAGCCGATTGTTTTTTCGCCTCCTCAAAACTTGTTTTCTCACTTTTTGCTTTCTCTTCCACAGCATCTAGTGCATTGTTGAGAAGGTTCACAAATACCTGGTAAAGCAAACCCATATAGCCTTCAACATTCGGAATGTTCCCGTAATTTCGCACCACTTCAATGCCCTGTTTGATGCGGCTGTTGAGAATCAGCAAACTGCTGTCTATGCAGGCGTGCAAATCGACGGGATGAGGGGCCGCCTCGTCGAGGCGAGAAAAATCTTTCAAACTTAAGATAATAGCTTTTGCTCTTTCCGCCCCTAGTTGCATCGAGTCAAATATTTTGCTCAAATCTTCTTTGAGAAAATCGATGTCTACTTCTTCGCCTTTCGTGATAACTGCGGCCGGGGGGTTGGGAATTTCTGTTTCGTAAGTTTTGAGCAAATCTAAAATATCTTCAACATAATTTCTGGCTGGGTCGATATTGGCATAGATAAAATTGATTGGGTTGTTAACTTCGTGAGCAACCCCAGCCAACATCCGCCCCAAACTGGCCATTTTCTCATTTTGAAGTATCTGGCTTTCTTGTTCAGATTTCAATTCTTCTAGCAACTGATTTACTTTCTGAATCAGTTGATTCAGGGAAGCTGCTAATACTCCTACTTCATCGGTGCTGGTAACTGGTACTTGCAACTGAAAATTAGATTCTTCAGTCACTCGCTGAGCGATTTTAGTTACAGCGGCGAGGGGTTTGGCGATCGCCCGACTGGTGAAGCCCGCCAGCACTGCTGCAACGACGATCGACAGTACCATGCTACCCAAAATTATTTGCACCCGCAGCGTCTGGGCTCGCAGCAGATCCTCCCGCCCTGCATCTTCTTGCTCTTGGGCGCGATCGATAATTTCTGCTATATCATTGACCGCCCTATCTAGTTCCAACCCTATTTTATCTCGATCTAAATTCGAGAGCAACGTACGTTTTACAAGTTGTTTAGCGGGGTTATTTGGCAATACAATGATTTTTTTATTAACTGTTTCTATTCGAGCAAGATAATTAGACAATAGCGAATCGCAAGTTTTTTTAAATTTTTCTATGCCTTCTATGTCTTCCATGTATTTAGAGTCCTTGACTTCAGATAATAACACCTTCAAGTTGTAAATATTGTTTTGTAGTTGTTCGTATTTGTTGTCAAAAATTTTGGGCTGTTCTAGCCCGTAAATAAGCCATTCTTGGCTATTTTTAGTTCGCAGTAAAGCCACCTGTAACTTATTTAAAAGCTGAGTTTCTCGATCGATGTGTACTTGATTGTTAGTTCTGCGATAGTAATGAGTGCCCACCAACATCCCGATAGTCGTTCCTCCAATCGCAACACAAAGAGCCAGTGCGTACCCACTGCTGATTTTGTCGCGAATACTGAGGTTGCCCAAGGAATGGGCTATGTGAGCGAAATAATTGGGCTTGAGTGGCTGGCTCTCTTTGATGTGATGCTCGCAAGAGGTAGAGAGTTCTTGTGAAGGCTGATTCAGATGTTTGAGCTGCATAGATGCTAACCTGTGAATAATTCACGCACTGACAATTCAGTCTAACTTAACTCGCGGCTGATTTGAGAGTACCGCATTGATATTTAATGTGATAATTTTTGTAAATTAGGATGCTCTTACCTTGCCTAAGAAACCCGGTTTCTCGTTTCTACTTTCGGAGCTTCCGGGAGGCGCTGGTGTTACAAAACCGGGTTTATCTGTACTTAATGTCATATTTGTTTCTTAATAAAAAAGTATTGCTAGACTCGCGATCGAATAAATCACCGAATAAATAAATAAGTAGGTAGATGCAAATAAACCAGTCTGCGGTTCCGGCGGGTGATAAGCTGTAGCTGAGTTATCGTGCAAGCTACAATTGCAGCAAGAGGGCGATCGCACAAATCTGCACCCGCTACCACTAAAACCCCGCAAACCGCGCCCGCAGTGCGACAAAATCGGGATTTGCGGGTTCGCGCAGTACGATCTGGCGCTTCGCCATTTTAGATTTTAGATTTTAGATTTTAGATTGGGAATGACTGATGACTATCGGCGTAATGTAAAAATCAAAGCATAACCCTTTTATTTGCCACTTTCCTCATGCCTTTGCCGCGCCTGTTAACCTTAATTGCTGCTTTCTGCCTCGCCCTGGGGCTGATTATTGGGCTGGTGAGTTCCTTAACAGGGCTTTACAGTCAAGTTGCGTGGTCTGCTTCTCCGCTGCTGGCTAATTTGCTGATTTTCCTGATAATTGTACTTTTGGCAACGCTAATTTTTGCGCTGGTTTACTATTTTAGGTTGCTGCAACGCCCTCAGAAAGTTAAGGGAAAACGGCCGATTACTCCGAAGATTCCTGTTGTGAAAAGTGAAGCAGCTTCGGAAAATCTTAAAGCAATTCGGCAACAAGTCGATCGCATTCAAGATGAAGTAGCGCGGCAAGCTTTGCTGTTGAGAGCCCGCGAAATTGAAGCTAGCATGGCTAGGGGCAGCGTTCGAGTGGTTGTTTTCGGCACCGGTTCTGCGGGCAAAACTTCCGCTGTCAATGCGCTGGTGGGGCGGATGGCGGGACAGGTGGGTGCGCCGATGGGAACTACCGAAGTTGGGGAAACTTACACTCTGAAATTGAAAGGAATCGATCGAGAATTAGCAATTACTGATACCCCAGGGATCTTGGAAGCGGGAGTAGCGGGAACTTACAGAGAAGAATTGGCGAGGCAGTTGGCGGCGAGGGCAGATTTGATCTTATTTGTTTTGGACGGCGATTTGCGAAAATCCGAGTACGAACCGCTGCGGACTTTAGCGGAAATTGGCAAAAGGTCGATCGTGGTTTTTAATAAAGTTGACCTTTATCCTGACACCGACAGAGATGAAATTCTCGATCGACTGCGGCAGCGAGTCAAAGGTTTTGTATCAGCAATGGATGTAGTCGCCATTAGCGCCAATCCGCAAAAATTTGTGCTAGAAGATGGCACAATTTTTCAGCCAGACCCGGATATTATGCCATTAATTCGGCGCGTCGCTGCGATTTTGCGAGCCGAAGGCGAAGACTTAATTGCGGACAATATTTTGCTGCAATCTCAGCACTTGGGAGACCAAGCGCGCAAGTTAATTGATGCTCAAAGAAGGCGGCAAGCTGATAAAGCAGTAGAGCGATTTCAGTGGATCGGAGCCGGAGTAATTGCTGTCACGCCTTTGCCAGTTGTGGATTTGTTAGCGACAGCAGCAGTTAACGCTCAAATGGTAGTAGAAATTGCCAAGATTTACGGCTGCGAATTAAATATCGACCGCGCCAAAGAATTGGCATTGTCTCTAGCAAAAACCCTAGCAAGTTTGGGCATAGTTGAAGGTGTAATTCAAGTAGTATCAAGGGCGCTGCAGTTAAGCGTAGCGGGGTTTGTACTTGGCAAAGCAATTCAAGCCGTCAGCGCGGCTTATTTAACCAGAATTGCAGGTAAAAGTTTTATTGAATATTTCCGTCATGACCAAGATTGGGGCGATGGTGGCATCGCCGAAGTCGTGCAAAGGCAGTTTCAGTTAAATCGGAAAGACGAGTTTGTCAAAGCATTTGTCAAAGATGCGATCGCCCGCGTTGTCGAACCTCTGAACATTTATCAGCAGGAATCGGAACCAGAATTAGAAATGTCAGCCGAATTGGAATCAGAAATAGAACCAGAACCATTGTATCAGCCGCCGCAACACGACGATTGGGAAACTTACAACAACAAACGAAAGGATGACTGGTAATGGGCCAAACAGGGAATTGGGCAAACAGGGAATTGAGAATTGGGTAATTACGATCGTTCAATGAGATGTTCCCTGAGTATGCTTTGTTGAATTTTATTAAGAAATTTTACAATAATTTTACACATGGGAAGACTCCGGGGGGAGTAAGTCAAACCGATCGCTCGGATGGAACACAATTTTGATAAGATTTAAGCTTGACAACAAAATTTGCTATTGTGCGTCCGGGTAAAAACAATGAGCGATCGACCAATTATTCTCGGTATTGTCGGAGACAGCGCAGCGGGCAAGACCACCCTGACGCGGGGAATTGCCCAAGTATTGGGGCCAGAAAATGTCACTGTGATTTGCACTGACGACTATCATCGCTACGACAGAAAGCAGCGGGCAGAAATCGGAATCACAGCATTGCATCCCGACTGCAATTATCTCGATATCATGCAGCAGCACCTCAGCCTGCTGCGTACCGGACAAGCAATTCTCAAACCCATCTACAACCACACCACAGGTACATTCGACCCACCGGAATACATCAAGCCCAGCAAATTTGTCATAGTTGAAGGTTTGCTGGGTTACGCAACCAGAACAATCCGCGATTCTTACGACGTAAAAGTGTATCTTGCTCCTCCCGAAGAGTTGCGAACTCAGTGGAAAGTTAAGCGCGATATCATGAAGCGCGGCTATACTGAAGAACAGGTGCTTGCAGAAATAAAAAAACGGGAACCGGACTCTGAAGACTTCATTCGTCCTCAGCGCAAATCGGCCGATGTTGTAGTTAGTTTTTACCCGCCCGAAGCGGAAAATGAATCCAATTTGAGCGTCCGTTTAGTGCTCAGACCGACAATTCCTCACCCTGATTTCACTGAAATTTTAGGTCGAGGCAGCGAGAGTTTTAAACCTGCAATTCGCTTGGGACTCGATCGGGATATGGGCAAACCAGTTGACGTTTTGGAAGTAGACTCCCACGCTACCAGCGAGCAAGTAAACGAACTGGAAATGATGTTGTGCAGCGAGTTGCCGCACCTGCGGGGATTTTGCTCCGCCCAAGGCAACCCGGAAATTGGCAAACTGATCGGCACAACGGGTGAAGTTTTGCAAAGTTACCCCCTAGCTTTGACGCAGTTGCTAGTTGCATATCACATGATGAAAGCAATTCATGTGTATTAGTTAGTTAGTTGTTAGTTTTTAGTTGGCCGTTGTTGGTTGTTAGTTGTTATTGCAATGATTAATAACCAATAACCAATAACCAATAACTAATGTACTCGCAAAGTCTGGTTGGCAGTGCCTAATTGCTGAATTGGCATGGAGACTGGCAACTGACTTTGAGGTGCGGGCACCATTTCGCCTCGGAAGTCGAGGATGGTGACAAGCAGCAGATAGGCAACTGCTAACATTATAGAAATCACTCCAGTGATAATAGCAACAAGTTTTGAACGATCCATATTCAGCAAATTTTAACTACAGCTAATATTAGTTTAACATTAAAAATAGCAATTATTACTTAACTTATGCAATAGAATATAATCAGGTGCTAGTTATTTCTCTGACAAAAATGGAACCTCTTGTAGATGCGCCAAATCCCATCGAGATGCCCAGAGCTACCCCAGTGGTGGAAACATTTAATCTGGGGAAGTTCTACCGTACCGGCTTCTGGATGAATGAAAAAATTGAATCGCTTAAAAATTGCACTCTGACTGTCTCTGAGGGGGAAACTTTCGGGTTGTTAGGGCAAAATGGAGCGGGAAAAACTACGCTGCTGAAAACTTTGCTGGGTATAGTGCGCCCCACTTCTGGGCGGGCGCTGCTGTTGGGGAGGCCTTTGGGCGATCGCACTGTGAAGCAGCGAGTCGGCTACTTGCCAGAAAATCCCTATTTTTACGATTATCTCACGGGCTGGGAATTCTTGCAATTTGCGGCGGGGTTATTTCAAATTCCCCCCTCGATTCAGCGGCAGCGAATTCCGAATTTGCTAGACTTAGTTGGGCTATCTCAATCGGCAGCAAGAAAAAAACAGTTGCGCCAGTATTCTAAGGGAATGCTGCAACGGATCGGCATGGCTCAAGCTTTGATTAACAATCCCGATGTGGTATTTTTAGATGAGCCGATGTCGGGTTTAGATCCGATGGGACGCTATCAGATGCGGGAGATAATTTTATCGCTAAAAAATCAAGGAAAAACAATTTTTTTTAATTCGCATATATTGTCTGATGTGGAGAAGATTTGCGATCGAGTGGCAATTTTGGCGAAGGGTGAGTTAATTTGCATTGGTGCGATCGACGAACTCTTGGGTAATACTGAAACTTACCGGGTTGAAGGTAGAGGCGGCCACTTGAATATCCTGCAAAAATGGATACCGGATATGGAAGTTGATAATGATTTGTGGTACGGTCATTTGCAGGGCGATCCGAAGGAGTTTATTTCTAGTCTGAGCGGTACGGGAGGGCAGCTAATTGGGATGAATTTGGCTAAGCCTAGTTTGGAAGAGTTTTTTATGCAGCAACTGCAAGAAAGAGGGATTTATTCTAGTGGTTGAAGTCTATACATCAAGTTGATTGTGGGGAGTAGGGGTTGGGCATCTTGCCCGCCCTGACTAATAAGAAAACGGGCAAGATGCCCGTTCCACAGCACATCAAATTTATTGTGGGTGGGCATCTTGCCCGCCTCTGAAAGGCTAATGTTTTTTACTTCCTTTAACAATGGCAACTGTAGATTTACACAGACTAACTCTGCACAATTCCATTGCCGCAGATACTCACAAACTTCAGAAATAATGGCATTTGCCGCATCTAAATCTCCTGCTTGAGAAGCATGATAGTGCGCTCTGATTAGCGGCCTAATATCCTCGATTTCTTGCCATTCCGATTTTGGTTTGAGCGGAATGCTGATATAATAGTTATAGGCTTGGCGGTGGGCGGTACGGAGATTTTCAGGGTTTTGATTTAGCAGGTACTCGCCCTTTTCTCGGACTAGCGGATGCAAGTGATAGGATTTGAGGTGGCGATCGTAATATAGCAATTGTCGGCGCTTGAGTGCCTGAATAATGTTTTCTTTGAGTTCATACTTGCTAACTTCTGGCATTTGAGCGCTAATTCCTGCCAAAGATAGCGGATATTCTGAGGTTTGGTAGACAGAAATTCGGCTGAGACAAGTTTGCTCGCCGTCGCTGAGACGCGCTATCATTTTATCAATTAATCTCTCAATATCTCGAATCAGCAACCAGTCTCTCTGGTGCAGAAAAATCCCGACATTTCCCTGAAACTCGGTATCATCTCGAATCAAAGCTGCGATGAGTTGTAAGGCTTTGGGATGTCCTGAATAGCGATCGCCCATTTCGGCTAATTCCTCTGCATTTGCAGTCAAATTAAAAGATTGCAATAGGGAAATTGCAGCATCTCGATCCAATCCGTTTAGCTGGATTTCGCGGGTGACTGTTGACGGCAATTCGGCTAAGCTTTCGCGACTGGTGAAAATAATTTTGCTTTGATGTTCTGTTTCTAATAGTTGTTTGAATAACCAAGCATATTCTGCACAATCCTCTGCGAAATAACCAGCGGCTTTGGCTTCTCCTGTTTTCAAAAGTGTGTCGGCGCGATCGAAAACGAGCAAGCAAGGTTTTTCTCTGAGGATTTTGAGGAGATTTTCGGTTTTTTTGAAGTAGTCATTTTGAGGATTTACGGTTGCGGTAATGTCGCCGTTGGAGAGGGTGAATAGCAGGGAGTCAATTGTGCGATCGAAGGGGGGTGCTTTGCCTGTTGCAGATTGCAAGGATTGCCAAGCGGCGCAGGTGAAGGGGGTATTTTCTGTGTGGAGTTGGCGAATTAGTTGGCTGGCGAGGGAGGTTTTTCCGATGCCCGGTAATCCGACAATTGAGATGGCGATGGGAACCTCGCAGGGCGGGAACGGGGGCACGGGCGGGCACGGGGGCACCGCCCCTACATTCAAACCGGGCGGGCACGGGGGCACCGCCCCTACAGGTTGGGGTTCAACAATTAGGGTTTTTAAGGTGTCGATTTCTTTGGTGCGCTGTACCCAATTTCTGACGGGGGGTAAGTTTTCTGGGAGGGGGAATGTGCGATCGGTTTGGGAGTCGAGAGGGATATCTGCGATCGCGGCGGCTAAAAGTAATTCTGTTTTCTTGATATCATTGCGCTCGATAATATCTTCCCAGTTATTGATTCCTACAGCCTTGCAAATATCGATAAATGTTTCGCGTCGAATTCGGTTTTGCGCCCAAAACCTCCTTAAAGTGGCTTTGGAAGTTAGAGCGACTTTACACCAGGTATCCTCACTTTTATTCCATCCCAGATTGCGCCTTACCATGTCAATGATTTTTAGCCCTTCTTCGGATGCTCTGAGCAATCCTGCCATTGCTACTCCTCTACGGAAACTCTGCCTTAGTAAATAATGTTACATGATTTGGTGAGCCAAATGAGCCAAATGAGCCAAGTGAGCCTTTGATGTTGAGCCAAATGGTGAGCCGTTAAGCCTATACAGATTCAGGATTGTGGAGTATTGTGAAATGATGTGTTTGGTTGTCAGGTACGTTTGACGGTGCATCTGGCGGGCGATCGGGGATACAGCTTATCTGCTGTTGGGAGCAATGTAAAGTTTTGTTACAAGAATAGGGCGAACTGCATAAAAAGCAGAGGAAGGCCCTGATAAACATTTAGGAAGGCTTGCAAGGCGGGCTTTGCTGGTTTTGACGCAACTATATTTGTGAGGAGATGGGATTATGACGGAATCTATAATTGCTACGCGAGATGGAAAAATCGGAACAGTCGATGGAACATCGGGAAACTTTGCACAGATAGCAACAAGTAACCTAGACTTCTCTGACATTGCCTTATCTAATAGCGATCAGCTTTTCGGTATTACGTTTGGCAATTTATATAAAATAGATCGAAATTTAGGCGATGCTTCACTTGTTGGCAACTTTGGTTTAGGTTTTTTTGCTGGGTTGAATGCTTTAGAATTTGCCAACAATATACTTTATGGTGCTGGTGGTTCTAATTTGTACACCATTAATAGCAGTACCGGCGAAGCAACTTTAGTCGCCAACTTGGGGTCAGACTTTGAGAGTAGTGGTGACTTAGTATTTGATGCTACTAATAATCTATTTTTGGCCACCTCAAACGGCTCAACAAGTGATAGCTTATTTTCCGTATCGCTGACAGGTCAAGCAACCCAAATCGGTAATATTGGCTTTACAAATGTTTTTGGTCTATCATTTGAAAATGGCAATCTTATCGGTTTCACGGAAGATAGAAAGCGAATTACTATCAATTCCACAACGGGAACAGGTACACTGGATAAAAGTCTAACGGGTGTTAGCGATCGAATTGGGGGAGCATCGTCTATTCCATCTGCAACACCGACTCCGACGACTCCAACACCAACTCCTCCAACACCGACTCCAACACCAACTCCTCCAACACCGACTCCAACACCAACTCCTCCAACACCGACTCCGACACCAACTCCCCTAACTCCGACTCCGACACCTCCGACACCAACTCCCCTAACTCCGACTCCTCCGACACCTACTCCGACACCTCCGACACCAACTCCCCTAACTCCGACTCCTCCGACACCTACTCCCTTAACTCCGACTCCGACTCCAACACCCCTAACTCCGACTCCAACTCCGACACCTACTCCCCCTTCTATTAGCGAAGTGGATCTAAATCCGCTCCGGCTCAAGGTAGTTGACGGTCAATTCGTATTCAACAATACGAGCAAACGCTATGAGTCATCCGGTACTGTTCAAATAGGGTTAAAAAATGGCTCTTTTCCGTTGTTGAGTGTTAATGGCTCTGTTAGTTACGACAACCAAACCATAAAAGCTAATGGGATCTTCTCGCCGACTATTGGTGGCTTAACAGTACCGTTATATCAAGGTGATTTAGAATTTGACGTGGGAAAAGCGGTTGCAAAATCAGTGAGAGAAACTACCCAAGCAGTAGCAAACCAGTTTAAGCTAGCTGGAACAGAAGTTCAGTTTAGCAACTTAGCTTTTACTGAAAAAGGAATTGAATTAGAAGGCACACTTCAATTCCCACCAGAACTGTTTGGCGGAACGAAGCTAGACATAAGGGACAACAATAAAATCCTGATTAGTAAGGATGGCGTGAGCTTGACCGGAGGAAAAATTGATTTCCCAGATGTCAACTTTAATATAGAAGACTTACTGGAGGTTAAAGGGACAGGTTTAGCGCTGGGATATACTACTGAGCAAAGAGCAGGAATTACGCTTCAAGGTAAAGCCGAGTTGGTTGTATTTGATCCCAGTCCCACTCCTACTCCCACCCCCCCTTTCACTGTTACTGCCGACTTTGCTGATCCCAATTACATTAAGATCAACCGTGACTTTAGCCCCATTGTGGATGTCAATGGGTCAATTTCTGTACAAAATATCAAGCTGATCCCCAAAGTGTGGGAGATTAAAAATGCAAAATTATCTGTGAATACAGAAGCCAAAGAAGTTAAGGGTGAAGCTACGATGCTTATTCCGGCAGGAATTGAACTCAGTGGCGGTCTTGGTTTTGTTGATAAAAAATTAAACTTTGTCAAGATAGGAGGAAGTAACCTCAACAAACCTATTGGTGCTACTGGTGCTTTTCTTCAGAGCATATCGGGCCAAGTAAATAATCTCACCAAACCCGATCTCATTGAGAGCAGTCTTACTGATGTTGGTCTGACTGCTGGCCCTGAAATAAAGATATCATTGCCTTCTTGGGCGGGCGGAGATGTTTCTGGGTCTGCTGTTGAGGTTAATGCAAGCGGTAGCATCACTCGCGATCGTCTCAAGACAAACGGTACTATCAAAATAGCAGGTGGATTAGCAGAGGGCAAAGGTGAGGCTGAACTCAATTGGAATAAAAAGTTTTTCAATGCTGAGGCTGATTTCTCAATGCTTGGCGGTGTAATCAATACCAAAAGCAAATTTACTGCTGATTCTAAGTTCAATATCATGATGAGTGGTGCTGCCAACGTCAAACCCCCAGATATCTCCCTTGAAATTCCCAAAGTAAAAATTCTTGGAAATGAGGTAGGCGGTGGCAAAATAAACTTCAAAGGTCAGCCACTTGCACAAGCAGAATTTGCGCTCAACTACTCTAACGACAACAACTTATCTAATGACTTTGTTCAGGCCTATGGTAAGTTACCAACCATAGAAATTTTCAATCCTTTGAAGCCTCTTGAGCCTATCAAAATAGAATATGAAGCGACGATCAAAGTTTCCTTTGATGGTAAAGCTGAGGCCAGTGTAGGTAAACCAGTGCCAAGAACAAATAGCTCGATCGTTACATCTAACCAAATCGAAAGAGTTGCCTCTGGCAATCAGATCGAAGCTAGTGCAGATAAAACAGCTTCCGCCATACAAGGCTTTACTGTTGCCCCAGGCACACCGTGGATAATTCTCAACGCCAACTGGGATAATGCCACTGCTAATACTCCTGTTGAAATTAAAGCACCCACTGGCGCTATTTTCAAAGAGTCTGATTTTGCAGCCAATAATATTGCAATTGTTGATGCGCTCACAAGTGCAACTACCAAGGCAGTTATGATCGCCAATCCACAACCAGGTACTTGGGATATCAACTTAACGAATTCCGCTGCTTTAGGTAATGTAGAGTACAGTGCATTTCAAGATTCTCAGGCTCCTACTGTTCAAGTGACGGCCTTATCTAAAGATGTTAGCGGACAAAACGTCACCATCAACTACAGCGCTTTTGATGCTGACTCCACTGCCAAAGTTAGCCTCTTCTACGACAATGACAACCAAGGTTTCGATGGCATTCTCATCAAAGATGGACTTGAGGAAAAAGACGGTGCAGGCAACTTTGTCTGGAACACTCAAGGCATCCCCACAGGCGATTACTACGTCTACGCAATGGCGATGGATGAAAACAACGCACCTGTTTTTAGCTACTCACCGCTGCCGATTAAGGTGACAGAATCAGCAGATTTATCAGTCACTAAAACAGCCGATCGCGATACAGCAATACCCGGAACCAACCTCACCTACACCGTTGCAGTCACCAACAACGGCACTGATAACGCTAAAGGTGCAATCCTCACTGAAACCTTGGCAGAGGGTGCTAAATTTGTTTCCGCTAACATCGCCCCTACCAAGCAGTCAGGAAATGAACTCACTTTTGACCTTGGCGATCTACCCAAAGGTCAAATTTCAACTGTTAGCATTACCGTTACCGCGCCGACAACCGGAAACATCACCGGTACCTCTAGCATAACGAGTAAAACCTTCGACCCCGATATCTCCAATGATGTCGATTTCGCCAGCACTACAGTCACAAATGACGGTACTGAATCGGCGACAGATAATGTTGTACAAACCCCAACACCAACACCACCTCGTCCTCCACTGCGTCAAGTTTTAGGAACTCCTGAAAACGACAATCTAGTTGGTATTGATGCAGCAGATAGCATGGCTGGTTTCGCTGGCGATGACACCCTTGCCGGACTTGGCGGAGATGACATCATCTACGGCAATAAAGGCAATGATATCCTCACTGGCGACAGCGGAAATGACAATATCTTTGGAGGTCAGGGTAACGATATTATCTTAGGCGGTACAGACAACGATCGCCTCAAAGGGAACGAAGGCGATGACACCCTCAGCGGCGATTTAGGTCGAGATATCTTAATCGGCGGCCCCGGCAGCGATACCTTTGTCCTACCAAAAAATGCGGCCGTAACTGGTGATTTTTTGCCAGATGCTATCTTAGACTTCCAATTAGGTGCAGATAAAATTGGACTGACAGAAGGATTAACAGAATCGAACTTACTGCTGAACTTCGATCAGGGAAATACTGTCATCAAGATTGCAGGTTCCAATCAAATCTTAGGTCTTGTTGTCGGTGTATCACCGAGTCAGTTAAGCGGTAGTTTTGTCTCCATCAATCTGCCAGTGATTTAGGATAATTGAAAACGCACTAAAGCCCTAGTATTTGTAGGGGCAATCCCCCCGTGGTTGCCCATGTTTGCCACAACCAGGTCGCCTGTAGGGGCAATCCCCCCGTGGTTGCCCTAGGCCAGGGCGGGCACGGGGGCACCGCCCCTACATATCGGGTTGGGCACGGGGGCGGGCGGGCACGGGGGCACCGCCCCTACATATCGGGTTGGGGATGGTATTTTTCTAAATGCAAAGGTTCGTCTTCCCAAGCGATTGGATTGTTGAGGATATATTCACGAATTGTTTCGCAAGATTCCTCATCCCGGATAATATGTTCGTGATAGTTACGCTGCCAAAATTTTTTGGGGAAAGGTGTCCAACCTAACTTGGCAACACCATGCCGATATTTAGCAGTTGTCAGCGATTTGAAGCGGTGAACCACATCTGGCAATGTCATGGCTTTCTTAGGAGTAACGCCAGAAACATTGTCTGGAATCAAAACAATAATTCCGTGAAAATGATCTGGCATTACCACAAAAGCATCGACTTCTACACCTGGATAATTCAACGGCAATTCATCCCAAATAGTTTGCACCATCAGCCCTGGTTCGCTCAAATATATTTGGTTATTGCGGATTTCTCCTAATGTATGTAAACCATCTTTAATGCAGATAGTGACAAAATAAGCTCCGGCTTGAGAATAATCATATCCCTTGAGGCGAATAGAACGCCGATGATGTTTCGCAGCATCGTACTTCATGATAATTCAGTTGTGATGTCTATTCGATTGTACCGTAGGGGCGGTGCCCCCGTGCCCGCCCCATCCGATGCGTAGGGGCGGTGCCCCCGTGCCCGCCCTGGCTGTGGAAACGAGGGAGGATTGCCCCTACATATTTGGTACGATCGCTCTAACCGTGAGAGGGTGGCTCAGCACTCAATCTTTTGCAGAACAACAAGACTTTGGCATTAGAGTTATTATAGCTTTCGGAGGAACAGTTTAATGCTGACTCTAGATATCCAATCAATCCTCAATTCTATTCCCAATGAAATTAACTGGCAAGACATCGTACAGTTTGAAAATCTAGACGCTCGTGTTAGCATTGCTAATGACCTTTGTGCTAACATTATTGGTGTCAATGAAAGTACGATCGAATTGTGTCCTAATGAAAATCCTCCCGATCGTTTAGAACAACTGGTTTGGTGGTGGGTTGTGCGTCCAGATTTAGGAGCGGCGATTGCCAAAGAAGCTCCTCAAGAACTCAAAAATATTATCAGTCAATACATTCTGCAAAATTGACAAAAACCAGCGCTCGTCTGTGGTTCAAAAAAGAGCGATCGCCCTTAATCCAAAAAGTGCGATCGCCCCTTTCAATTCCTAACCAGAAATCACCTCACTCAAAAGATGAGCCTGAGAACCCTCCAGACGCGGCCCGTGAATCTGCACCACCCTAGAAGCCAAATAATTGCCCCAGCGAGCCGCTTGTACAGAACTCAAACCATTAGTAAGTCCAAACAAAACACCGCCCGCAAAAGCATCTCCAGCACCCACAGTATCGATCGCCTTTACCGGAAATCCAGCCACATCAACAATCTGTTTGTTCTCCACCACCATGCAGCCTTTATCCCCATTAGTGATAAAAGCCAAATCCGAAATCTCGCTCATTTTCCGAGCGCACTCTTCCAAAGATTCCTCCTTAAAAAAGCTCCGAACTTCATCAGCATTGCAAAAAATTACATCGCAATATTCCGAAACCACCTTGTGAAAATCATCAGCAAAGCGATCGACTAAAAAGCCATCCGAAAAAGTAAAAGCCACCTTCACACCCAGACGCTTAGACTGTTCCATCGTCTCAATGCTAGCCTTTCTCGGCTCCGGAGCATCCCAAAGATAACCCTCAACATAACTGTACTTGCAGTGAGCCAGTCGATCGACATCAATATCAGTCGTCGCCAGAGTAGTAGAAACCCCCAGATTAGTACACATCGTGCGTTCCGCATCCGGCGTAGTCAGCACAACACAAGTACCCGTAGGCCCGTTCGACTCAGCAGCAGGATGCACGTTAAAATCAATCCCCGCCGCCAGCAAATCTTGCCGATAAAATTCCCCGTTAGTATCCTTAGCAACCTTCCCCGAATAATACGCTTTACCGCCGCTCTGAGCCAAACCAATCATCGTATTGGCGGCCGAACCGCCCGATCGCATTTGCAGCGAATTGTGCTCTAAATCGTGCAAAATCCCCCCCTGCGTTTCCGAATTCATCAGCGTCATCCCGCCGCGATTCAGCCCGTGGCCGAGTACAAATTCATCTTCCACCAATGCTAGAATGTCTACAAGGGCATTGCCTACGCCAAACACATCCACCGAACGGGAATCTTGATTATTTTCTGTCATCGCTGCTTTTTTTTTACACTAACTATCAACTCTATAATAAATCGGATTAAAGTCAACATCCCCACTCCCAATCTAAAGTCCCCAACTTAAAATCTAAAATTCAAAATCCAAAATCCCCAATCTAAAATCTAAAATCCAAAATCTAAAATCGCTATGACTTGTCTCCCACCTCTGATTCAGCAAATGTTGCAGCCCGGTTTTTACCCGCACGGGGTGACAGAACCAGTGCAGCTAATTCAGACTCACGCTTCCTTTGTCCTGCTGACAGGAGATTATACTTACAAAATCAAGAAACCTGTCAATTTTGGCTTTTTAGACTATTCAACCTTGGAGAAAAGGCAGCATTTTTGCAACGAAGAATTGCTGCTGAACAGACGCACTGCACCGGAAATCTATCTAGAAGTTTTGCCAATTGTTCAAATTGGGGATTCGTTTCAATTTGGTAGCAACTTGCCTGCTAGAACTCCGGCTGAAGTTGCTGTAGAATACGCACTTAAAATGCTGGAGTTTCCTCAAGATTCGCTGTTGCTCAGTTTGTTGGAGCGCGGACTGTTGACTGAGCAACTTATGGCAGACTTAGGGCAGGAAGTTGCCAAGTTTCACAGCACGGCAATTAGTAATAGCTACATTCGCACATTTGGCGAAGTCAGTCAGATTCGTACAGCAATAGACAACAATTACCTGACTTCGCAAAAATATATCGGCGGGCCGCAGACTCAGGCACAATTTCAGGAAACTAAAGATTATACTGATGCGTTTTTTGCGGAAAATCCAGAGTTATTTAACCTACGGATTGCCAACAATAAAATTCGCGAGTGCCACGGAGATTTGCACTTGCGGAATATCGCATTGTGGCAAGAGAAAATATTGCTATTCGACTGCATTGAATTTAACGAGCCTTTCCGCTTTGTTGATGTCATGTACGATGTGGCTTTTACAGTAATGGATTTGGAATCGCGCGGACGCAGAGACTTGGGTAATGCTTTTCTGAATACTTATATCGAACAAACAGGGGATTGGGAAGGACTGCAACTGTTACCTCTGTATTTGAGCCGTCAAGCTTATGTTAGAGCGAAAGTAACTTCGTTAATGTTGGACGATGCCGCTATTTCAACTGCCCAAAAAGCAGAGATTTCACAGACAGCAGCTCATTACTATAAACTGGCTTGGGAATACACACAACCGCACCGGGGAAAGTTAACTTTGATGTCGGGTTTGTCGGGTTCTGGCAAGAGTACAGCGGCTCGATATTTGGCTCGCCACACTGGGGCAATTCACATTCGCTCCGATGCGGTTCGCAAACATTTAGGCGGAATTCCTTTAAATGAACGCGGGGGGCAAGATTTGTACTCGAATGAAATGACGGCACAGACTTATGGTAGATTGTTAGAGTTGGGGATAATTCTGGCTGACCGAGGTTGGGATGTGATTTTAGATGCCAAGTTCGATCGCCAAAACTGGAGAACCGATGCGATGAATCAGGCTCAATCCCACGGCTTACCCCTGCAAATCATTTACTGCACCGCACCAATTGAAGTATTGCGAGAACGACTGCAACAGCGCCGGGGCGATATTGCCGACGCGACAGCCGAACTATTGAGTTCGCAGCAAGCAGCTTTTGAACCTTTTACAGAATTAGAGCAAATTTCTGTAAACATTGTAGATACCGCCCAAGACTTAGAGGTACAATTAAATTCGATTTGTAGGGAGTAGTTGCAGAGCGATCGCCCTTGGCAATTTGATTGTCTGCTAATATTGTAAATATTTTACTGTGTTATTACAAACACAACTTGCAGCTTATGCCAAAATTTACCGGAGACTCCAAGGGCTTTAGCCCCGCGCTGATATGGTTTGTGTTGTTTACCGTTGGGTTTCGCTTAGTAGGATGTACGCTGCCCCTGAGTCTGGGCCTGGGTGTCATCGGTGGCGTGGCAGCAGGTTTAATTGTCGCTTGGTGGCACAACGAATTACTACTCAACCCGAATATAAATTCTCAGGATAAAACCTCGGATGCTATCCTCAACAAAGAAGTAGTGCAAAGGGACGGTCATAAATATAGCAAAACCTCTAGGGGTGATGCTGCTACATTTTTTGGCTGGTTATCTGGACCAGAGGATCGTCGCTAGCTTTAGTCATTAGTTATTAGTCATTAGTCATTAGTCATTAGTTAACAGTTAACAGTTAACAATTACTAATGCCCTTCCTCCCAATACCCAATACTTCGGCTACGCGAGCGTACAAGTTCCCCATGCCAAATTCCCAATTGAATGTTTGTATTTCTATCGAAACTTCTGCCACTGTTTATTTATCCTTTGGGGTTGAGTTGCCTGTTAATGATGGCGGCTTTAATCACACTTTGGAAACGTCCGAAATGGGCGGCTGCGCCCATGGCTGCGGCTCTAATTATTTTACTGCTCGGAAGTAGCGGTTGGGTTTCAAAATCGTTAGTTCGATCGCTCGAATGGCAAAACTTACCAACCGCCGAACTCCCCCAAGCTGAAGCGATTATCGTCTTGGGCGGCGGTGTCAAAGCAGCTTTACCTCCCCGTCCTTGGGTAGAATTAGCGGAAGCGGGCGATCGCATAATCTACGGTTCCCGACTTTACCGGCAAGGCAAAGCTTCCCTGCTAATTCTCAGCGGCGGTAGAGTAGATTGGAAAGGCGGCGGGGCTCCCGAATCGGCAGACATGGCAGAAATTGCCCAAACAATGGGTGTACCGGCATCAGCAATTCTGCAAGACCCCGATTCACACAACACTTATCAAAATGCTGTCAACGTGCGGAAAATTTTAGATGCTAAAGCTATAAAAGGGCCGGTTTTGCTAGTGACATCGGCGATGCACATGACTCGATCGCTCTTAATTTTCCAGCGTCAGGGAATAAAAGCAATTGCCGCACCAACAGACTTTCAAATCACGCAGCAGGATATCGCAGCATCCCAAAGCAATTGGCAAGCAGTCGCCTTGGATTTATTGCCGGATACCTATCAGTTAAACCAGTCAACTAAAGCTTTGAAAGAATACATCGGCTTAATCGTTTATCGTCTGCGGGGATGGCTTTAACAGAATTTTAGATTTTAAATTTTGGATTTTAGATTGAAGAATTTAAACTAATATCAAATCCGGTTGCATCCCAATTATAGGGGCGGGGCGGGTTTATATAATTTGTCTATACTTATCAAATATCTTGGCGAACCGGCCCCTACAAAACTTCATCAGATAAAATTCCAAATCAAACGGATACGATCTAAAATCTAAAATCTAAAATCTAAAATCCTATGATTTAGTGTGTTAGCTTAAAGTCATTACAGCCAATATTAGCCACCGTCGCCCCCAAACAATCATGCTGCCCCACGAGTTGCAAAACATTGCCCCAGAACCGACTCCCGCGGCCGAAATTTTTCAGAGACACCAAATTGTCCGCGAGTTTTACGACGAAATTAAGTACCGTCAAGAACTAGAACTTCACTGCCAGTGGTATTACGCTACAGCCAAGCAGCATCAGCAGGAATTGCAGAAAATGCAGGGAGATTGGAATATTTTAGGTTGGTTCAGCCGCAGACGGTCGAAAAATTAAGGATTAAATAAATTAGGAATATTAACTTAATCCCACTTTAAAAAACTGAACCGCAAGATCCCGACTTCTTTAAGAAGTCGGGGATTTAACAGCTAGACTTCAGAAGAGATCAATTCAACCTCATCTTCTTTGAAATGAGCTTTAAATTTTTTGTCAAACTGAACTAGAACCGGCCAATTAGCACTGACAGGTCTGCCGTGCCATTCCTGAACGATCGCCACGACTTCTCCTTCCATACCCTTAATATCAAATGGTTGACTGCGATTTTCAGGATGGTGGTAGACAACAACAGAGTTTTTAATGCAAACGCGATCGCCAACTTTCATAAATTTAAATCTTAGTGTTCTTTCTTCCAAACTCTACAAAGCGCGCAAGTGCAGAACACCTGTACGCTTTGGGGACAGTCTTTTTATCTTCCCACATAAGTAGATCGAAAACTTAAACAAAATTGGCGGTTCTCTGTCGGTGCTTCGATCGCCAGCCACGATCGGCATGGAGGCATTCAGGCCGATCTATTCTCGGTTGAACCCGCAGGCCCGATCGGCATTTCAAGCTCGATCGGGCGGATTCTCAAGGGCGGGAATTGATGCAGGCTAATCGGGAAACTATTTACTTAACTGATTTAACCAACACTCAACATCAACAGCCAAGGTTTGACCCAACTCCAGCAACTGCCGGATCGAAGACAACTCCCAGCCGCCGCCTGAACGCGCAATCTCCAAGGCAACAGCAGCCCCCGCAGTTTCGCCCGCCGAGGCATCTTGCAGTTGCAGCCAGCCCAAACACAGAGGCACAATTTGACTGTACAGAGAATCGAAATACAGTTCCTGCGATTTGTCCAAACACAAACCCAGACTCAGCCGATCGCCCACAGCAATCAAACGCTCGATCGTGCGGATATCAGCTTCTAACTGGACAGGCGAGAGATCCTCCGCGCCCGATCCTGCTTGCAGCAGCGCGTCAAGCGATCGCCAAACCATCTTCTCCAAAATTTCCTTGACTTCGGGAACGTTCAACCGACAGCGGAGATGGCCGGCTTCAGTGGCGATCGCCTCAATTTCCGCCAGCAGCGGTTCCACATCATCCGTTTCCACTTCCAGGGCCTTGGCCGCCGTCAAACAGCGATGTCCCAAAGCCACCTCAGCAGCCACCTGCAACTCTACTGGCACCGGCAACTCGTCTCGGTGGAACGCCATCATCACCCCGTAATTTTCGCGGTAAACCTGAGTGTAAAGCTGATCCAACCGAGTCAAATTTTCCTGACTCAGCAACTGCACGATCCGGTGGCGTTCCTCAGCGAATAAATCCCGCAAGCTAAAGGACTGATCCCCAAACAGCCGCACCATTTCCAGAATCGCGTGGGCCGCCGAAGCTTCTTGCATAACTCCAAACAACCGCTCTTTGAGCATAGTGTAAGACCGGCGGCTGCCAAAAGGCTGAATGCAGCAGTGGAAGTCCCAGCCGCCGAGGTGCAACGCAGCAAACACAAAAATCTCTGTTTCCCGCGTAATTTCCGAGGTTAACTCCAATTGACCCACAGCCAGAGTCATCGAGCCCATGCGCTGAATTTGGAAATCTTGCTGCTGGGCCTGATAGCAGTAAACTCGCTGTTCGCGAGGATATTTGGCAAACAGAGAACTGATCGCGTAGTGGGCGGCTACTTGTCGGAGACTAATTTGGGCTGTCAGCACCAGTTGGCGGTAAACTTCGGCCCCTGTTTTGAAACAATCAACGTTGCTGGGTACGAGGGCTAGTCGATCGACAAAATCCTTTTCTAGCTGTACGCCGGTAACTTCGCCCGCCAATTCCAGCGCCCGGGCTGCGTAACGCAGAATTTGCACGCCTTCTGGCCGCGAGATTTCTTCAAAAAACCAGCCGCAGCTAGTGAACATTAACAAAGCGTGGCGCTGCATTTCCAGCAGTCGCAGGGCGTCCACCTGTTCGGAGGCATCGAGGGGGCGCACTTGATGGCGTTCGAGGAAACTGTCAACGTTAGCGGGCGATCGATCGCGGATAACCTCAATATATTCATCTCTGGCTTTCCAGGGATCGCACAACAGCTTGCGCCCCGCTTCTTCGTAAATGGGAATCAGTCGATCGCGCAGCCAATTCAGAGTATCCCGCAGAGGGCGGCGCCATTTGAGGTGCCATCCGCCGCCACCACCGCAGCCACAATCATCTTGCCAGCGATCGACCCCGTGAGAGCAACTCCAGGCCGTCACGGGTTTGAGTTCCACTTCCCAAGCGCTCGGATTTTGACTTAAATAATGAGCAAAATTCGTCACCGTCCAGCCGCGCCGGGGAAACTCTTCTGTGAAGGCGTAAGCGAGGCATTTTTCGGTACTGTTTTTGTGGTGGCCGAAAGTTTCGCCGTCCGTCGCCACGCAGATTAATTGAGCCGGTCGGTGGTCTCCCCGTACTGCTTGACCCAAGCGCCCTGCCAAGTGGTGGCTGCTGCTGAGAACGTCGTTGAAGCCCATATCCCGCGAGATCGGGCCATCGTAGAAAAAGATATCAATGTAGGGAGTGTTGGCAGGTGGGGCTTCGGAATTTTGGAAGTGTCTGCGGCCAAAATGGTGAGTGCTCAGCGGCGAGAGTTGGTGCTCAGCCATCAACCGCATTTCTGGTTTCAAATAGCAGCGGTACGGGCGAGTCGGATCGATTTGACCGCCGCCGACTTCGTGCCATTCGGAATTTTCCGCTGGTTCCCCTTCGTGGTTTTGCCCGATTAGTGGGCGGCAGCGTTCGGCTTGGGAGGGGGCTAAGACAATGAAGCGGATGCCTTCAGCGACTAAAACTTCGAGGGTGGCGTAGTCTACGGCGGTTTCAGCGAGCCACATTCCTTCGGGATCGCGATCGAACCGGGAGCGAAAATCAGCGATACCCCAGCGAATTTGGGTGTATTTGTCTCGCTCGTTAGCGAGAGGCATGATGATGTGATTGTACACTTGGGCGATCGCGTTGCCGTGACCGTTGAGACGCTGACAGCTTTTGCGATCGGCTTCCAGAATCCGCTGGTAGACTTCCGGGTCGTAGCGTTCGAGCCAGCTCATCAGGGTCGGCCCGATGTTGAAGCTCATATACTCGTAGTTGTTGACTATCCCCGTGACTTCGCCGCGATCGTTGAGTATGCGGGCAAAGGCGTTCGGGCGGTAGCACTCGTTGTCAATGCGTTCGTTCCAGTCGTGGGCGGGAGAGGCGCTGGCTTGGCGTTCGATCGCGTCCAAGTAAGGGTTTTCCCGGGGCGGCTGGTAAAAGTGACCGTGAACCGTCACGCACACCCCAGTTGCAGCAGCCACGCTGGTTTGGGTTGCAGCGGTTACGGTTGGCGAAGACAAAGGCAGCACATCGGATTGAGTAGTAGAAATCGAAACCATGCGATCGAATCCTCAAGTAGTTAAAGACAATAAAACCAGCCTAATTACAAACTGAAACCTTACGCAGCAAGAGTTTCAGCTAGGCATATGTTCGGGCTAAATTTTGGCAGATAAGTTTTGATACATTTGTAGTATTGCGAGCAAAGCATTCGTTCCAAGATGCCAACCGTCGATCCCTGGGTTTTTCTGCCAATGCTTTGCTGTTGAAAGACTTAAAAAAGGTAGCTTTTGCTGCTTTTTGGCACTTGCGACCCATTTCGGGTTCGTGCTTGCAGGGCTGCTCATTGAGATTTTGATTTACATAGCTGGATTTTAAAGTCTTATTCACTAAATAGCAAGTTTTCGCCGGAAAGATTTAATTTTTGGCAATAAATCTTGGCGGTTGTGGGTATCGGTTTAATGCCCGATCGATTTATAGAATAAGAGTTTGGCCCGAGTTTCGCATCATACTTTAGGTGCTTTTTACCTAAGTTCTGGAGAACTTAGGCCGATTGGGTTAGGGCGGGGCAGATTTGCTGCAAATGTACTTTCCAGAATAGTTGTAACACTGGTGCAGAGTCAAAAGGCAACAAAAAAGCAAAACGGTAAGTGTTATGTTTTAACTTCTGAGAGGTATGTGGGGGCGGAGGCGGAGGAGGAAGAGGAGGAGGGTTTGGACGAGAAGATGCTGCATTTGACGGCGAAGTTGGAGAGGCAATTTGCCGAGAGTGCCAAGTTAGAGGCGATGATTCGGGAAAATCTGCCGAGGGTGGGTTCTGGCCGATAGTTCGTCAATTGCTGAAGATTATCATGATTTTTTGCGACAACTTAAGGAACGTATTGTGCAATATCAAGTGCGGGCCGTACTTTCTGTTAATCGCGAATTAGTGTTGCTTTACTGGTCAATTGAACGGAATATTTTAAACAGGCAACAGCAGCGAGGATGGGGAGCAAAAGTTATAGACAATTTAGCTGTTGACTGAGAAACAGCTTTTCCTGAAAGGATGTTTACCGACGATTGAGCAGTTGGAAGCTGAGTTAGAAGCGGTGGATGTGGAAATTGAGGAGGAATGATAAAATTGGAGAGTGCGAAGTCAAGATAACTCTTATCGAAAATCGCGCACACTTGGAGCCATTCGCGATACCCTACTCCGCAAGGTTCTCTTGAGCGAGCTTCGTGTGAAAGATACGGATTTATTTTTGAGGCATCATTGTAATGACACTACCACCTAGCCTTTTCAACCAATATCTCGATCGGTTTGATGAACTTATACAAGAAGGAGAAAGGATTTATAAAGTTATTAAAGATATTCCCACTCATCACTTCGGCACCTCGTCGGATGAAGTAACTAGACCTCTAACTCAACAAGAACTTGAAGATCAACAAAAACTAGAGGGGTGGAATGTAAACTATTTATCGTTACTAGATCGAATCATTTCTCCAAGGAATGCTCATCGAAACTTATTGGATGAAAAAAGAGAAAGAGTTGCCAATTTTCCCAGTACATTGAATACCCGCATTTCTCGATTAAAAGGATTGAAGGATGACTTTCAAAAAGGTTTTTTAGGAGATTTGGGACTTGAGATAGAAACTGCAATAGCCGCAGATTATATGGGTCAAGCAGAACAGTTGTTAGCAGAGGGTCAGTCTGGTAAATATGACCATGTACCAGCAGCCGTATTAGCTGGAGCTGTTTTAGAGAAATCTCTACGAACTCTCTGTGATAAGCAGAGTCCGTCCATACCAACAGTCAATGATAAGGGTAAACCCCTAACACTCACCCCTTTGATTGATGTCTTGAAAAAAAATAACGTATTTAATGAACTAACAGCTAAGCAGCTTAGAGCTTGGGCTGATATTCGGAATAGTGCAGCTCACGGAAATTTTGATGAGTTTAATCGTAGCCATGTGGATCAGATGATTCGAGGAATTAATAATTTTTTGGCACTCCACATGATATGAATTTATCTATAATGTCCTACCAAATAGATTAATAAGAATAATCGCTACGTAAAAAGTGGACATCAACCAACAAAAAGAACTATTCAGCAACATCTACCTGCAAGCTGTCACCACCGTTGCCGGCTATTCCCTCTACAAACCATTCGTAGACGATTATAGCGTAGACTGGGGGGTAGCTGCGAAAGGCGGGACAGGCCCCATTAGAGAACCTCGCTTAGAATTGCAGTTAAAATCTACATCAAGAGATATCCAAGACGATAACTCCATCCGCTACCCTCTCAAACTCAAAAACTACGACGACTTAAGAATGGATAACTTCGCCATTCCCCGAATTTTAGTTGTCGTTTTAATCCCCGAAACACCCGAACACTGGTTAACCCAGTCCGAAACAGAACTCTGCATCAGAAACTGCGGATATTGGATCTCGCTGCGGGGAAAGCCAAAAACACAAAACATAAACGCTGTCACCGTCGCCATCCCCAGAACCACCAATTTACAGTTGCCGCCCTTCAGTCAATTATGGAGGGAATTAGCCAAGGAGTTCAACCATGAAAGTCACCGTAAAAGATAGCCAAACTCTCGAAACAATCGAGCTAAATCAACTGAGAAATTACTTACAAACTCACGGCTGGCATGAAGGCAAACCTTTCTTAGATAATGCCACACTTTGGCACAAACCAACAGCCGATGCAGAAGAATTTGAAATATTACTACCTAACCGGGAAAACCTGGGAGATTATGCAGCCCGCATCCGCGAGGCAATCCAAACCCTAGAAAACGCAGAAAATCGCCCTCAAATGGAAATTTTAAGCGAACTACTTACCAGCATTCCCAACACGATAATTCAGGGAATTGTCATGCAAATTTACACCCCAAATACCCAAAAATTAAGTGGCGAAATTACTCTCCTCGGCCTTGTAGCTGACAAATTGCGGAAAATTAAAACATCTCTCGCAGACCTTGATTACATCCTGGCGATTAAAGCTTATCAAGAACGCTTACCGATTCTCTGTAGCGGTGACTTAATCAAAGACAACAACGCCTTCATCCTCAAAAACCCCCACAACTTAACTCTCGATGAATTGTGCTAAAACTAACAGATTTTGTCGAAATCTATATTAAACAGCTTCCAAACAGATATCAAGTTCCCTAGCAAAGGCCTCCGGCGCATCCAGCATCAGCCAGTGTCCAGTATCGGGTAGCGTACTTGTCGTCAGTGTGGGACGGAGGATGTGGAGGCTGAACGGAAAAGTGTTTGAGGGAGCAATAATGGCGTGGGCCTGCGTTCCAGGGGCTGCTAGGTAGCGATCGAGAGCATTAACTGCTTCAAAGGCAAACATCCCGCGAGACATTCCACACAGACAATCCTGTGGAGTCGCCGCCAAGCAAGCGAGTATCCGATCGCGCGTATCGGCCCTGCTTCCTGTCAGCGCCTCATTGAAGCTGGTTTCCACAGCCGCCCGCCAATCCTCCGTCTCCAGAGCCCTCTGGTAGGGAACGATGCGTTCCTCGTGCACATCTGCAGCCACCTTGGTAAAATCTCCAGGTGGATCTGCCAGAATCAACTGCGCGATGCGGTGTGGGGCGCTGGCTGCTGTGGCGAGGGCAATACAAGCACCGAAACTGTGCCCGACGATCGCCACTCGATCGAGTCCCAGCCCATCCAGTACCGCGAAAACATCCGCTGCACAGGAGGCGGGCGCATAGTTGCCGTCCTCCGGCGGTGCAGAATCGCCGTGTCCCCGCATATCCAGGGCGATCGCACGTCGGGTACGGGCGACATGGGCAAGCTGGGCATCCCAGATGCTCGCAGAAACCGTCATACCGTGCACGAACACCACCGGCAGCGCCTCGGATTCCCCAGCGGTGACAGGGGGGCTGGCTTCGATGATGTGAATATTGCCGATCGGTCCTTTGATAGTTGTCGATCGCATAAAATCTTCTCCTAAATTTGAATTTCCTCTTTTTACACAACCAATTTTACCTGCGTTACTCCTTGGCGCAATTCATACTGTCCTTTCACCCAAAATTGTTTAATTTTTTCACCCAAAAACGGAGCAGCTTGCATCATCAACAAACGCAATAATCCATTTTTTCGCAGTTGTTCGCCTTTCCAGGCTTCTTGTGCTTGAAGTTGTTGGGCGCGAATAATTTCTGGTTCGCGTTCTGCCTGAATTCGCGATAATGCTAAGTCAATATCCGGGTAATTAGCCCCTGCTTTCAATAAAGGTACAAGGTGATTAGCGGCAACAATTACATCGCGCAAAGCCATGTTAATTCCTTGAGCGCGAACAGGAGACATGGGATGTGCCGCATCTCCCAAAAGTATGATTCCTGGTCGATGCCAGCGCGGACAGCGACCAACCACAACAGATAATCGCATCGGAGATTCGATCGTATCGGCACAGTTGCGGAAATGTTCTGCCATCCACGCAGGCGATAGCGATGCGAAAGTTTCTGCCCAGTCTGTGTGTTTCCAATCAGTTTTGTCATCTGCCGATAGCACCCAAGCCAGATGAAGTTTTCCTGATTCTGCCCCATGAAAGACACTGAATCCGCTACCGCCATTCAGGATAGAAGAAAATACATTATCCGCCACAAACCGAGGATGAGCAGCAAGTTTAAACCACAGAACATCTATACTATTCTGCTGTTTTACTAACTCTAATTCTGCACGTTGTCGTACAACCGAGTTTCTACCATCTGTACCAATCACAAGTGCAGCAGGAATCTCTCGCCCATCTCCTAGCTTTACACCCGCAATGCGATCGTTGCTGTACAGTAAATCTTTTACGGAAACACCTCGGATAAATTCAAACTCTGGATGCAACTGAGCTTCTGAAATTAGTGTTTCTAGCAAAGGCGGTTGCGATACCAGTGTACAAGGTCGATTTGACCCCATTGGCTCCTCAACTCGAAATAGTTGCCGATCGCCCACAACGAACTCCCAGGCATCAATTTGTCGGTGTGGAACACCTTCTAGCATAGTGGATAAACCCATTTGGGCGATCGCATCCAATCCGCTGGGCATTAACGCTTCACCGCGAAACACTCGGTAGGAATCTTTTGCAGCCTCAACCAACGTTACAGAAATACCTCGTTTCACCAGCAGCAAGGCAAGTGCCGCACCAGTTGGTCCCGATCCCACAATTACAACTTGCGTCATTGCCATTCCCCATTGTTTTTTGCGGATATTGAAATGTCAACAAAGGTGGTGAAAGGAGGCGCAATCCCCTATTCCCAGCTATTTTTGGAGTGCCTGTTGAAAAGTCTTAACTGCATCAACATGATTCACCATATTGATGCAACGCAACAACAAATCCAAATCGATTCCTTTCACTTCCTCACTACTGGAAACCTTTTCATAGTGAAGCGCATCGCCCTCTCCCCGCAGGTGATAAACCTCTAACAATCCATCTTCCCAAAACCACACTTCAGGAATTTTCAGCCGCTTGTAGGCTTTCAGTTGGTTGATGCCACCACTGGAAAACACGATCTCGATCGCCAAATCGGGTAGCCTACGACCAGGAGCAAGTTTATAAGATTCATCCGCCTCTCGCTTGACTTTTCCCGTTTCACTTTCCAGAGTCATTGAGCCAGTTGGAGTAAAGTCAAACCCCGCTATCAGCAGGTACAGTTCCACCAATGCGGCAATTCTCTTCTTAACGGTTTCGTGGGGTTCTCCAGGCATTAGTTTAATCTCCAAAACTCCATCCAGGAAAGAAAGTCGATATCCTGGACGGTCTAACAATTGCTCAACTGCTTTGAACTCTCTCCAAGTGAGTCCCTCAAACAGAAGGGGTGATTCTTTTCTGGGTGGTGCGATGATTGCTGCGGTCATTTGATTCTCCAGTCTATTTCCAGATGAGAAACGATCGGGTTTGGAGGGCGATTTGTTTATTATAACTTTAAGTGGCATCCTCCACTGTAAATCCGATTTCTTGCCCGTAGGATAGTTCCAGCGTGTGACCGTCCGGGTCTCGCAAAAAAGCCCAGTAGCCGATCGGATATCCAGAATCTTTTGGTTCCTCAAGCAGTACGCCTTCTTGACGTGCTTTGTCGCAGAGTTCGTCCATATATTCGCGGCTTTTGCAACCTACTCCGAGGTGTGCAAAGGGAGACAGAACGGGATGTACGGAGTCTGTTTGAATTAGCACAATTACAAAAGGGCGGGTGCGATCGGAAAGCCAGACCACAGCAACTCCAGCTTCTGCATCGATGCGGCGGTGAACGACCTGCATTCCAGCATACTTAGAGTAGAATTCGATAGTGCGATCGACATTTGCAACTGGGAGCGCGATGTGTGTGAGACCTATATCAATCATATGTTATGTTCCTCCAGTCATATTAGGCTTAACATCAAGAATTGCCACTTCCCCTATCATAATTTTAATGATATCCTTGCCACTTTGTCGCTGTCAAATCAATTTTTTTTGAAAAAATCTAGTTTTTTTGATATGGCTGAGAATTATTGAATCCTGTTGTCATTATCTAAGGTCAAGCCTGCCTAAATTTTTTCTGAATAGCAGCATTTTCTATATCGGTACAAAATATATCGAGCATTCCTATAATGTCTCTGTGTAGCTCTAGATATTCATCCCTATCAAACACCGAATCCTCACCGTGGGCAATTTCGTTCCTTGTCTTTAAAAGCTGGGTATCAATTAATGGCGATTTAGTAGAGTATATTGAAAAGTCAATTCCGAGAATATAAGTTATTTCTTTTAAAATCTCAGAAGATAAATTCGATGCAGTAGATATTACATCTTTAGGTAGGATACATCTCTGATTTAATTCGGAAAGAAAGAACTCACAAACAGGTATATACAATGACGGCTTATGTGTCTCTTTTGCCTCTTTAAGTTTTTCTTTCATGGCCAAAGCTAAAAAATTACTAGAAAGATCCTGATACGTAAGCTTTTTTGAGATAACATATTCTAGATAAGACTTTGCTGCTAACTTGACAAAACCTTCCCAATGGGAATAGAGAATACATACTCCACTCCGAACTAATGCTTTATGTCTTTGGTCATAAAAATTTATCGCTTCTATCAAAGATTTCATTTCTGAAAGTTCCTTCTTTCGCCAAGCAAGATCCGTTGCCAATCTATCGCTTAATTGTTCCGCTGTTCGGATGCTCATGAAGGGGAAAAGACCTTTCTACCAAGCGGAATAAGATACGGTAAGCGTCTTGCTGCATTCTTTCCTGCTCCCGACCATTTTTGATAAATTGGATTTGACCAAATACTTTTTATACGATTAGGTATTTGGTCTGTTGGAATTGGATTTTGATAATTGTATCCAATTCCTAGTGCTACCACCTCATATGCAGATAATAGAAACCCTCCAAGGAATTTATCATTCTCCGATTTATATCGCTTGAAGCTGTCGTCTCCCATAGCTTCATTAAGCATATTGAATGTCACATCAAATGCTCTCTCTATGTGGGTGCTATCCAAATTTTTTTTAAGAGCCATTTCATACATTCTAGCCGTTAGGAACTCGCTAACATCACCGCCCAGCCTTTGAAGACTTGCATAATCTATATCGAAGAAAAGAATAAAACGCAATACTAATTCCATATCATACTGTTCTTCGTAAAGTCTATCGCTCAAAGCAATGCAGCTTTTAAACGACTCGCGATCGGCAAGTGAACGCATTAAATTATATAAATCTTTATTCAACATTAAAAGAATGCAATTTCTTACTTCTTGCGGTGTAGCAATCGATCCTCCTGTATTCAGCCGCTGAAATAGCTCATATTTAATCATTTCATCACTTTCTTTTTCAACAATATTGACGGATATTTTGGTTCTTTTTATCAATAAACGCTGCGCCTGAGTTAAAGAGTTATCTTTATCGTCAGGATCGTTCCATTTTTTACCTTTTAAGGAAGGTAAGTAAGTTGTTTCTTGTAAGGCGACAGCAGAAAATGTATCTTGCTCTTGATTGTGGGGTTTCAAAATACCTACAAATTCATATATGGTTGAGAGTCTCTGCAAACCATCGATCACATCCCAAATCCCATCATCTCTTTGACTGACAAAAATTGGTGGAATCGGTATACCTAAAAGAAGTGATTCTATAAACCTGGATTTTTGAAAATCCGACCAACGAAAAAGCCTTTGAAATTCTGGGTGAATATCGATTTCCTTACTCTCATAAAGACTGATCCACTCGCCAATAGACATTGAGTAGCTATCAGTCCGAATTTCTTGCCTTGTTTTGTCAATCTCTTCTTGTAGAGGCATGGCTGAAGCAGTCCTAAGTATTATGTATAGCTATACTTGCAGAATGGCAATATTTAAAGATTATATAACTAGACGAAGATATGAAAAAACGATCGCCCAGAAATAGTCAACTTTGCTCTCAAGACAATGCGGAACCTGATGCGATCGAGCGGGTAGAATACAAAAATCCATTGAGCCGATCGGCTAAACAAATCGCTCTCCTAGTTTGTCACATCCGTGAAAGCGGCAATGCAGCGATCGCCCGACGCCCACCCCCAGCTTGAAGCGAACATCCAAATCCCTCGCCCTCACCCTTTTTTTCCTTTTGCTACAGGCTATCATTGTCAGTTGGCAGCTTTTGAGAATCTAAATGCTAAACACAAATACAATTATTTCCAGCCTGCTGTTATTTATCCCAGTTTCCATCGCAGGACACTTTCTCGGCTGGGAATCCTCCACAATCTTTATCACCTCGGCTTTAGCCATCATTCCCCTAGCCGCCTGGATGGGGACGGCCACCGAAGAAATCGCCGTCGTCCTCGGTGCAAATTTGGGGGGTTTGCTGAACGCTACCTTCGGAAATGCCACGGAACTGATTATCGGCATCGTCGCCCTCAACGCCGGACTAATAGATGTTGTCAAGGCCAGCATCACCGGTTCAATTATGAGCAACCTGCTGCTGGTGATGGGATTTGCGATGCTGCTGGGCGGCTTGCGCTACAAAGAACAAGAATTTCAGCCGATAGTCGCCCGGTTGAACGCTTCCGCGATGAACTTAGCCGTGATTGCCATTTTGGTGCCGACGGCAGTTAATGCCACCTCTACGGGCATCCCTGCAGAAACTATGCAGAACCTCTCTAGCGCTGTTGCTATAGTCCTGATTGTCGTCTACGTGCTGACGCTGCTGTTTTCGATGAAAACCCACAGTTATCTGTACGATGCAGGGGTGGCAGAAATAGAAATGCTTGAAGAATTAGCCGAAAGTAACTTAGCACCAGACAGTCCTGACCACAAAGTCAATCTGCCGCTGTGGATTGGGGTGCTATTGGCCTGTACCCTGATGGTAGCTGTCGAGTCGGAACTGTTGGTGGGTACTCTCGAAGAAGCGACAGCGCGTTTGGGGCTGACATCACTGTTTACCGGGGTGATTTTAGTGCCGATTATTGGCAATGCGGCCGAACATACGACGGCGGTGACGGTGGCGATGAAAAATAAAATGGATTTGTCGGTTTCTGTGGCCGTGGGTTCGAGTTTGCAAATTGCTTTGTTTGTTGCCCCGGTGTTGGTTTTGGCAGGTTTTGTCTTGGGCAAACCGATGGACTTGAATTTCAACCCGTTTGAACTTGTAGCCGTTGCGGTGTCGGTGCTGATCGCCAATTCTATCAGTTCTGACGGCAACTCTAACTGGCTAGAAGGTACTTTGCTGTTGGCAGCTTATACGGTTTTGGCGCTGGCGTTCTACTTCCATCCGGTAATCGAGGGACTTGTTTAAAAGGCTTTCTTCTGCTGAAGGAAGAGGGAAGAGGGAATCAGGAAGAAGGCAGATTTTTTCACTCCCTCACTCCCTCACTCCCCCACTCTCAATTCTTTCTTCGAGAGTGGTGCTTGCGATCGTACAATTGAAATGTGGCTGCTCTCTCGTTATTAGTTCTGGTCTGTTTGTACATTATGTGCTGTGATCAGGGATTTGTGACCTCGATCGGCTATGACAAACAACAAAAGCTTTGGCATCAACCCGATCGTTAGATCGCAGTGCCCCCGGTTATAAAAAAACACGGGATGCTGAAGTCAAGCGAGACTAAAACCTCCCTTGACTTCAGAGACGCTGCAAGATTTAAATCAAGGGTGCTGATGAGTCTTTTACTAGGTGTGCTACGATCGTCATAAGTTGAAAATTGAGTTTGACTTGCATAGCCAAAAAGTTCACCAAAGTTAGTCATACTTAACTTGACTGATTAACATTCTGGGCGGTATGATTAAATCAATGCCGAAAAAAAGGCTTAATTATCTGGGAGAGTAAACCGAGCATGCAAGTCAAAAATGACCAGCCTGTCACAAGGTAGAACGGGAGCCCGCGTTTCGTTAAATTGGTTGAAAATAGTGGATGACTCATGGCTACAAGCTTCAACTAAAATTAATTCAATTAGGGCGTTGCTCCGCCCGAATTAACGCCTGTGGACAAGAAAGAGCCGACTCCCTTGGGTGAAGCAGGAAACAGACCCTTCAGGAGTAATTCTGATTGAATGGTGATGCTTAAATAAGTTTAGCCAAGTTTGGTGTAGCAGAAAACGACGGTCGATTTAAAACTGACCAGCCTATAAAAAGGTCGAACGGGATACCACGATTCGTTAAATTGGTTGAAAATAATGGTTAAACAATGGCTAAAAGCTTCCACAATAATAAATAATAGTTGTACAGACTTCAAAAATAGGGTGCTGCTCCACCCGAATTTACGCCTGTGGACAAGTAAGAGCCGACTCTCTTGGCAGAAGCAGGAATCAGACCCTCTAGAAAATACTTCTAGTTGAATGGTGAAGCTTAAATAAGTTTAGCCAAGTTTTGTATAGCAGTGTCAAAGTAAAACTTGATAGAGCAACCTCAATCAGGGTTATGTGGCTTCTGTGAGTTATTGCCTCAATCCCAAATGCCCGAATCCCTCCGATCCAGCCAACTCTGGCAAATCCGCGTGTATCCACTGCGGGTCAGAACTTTTGTTGCAAGGTCGATATCGGCTAGTCGCGCCTCTCGGAGGCGGTGGCTTTGGTAGAACATTTGAAGTGGACGACAACGGCGCCCGAAGAGTGCTCAAAGTCCTGCTCAAAGAACATCCCAAAGCTGTAGAACTGTTTAAGCAAGAAGCCGACGTATTGGTCAGGCTCAGACATCCAGGTATTCCAAAAGTCGATCGCGACGGTTATTTTACATTTACCCCCGCTCACAGCACAGAGTCTTTTCACTGTCTGGTGATGGAGAAAATTGCTGGGGCCAATTTGCAAGATTGGCTGAAACATCGGGGCCGCCCCATCAGTCAAGAACAAGCTGTGAACTGGCTCAAACAACTGTCGGAAATTTTAGACCAAGTTCACCGCCTCAACTATTTCCATCGGGATATCAAGCCGCACAATATTATGTGCAAGCCAAACGGGCAGTTAGTGCTGATTGACTTCGGGACTGCTCGGGAAGTGTCGGCGACTTATTTCGCTAAGGTGGGTCAGGGGCAAAATGTGACTGGTATTGTTTCCCCCGGCTACACGCCGCCGGAACAAACAAATGGCAAGGCTGTTCCCCAGTCCGATTTTTTTGCTCTGGGGCGCACTTTTGTTTATTTGCTGACTGGGAAGCCGCCGACTGCGTTTCCAGAGAACCCGCGCACCGGCAGATTAATGTGGCGCAAAGGAGCTCCTCAAGTTTCCGACTCCGTGGCTAATGTGATCGATTACCTGATGGCGCCTTTTCCGGGAAATCGACCTCAAAGTCCGCAGATGGTTTTGCAGTGCTTGGAGGAAATTAATCTCGACGGCGCAGAAACTCAGGTGCCGACTCAGTTGCCGACGACGGGGCAAACTAAAATTCGCGCAACTGCCGGGGAGGGTGGGGCGAAGAAGCAGAGTTCCATAAACCGCCTCAGACCTCTGAATTCGGGATTGCATAAGACTGAGAAAGATGTTTTTGATTGGAAAAAGAAGTTGCTGGCGGGCACGGCTGTTTTGATGGTGGGTATTGGCGCGTCTCAAATTTACGGTTCGCTGCGTTACGGGGTGTTTCCGGCCAACCCCGTGTGGCTGCTTTCTACATTACCTACCACTCATTTTTTGCAAAAAAGTTTGGATAATGTCGGGAGTGTAAATGCCGTCGCCCTGTCCCCGGACGGTCAAAATTTGGTGAGCGCAAGCTTTGGGACGATTAGAATTTGGAATGTGAGAACGGGACGCCTGGTGCGGACTCTCAATTCGGTGCATTCTAAAAAATCGGTCAACACGCTGGCGGTGAGCCCGAACAGCTCGATTTTGGCCAGCGGCGGCGGCGACAATAATGTGATTCTCTGGGATTTGAAGACGGGGCGACGGATGCGGACGATTGCCGCTCACAAAGCCGCCGTCAATGCGATCGCTTTTAGCAGGGACGGTCAAACTCTGGCTAGCGGCAGCGATGACAAAACTATTCGCTTGTGGAATGTCAAAACCGGCAGCAGGTTGCGGACTTTGAGCGGCCACGCCGGAGGAGTAAACGCGATCGCTTTGAGCCGGGACGGTACAACTCTCGCTAGTGGCAGCCAGGACAAGACTGTGCGTTTGTGGAATCTCGGCACCGGAGAAGTCAGAAGAATTATCACAGGTCACGGGGGCCCGGTTAATGCTGTGGCTTTTAGCCCGAACGGGCAAATTGTGGCTACTGCTAGCACCGACAATACGATCCGTTTGTCGAACGTGCAAGACGGGAAGCGCACCCGCACTTTTAAAGGGCATTCGAGCTGGGTGAGGACGATCGCCTTTAGCCCGGACAGCCGCACTTTGATCAGCGGGGGCGGAGATATTATAGTTTGGGATTTGAAGACGGGAAAAGAAAGAAGCACTCTTTCTGGTCACAGTCAGTTTGTGAGTTCTGTTGCTATTTCCAGAGATAGCAAGACTTTTGTGAGTGGCAGTCCCGATCGCACTATTAAGGTTTGGCGAATGCCATAGTCAGCAGTCAGTAGTCATTAGTCATTAGTCATTAGTCATTTGTTAATATTGATACTCCAGGACGCACATTTGCCTTGCTCAACCCGGTTTCTACGAAAAAATATCTGGTTTATTAACCATAAATCTAGGAATCAACCGGGTTTATAGCTCCCCATGCGTCCCGGACTGAGTTATTCTAAACCAATGACCAATGACCAATGACCAATAACTAATCCCCTATTTGCAATTTTAAAATAATCAATAGATTATGCAAATAAATTTGGTATTATCCAAAAATTCCCCGGCCGTTTTTCGCAAATTCATCAACTGTTTGCTGGGACAATTCGTGAACTGCGATCGCCTGCAACACGTCAAAAGGCAATGTCAAATGATGGGCTCCAGCTAACAAAGTCTTCACCGCTTCTTCCGGCGATTTAATGCTAGCTGCCAAAATCTCAGTATTACTTCTCTGCAACACATTTGCCATATCCCGCACTAAGGCAAAACCGTCTCCGAGGAGTCTGGTGGCGCGATTCACGTAGGCGATCGCATATTTTGCCCCCGCTTCTGCTGAAACAACTGCTTGTGATGCGCTGTATATCGCCGTCACCGCGCAAGGAATTTCCGGTGACAAATGCGCGACTGCTTGGAAACCAGCCGCCGTTGCTGGAACTTTCAACACTGTTTGCTGTCCAATTAATTCAAAAGCCGCTTTTCCTTCTGCTACCATGCCATCAAAATCAGATGCAGTTAGCTGATAATACACTTCTCCGGGAATAAGTTTAGCCAGTTGTTTGAGCGTCACATCGGGAGCTAAATTGCTTTTTCCCAGGAGGGTTGGATTAGTAGTAATACCCGAAAGCCAGCCGAACTTGCTCGCTTCTTTTGCTTCTGCTACAATTGCAGTATCGAGATAAATTCCCATCAGCTCTACACCTTTATTTTCTTAGTTTATTCTGAGTTTTCCGAGGCTTACTTTCAATTTGATTTCACTGATCAAGTTGATTGTTAGGTATTAACTGTAGCAGATTTGTGAAAACATCGCTAGTAAGTAAAAATAACAATTAAGTGATGGGGATCACCTCACTTGCTGATTACGATCGTCATGTAAGAAAACTTCGATCGCCAAGTGCCGGAAACAAGCAATTTATATTTGTAGTATGGGTTATGTATGCAATAACTCAAGGAGGTGACTCATAAAATGAGAGAAAAAGAAAATCATCAGTCACAAGTCAGTCTTGAGGAATCTTGTGACAAAGCGGAGTTGAAAAAACCAGCAGCCACTCAAGACTTGTCAGAAAATGATAATTCTCAAACCGAGTCTCAAGCATTTGAAAATCACGGTGAAGATGGTTTGAAGGCTCTAGCACGCTTAATGATGGTGAGTCTAACTTGGTCGCTGGCAGGACTTTCTAAACCCAAGTAAATTTTTGGGCTATTGGTTATTGGTTATTGGTTATTGGTTATTGGTTATAAAGATTGGTTATAAAGATTGGTTATAAAGATTGGTTATTGTGCCAGAGTGCCATGAATCTTTAAGTTTTAATATCCAATTCCTAATCTCTCGCCTGTGCTTTTTATAGTACAGGCTTGCCCATTTCCCAATCGGATGGGACTCCATGCCTCATCCCTGGGCTTCGCCCAATTCCCCATATCAAACCCACATTCCGCAGATGTGGGTGGAATTTTTTTATCAGTTGTAAAAAGTGGGAACCCCAAAGTTTTTCCGTTGAA
>NZ_JAUBRC010000027.1:0-100433 GCF_036701635.1 Microcoleus sp. N9_B4 | reverse complement strand
TGCGGGGAAACCAGCACGTCCGGATCTAACTGAGAGGTGCGAAGGATAATACCTTCCATCGACTCAACCAACCGCTCGTGACGCAGAGGATTTGAATTGATTCTGATGTCACCGGAATATTGATATCATCCATCAACCCACCAACCCCAGCGGTTGAAACCGCGTCTACACAAACAAAACCCGCAAGGCAAGGGTTGAAGAATCGTAGCGTAGCGGGGCGTAAGCCATCGCACATTGCTCTCAAATTCCATATTTCTTAGTCCGCGGAGGCGGACATGGTTTGTGTAGATGCGGTTTCCAACCGCCGAGGATTTGAATGGTAGCTAATTTTTAGCGGGATAAAGGGGCGTGGGGTCGATCGAACCTGTGCGGTTGAGTGGCCAAAAACGCACAATTGCCCTACCAATGATATTTTGCTTGGGTACAAAGCCCCAATAATGACTGTCACAGCTTGCATTGCGGTTGTCGCCGAGCACCAAGTAAGAATTTGGAGGTACAACTACAGGCCCGTAGGGATACTGCGGAATTTCTTCAATATATTTTTCCTGTAGCGGCTGCTTGTTAATAAAAACTTTTCCCTCTCTGACTTCCACACTGTCCCCCGGCAGTCCGATTACTCGCTTGATATAGGCATCTTTGATCGGTGGCGGCTGTCCCGTGCACAAACTAGCCTGGTCAGGAGGCATAAATACGATAATATCTCCTCGCTGGGGCTCTTGGAATCGATAGCTGACCTTATCTATAATTAATCGATCGTTAATTTGTAAGGTTGGGAGCATCGAGCCGGTGGGAATGTAGCGTGCTTCGGCAACCAGGGTGCGGATACCAAAGGCTAAGAATGCTGCTAAGCCGATCGTCTTAATTCCTTCGATCCAAGGATTTTCGGTGTCTTGCGGGGGTTTTTCGTCGGCTGACTTGTCTAGACGAGTCATAGGGTATTGTAGTGACTGAGCTGGATACGAATTATAAACTTAATAATGCTTCCATGCTAGCACGCTGTTTACTCAATTAATGATATCTTATGACTCCCCAATCAAGTTTGTTAATCCGTCGCGCTCGCATTCTTTTGCCAAATGGTGAGTTTTTGGTAGGAGATGTGCAAATCTGCGATCGCAAAATTGTCAAGGTTGCTGCGGAAATTGTCGAATCGGGCGATCGAGAAATAGATGCCAAAGGCTTAACTCTGTTACCCGGAGTAATTGATCCCCAGGTACACTTCCGGGAACCGGGTTTAGAACACAAGGAAGACTTATTTACCGCTAGCTGTGCTTGCGCTAAAGGCGGCGTGACATCGTTTCTGGAAATGCCGAATACGCGACCTCTGACCACAACCCAAGCTGCCTTAGATGATAAACTAAGTCGCGCTGCCGAGAAGTGTTTGGTGAACTATGGCTTTTTTATTGGTGCAACGCCCGAGAATTTGCCGGATTTGTTGAATGCGAATCCGACTCCGGGAATTAAGGTGTTTATGGGTTCGATGCACGGGCAGTTGTTGGTGGATGGAGAAGCAACTTTAGAGGCGATTTTTGCTGCAGGCGATCGACTAATTGCCGTGCACGCAGAAGACCAAGCTAGAATCAACCAGCGTCGTCAAGAATTTGCTGGTATTACCGATATTGCAGTTCACTCACAAATTCAAGACAATCAAGCTGCTTTGTTAGCAACTGAGTTAGCAGTAAAACTTTCTAAAAAATACCAGCGTCGGCTGCATATTCTGCACCTATCGACAGGAGAAGAAGCTGAGTTTTTGCGCCAGGAAAAACCGAGTTGGGTAACGGCCGAAGTAACGCCGCAGCATTTGCTGTTAAATACCAGCGCTTATGAAACTATTGGCAGTTTCGCTCAAATGAATCCGCCTTTGCGCGAGCCCCGCGATAACGAAATACTTTGGCAAGCTTTACTCGACGGCGTAATTGATTTTATCGCCACCGACCACGCGCCGCACACATTAGCAGAAAAAGCTCAAGAGTATCCCAATACACCGTCGGGAATGCCCGGAGTCGAAACTTCTTTGCCTTTGATGCTGACGCAAGCAGTAGAGGGAAAATGTACAGTGGCGCAAGTTGCTAATTGGATGTCGGCGGCAGTTGCTAAGGCTTATAATATTCCGAACAAAGGGGCGATTGCTCCGGGTTTTGACGCCGATTTGGTATTAGTTGATTTGGAGAACTACCGCCCGGTGGTCGGCGCAGAGATGGCGAGCAAGTGCGGCTGGAGTTCCTTTGAAGGTTGGAGTTTGACTGGATGGCCAGTTGTGACTGTTGTTGGAGGAAAAGTTGTTTTTGAAAATGGTAAATTGGATACAAATGTGAGGGGAGAAGCATTGACATTTGACGCTGAGGAAGCATGACTTTAACTCAAGTGTTATAATTGGGTATTCCTGCATCGCAAAGGCGATATTACCCATGCTTCTCCAAGAACTAGAAACACAACTCCTGGCCTTAACTCCGACGGAGAAAGCTGAAGCCATCCGGCTTTTAACCCAAAGTTTAAACAATAGCTGGCCAGGAATTACCAAAACTCCCGACGTGTGTGGCGGCGATGCTTGCATTGCCAAAACTAGACTTCCCGTTTGGCTGTTCGTGAGTTTGCGCCGTCAAGGTTCAAGTGATGCTGAACTTCTACAATTTTATCCCCAGTTGAATGCTGCAAACTTAGTAAATGTCTGGACTTATGCTGAGGCTAACTCAGAAGAAATTGAAACAGCACTCCGAGAAGAAGCAGCAGCAATGATGCAGGAAGTATAATTTATGGCACGTCTCTATGCAGATGAACAGTTCCCGTTTCCTGTTGTGGCATTGCTGCGAAATTTCGGTCACGATGCCCTGACTATTCAAGAGGCAGGAAATGCCGGAGATGATGACCCGAAGTATTAGCCTTTGCTGTGAATAACGATCGGGCGGTTATGACGCAAAATCGCCGGCATTTCATTCGCTTGCACGCTCAACAACCAAATCATGCTGGTATTATCGTGTGTACAGACGATAAAAATCTAGAAAGGTTGGCAACACGCATCAATGATGCTATTGCTGGTGAGGAAAATTTGAGAGGTAAATTGATTCGAGTCAACCGCCCGCCGCCGTAAGTTCGATCGCCTTTTCTCAAATTTCCAATTGCCAATCCAATAAGTCGCCATTACCAATCACTTCAGCTTGCCGCCCCTGATCTAGATAACTTAAAGAAATTTGCAAATATTTTTCTGGTTTGTAGTGCAATCTTTCCGCCCATTCGATCGCCACAATTCCCAAATCCATTTCTAACCCGTCCCAATAACTTTCTAAGTGCAAAGCCTCCGCTTCTTCGGGTTCCAGTCGATACAAATCTAGATGATACAGCGGAATTCGCCCTGTAAAATACTCGTTAATCAGCGTGAAAGTAGGACTTTCGATCGAGTCTGAGATTCCTAAACCTTCAGCGATGCCTTGAACCAAGGTAGTTTTGCCCGCACCTAAATCTCCTTGTAATAAGATGACAGTGCCGGCGGGGAGCGATCGACCTAACGCAAAACCAAAATTGTGCGTAGCTTCAGCATCTGGAAGTGAAAGTATCATATTAGTCATTAGTCATTAGTCATTAGTCATTAGTCAACAGTCAACAGTCAACAGTCAACAGTCAACAGTCAACAGTCAACAGTCAGCAGCTTAAATGTTCTGGGCGCGGCCGTACCAACGCAGCAACATCCCCGCCAACCTTTGAGAATTGTGGCGAATTAAACCTGTATTTTTATCTTCATCCATCACATTTGCGATGACAATTCGCCGCCCCAATTGCGCTACGGCTTCTCGATCGAGCACAACCGGATAAGAATCCTCCTGAGAATAGCGGATCAAAGCCTTTGCAGAAGGGACTTTTCCTTGAACGACTACAGCATCGAACAGCGGCCTGCCGCAAGCGCGGTCGATCGCCCGAATGTGGTCTGCAACACTGTATCCGTCTGTTTCCCCCGGCTGAGTCATAATATTGCACACATAAATGCGCGGAACTTCGCTATTGGCGATCGCATCAGCAATTTCCGGCACCAACAAATTCGGAATAACACTCGTATAAAGACTCCCCGGCCCAATAATGATAAAATCCGCTTCCCGAAGTGCTTGGGCCACCTTGGGCAACGCCGGAGGATTAGCAGGAGTGCAGCCAATTTTGAGGATTTTTCCGTTAGCTTTTGTAATGCTGGACTCCCCCTCAATCCTCCGGCCGTCCGCCAGTTCTGCCCACAAAGAAACGTCGCTCAGAGTAGCCGGCAGCACCTCTCCCCTAACTGCTAAAACTTTAGAACTCGCGGCGATCGCCTGTTCCAAATCTCCAGCAATATCGCTCATCGCCGTCAAAAACAAATTCCCAAAACTGTGACCCACCAAACCATCACCGGCCTGAAAGCGATATTGAAATAACTCAGTCAATAACTTTTCCTCATCTGCCAAAGCCGCCAAACAATTGCGAATATCTCCCGGTGGCAATACCCCAATTTCCCGCCGCAGCCGCCCGGAAGACCCCCCATCATCGGCCACCGTGACAATAGCAGTGATTTTGGCACTGTAATCCTTCAATCCCCTAAGCAAGTTAGAAAGACCCGTACCGCCCCCAATTGCCACAATTTTCGGGCCGCGGTGCAAGCGGCGGTGGTTGAGGAGTCGATCGACCAATTCCTCGTTGCCTTCGGGCATCAGCACTTGAGTAATAGAGTTCAAACTGCGAGTTTGCCCCCACAGAATTAACAAAATCCCGCCAGCAATGATGATCGGCCCCGACACGTAATTGGGAATAACTTCCGCAATCCACGCCAAAAAATTTCTCAACAATTGCAATAAGAAGAAAATGGGAGTCATCCCAGTCCAAATTGCTAAACCCAAAGTGGCAAGTACCACGCCGCTGGCACTGATCAGCAGCCACCGTTTCACTAACAGTCCGGGTGCTAACCACTTAAACCACTGGTGAACTCGCCCGTTCCGCAAAGAAGGGGCGTAAGGATTTCTGGAACTGGCAAAAACCTGCTTGGCTTTAGCCAAGACGCGGAGGGCTTTAGGAAGTGAACTAATTGACATGGTTAATTAGTCTTAAGGGTATTGGAACAGCTCGAGCTGACAAATTTACAATACAAGAGAGTTTTGATTCTGGCAGTCAATTGAAGTAATTAGTTATTAGTCATGAGTCATGAGTCATTAGGTAGACTGATGACTGAGGACTGACAACTTATTGATAACATCCTATGGCTGAGCCACTAATCGAACTCAAAGGGGTAAGTAAGTCCTTCGGCCAGAACCCGATCCTCGATCGAGTCGATCTGAGGATTTATCGGGGAGAGGCCCTGGCAATTATTGGCCCTTCCGGGACGGGGAAATCTACTATTTTGCGGATAATTGCCGGTTTGTTGGCCCCGGATGCCGGCGAGGTTTTTGTTCAGGGACAGCGCAGGGTCGGATGGGTGGACGACGTGGCAGATCCGATCGGAATTGGGATGGTGTTTCAGCAAGCGGCTTTGTTTGATTCGCTGACGGTGGAGGAGAATGTCGGTTTTTTACTGTACCAGCATTCTAAGCTGCCGCGCCGCCGGATTCGGGAATTGGTGGAGGAAAAGCTGGAGATGGTGGGTTTGCCGGCAATTGGCGAACGCTATCCGGCGCAGTTGTCTGGGGGAATGAGGAAGCGGGTAAGTTTTGCCCGCGCTATCATGGCGAATCCTGATAATGACAGGGATAATCCAGAGGTTTTGCTGTACGACGAACCGACGGCGGGTTTAGATCCGATCGCTTCGACGGTAATTGAAGATTTAATCCGCGACTTGCAGGCGGCCCAAGGTGTTTGCAGCACTTATGCGATCGTCACTCACCAAGACAGTACCATCCGCCGCACTGCCGATCGCATCGTGTTTCTCTATCGAGGCAAAGTGCAGTGGGAGGGAACTGTCAATGACATTGCATCGACAGATAATTTACTGATCAGACAATTTTTTAGCGGCAGTGTTACTGGGCCGATTCAAGTGATTGGATAGTCAATTGTCACTTGTCAGTGGGCAGTTGTCAGTTGTCAGTAGGCCGTGGTTAATTGTTTGTATTGTTGGGAGATAGTATATGTCACAAACAAACTTTCAGAAGTTAGATGTTTATAAATTAGCTGAAAAATTAGCTGATGAAATTTGGAATATTGTTATAAAATGGGACGCACTAGCAAAAGATACGGTCGGCAAGCAAATTATTCGCTCGGCTGATAGTATTGGTGCTAATATTGCTGAAGGAGATGGTCGAGGTAGCTATCAGGATCATCGGAGATTTATCAAGATTGCCAGAGGTTCTTTATATGAAACAAAGCACTGGTTGAGACGGGCTTATACTAGGCAACTACTAACAACTACGCAAGTAGAAATACTCAAACCAATTATTGACGAACTGTCGCCCAGGCTAAACGCCTATCTAAAATCTATAGGCAACACATCAGACAAAAATTAACAACTATCAATTGCCAACTGCCAACTGCCAACTGCCAACTATCAACTGCCAACTACCAACTGCCAACTGCCAACTGCCAACTGCCAACTGCCAACTGCCAACTGCCAACTGCCTAATGAGGTAATATGCGATCGCGAACTGTAAGAGAAGGTTCTGTCGGGTTCTTAATTTTAGTAGGAATCGGTTTATTTGGTGGCTTAGTGCTCTGGCTGCGAGGCGTGCAGCTAGGGAACCGCAGCTACAAATTCGCCGTAGAATTTGCCAGCGCCCAAGGAATGCAAATAGGTACGCCCATCAGGTATCGCGGGGTTGCAGTCGGTAAAATTACCGCCCTCCAACCGGGTTCCAACGGCGTAGACGTGACGCTGGAGATTGCCCCCGGTACTTTAGTGATTCCCCGGGATGTGGTGATCGAAGCGAATAAATCCGGTTTAATTGGCGAATCGTCGATCGACATTACCCCCAACTCGATTTTGCCAGAATCATTACTTACCGCAAATCCAGTTAGTGCCGACTGTCCCCCAGAGATTATCTGCCAAAATTCGCGCTTAAAAGGTCAAGCTGGAGTCACTATCGACGAACTAATTCGATCCACAGTCCTCCTAGCTAATTTATACACTGACCCCGCGCTGTTCAACAATATTAAATCAATTGCAGAGAATACAGCCAACACAGCTAAAGGTGCAGCTAAACTCACTCAAGATTTATCGAATTTAACTCAAGCTGCCCAATCCGAAATAAAAACTTTAAATCAATCTGTCAGGGGAGATATTGGGACATTGAATCAATCGGTAAAAACCGAAATAGCAAGTTTAAATCAATCATTAAAGGGAGAAGCAAGCACCTTAAATCAATCATTAAAGGGAGAAGCAAGCACCTTAAATCAATCGCTCAAGACGGAAATATCAGCAGTCGCCGCTGATGTTTCTAAAGTAGCAGCTACGGCGGACACATCCACAAAAGCCGTATCTGCCGCTGTAATAACTTCTGCTAATTCAGTAACTCAAGCAGCCAATCAAGTTACATTAACAGCTAATCAACTCAATTCTTTAGTCGCAACCAACCGCGCCAGTTTAGTCTCAACTCTGAATAACATCAATCAAAGCAGTCAGGAACTGCGGGTAGCTGTTAGCAGTTTGAGTCCGACAATAAATCGAATCAACCAAGGACAATTGCTGAACAATTTAGAAGTTTTATCAGCGAATGCTGCCCAAGCTTCTGGTAGTTTGCGAGATTTATCCAGCCAGGTAAACAATCCCGCCACTTTGCTATTATTGCAGCAAACTCTAGATTCAGCACGAGCTACATTTCAGAACGTGCAGAAAATTACTTCCGACGTAGATGATTTGACAGGAGATCCGGCTTTCCGCAACAATATTCGCAGGTTGTTCAACGGATTGGGAGGCTTGTTGGGTTCGACAGAACAACTGCGACAGCAAGTTAAAGTGACTCAAACATTAGCTCCCCTTTCTGAGAAAGTAAATGCGAGTACACGTGCCAGAAATCAATCAGTAGAGCCTGGATTTCCCAGCTTGAACAAACAGCAAAAATTGCCTGTTATACCTTCTCAAACTGCCAGGTCAGCAGAACCAGTAGAGCCATAAAATACCCCTTAAAACAGGGTATAATTGAATAACTGCAATTGCAAACTTCGCGACATCCTCTATTTAGTAAGGTGGGCAATACGCACTCCGATTACAGCTATTCAATAAGGTGCCGCTTTCGCACTAGGCATTAAAGATATTGTCCAAATCCTATTAACAAAAAACTCTTGCTCTCGAAACCAGGAAAACCAATGACGCCAACATTATCGAAACCGGACGCAACCAAAACCCAGTATACTATCACTTGGGAAAAATTGCCAGACGACTTTAAATTACCAGACGATCCTGTGGAAAACATCGACCAACCACTTTTAGCCGCCGCCCTGCGAGAAGCCTTGGATCTCGCAGGATTTATCCTAGCTTCAATGCTAATAGCTTCCAATTTTGGACTCTGTGCCAAAGTTAACGACAAAACAGTAGTAAAAGCACCGGATTGGGTGTACGTTCCCTCGGTATTGCCAGCAGAACCAGGAGAAGTTCGCCGCAGTTATACGCGCAATGCTGAGGGAGAAGTACCTGCTGTAGTGATGGAATTTTTATCAGATACTGACGGTAGTGAATATTCAAATAAACCGACATATCCTTACGGAAAATGGCGGTTTTATGAGCGAATTTTGCAAGTACCAATTTATGTAATTTTTGAACCTAAATCGGGAGTATTGGAAGTGTACAGACTCTCGACTTCGGGAGAATACGAATTGCAAGAACCGGATGCTAATCAGCGATTCTGGATAGAATCAATGGGTTTATTTCTGGGGGTTTGGGAAGGTGAAAAATCTCAGAGAACTGGTTACTGGTTGCGCTGGTGGGATGAGAATGGCAATTTGCTGCTGTGGGGTGCGGAACGGGTGGAACAGGAACGCCAGCGCGCCGAAGAGGAACGCCAGAGGGCCGAAGAGGAACGCCAGAGGGCCGATCGACTAATGGCATACTTGAGAAGCCAAGGCATCGATCCTGATGGCATTTGAAGGTGTGGGAGGTCTATCGGCCTTTCTGCCCTTAATCCAATCCCATTTTGATTGCACAATCGAGTCAGCAAGGGCGTTTTAGATTAAAAATAACCACAATTAAGGAGCGAGCGGCATGACTGCAACAAAATTAGAAGAAAAATTAGATCGGCTTTCTGATGAATTAGCCTCAGCACTAGAAGCGGAACGCCAGCGTGCTCCTGAACTCACATCTTTGCTACCGCGTTACCGAGATCGGTTTGGCGAAATGTCAGAGAGTAACGGCTAAAAAGTAAGGGTGCGATCGCGCTTGATCGATCTCGATCGTCCGCGTGTTATTGTCACCTAAATGTCCTTGACAAATATGAGATTTTGTGCAGGGCTATAATTGGTTCCAAATTTTCAATGGCGAAGGGCGATCGTTTTGCGATCGAACTTGGGCAATCTAGAGATAGGCGCTTCTTGAGTGCCTGGAAAACAGCGAGGCCAAGACTTAGCAATGGAAAGTACACAGAAAAAATCTAGTGATAGTCGGGTTCGTAAGGGCGATCGAACTAAGCAGATTTTTGCCTTAGTATCAATGGTTGGCTTTGGTGGTTCGGCAATTTTTGGTATGGTGAGTCTGTTCGGCAGCGGTTTGAGTAGCGAGCACCAACAAAAATCTGCTCCGGTAGCAGTTTCTCAGGAATCTTTGCTGGCGGCGCAGGAACGGGGATATGAGACGGTTTTGCAGCGGGAACCGCAGAATCAGACGGCTCTGGAGGGGTTGGCAAATGTGCGGTTGCAGATGAATAATCAGGTGGGGGCGATCGAGCCTTTGGAGAAGTTGGTGAAGTTAAATCCTGACAGAGCTGATTATAAGGTATTGTTGGGACAAGCGCGACAGCAAATGGATGGAAAAAATAAAGCGAATAATTAGTTACAATAAGTTAAACATTTACTATATTATATGCCAGTTAAATGCAAAGTTTGCGAATCTGATTCCCATCATTTGGCCCAGGGTAAAGTTATGGGAAAATATGATGTAGATTATTTTCAATGTTCAAACTGCGGATTTGTTCAAACTGAGGAACCATACTGGTTAGAGGAAGCTTATTCTCAGCCAATAGCGAGCAGTGATGTTGGCTTAGCGTTCAGAAATTTGTCATTTTCACAAATAACACAAAATTTATTATTTAACTTCTTTAATCATCAGTCAAGATTTCTCGACTACGGTGGTGGCTACGGCCTATTTGTCAGGCTGATGAGAGATGCCGGATTTGACTTTTACTGGCTAGATAAGTTTTGTCAAAACATATTTGCTCAAGGATTTGAGATTAATGCAGCCGCAAATAACCAATTTGAATTAGTGACGGCGTTTGAAGTATTTGAGCATCTGGTTCACCCCATGGATGAGCTGGAAAATTTGTTAAAAAAATCCCGAAATATTTTATTGAGCACAGAATTGCTGCCAGAAAGCAATCCTAAACCTGATGAGTGGTGGTACTACGTGCTTCACGAAGGTCAGCACGTTTCTCTTTACACAGCTAAAGCTCTTTCCATAATTGCTACTAAATTTAATCTCAATTTCTACTCAAATGGTTCGTCTCTGCATTTACTAACAGAAAAAGAATTGCCGGACGATTTATTTCAACAATTGGCAAAAGGAGGATTAGCAGCGGTTAATAAAGCGTCGCTTTTACAGAATGACTTCTTAAAAGCTGTTAGCCAAATTACTAATATTCAACAGCCAGCAAAGATACAACTTGCTCAAATAGAAGAGGAAGGCGACTCGCGAAGCGGGTTAACAATCCTGATTGACGGTGTATTCTTTCAAATGTACAAAACAGGAATTTCCCGTGTTTGGAGGTCGCTACTAGAAGAATGGGCAGAAAATGGTTTTGCAAAGCACATAATTGTATTGGATAGGGTGGGGACATCGCCAAAAGTTCCGGGAATTAGGTATTACACCGTGCCTGCTTATGATTATAGTAAAACAGAGGCTGACCGCGAAATGTTACAGCAAGTCTGCGATGAAGAAGGTGCAGATTTATTTATCTCCACTTACTATACAACGCCAGTATCAACCCCTTCTGTGTTCATGGCTTATGACATGATTCCTGAAGTTTTAGGAGCTAATTTTGATGAACCTATGTGGCGAGAAAAGCATTATGGAATTCGCCACGCATCTGCATACATTGCTATTTCAGAAAATACAGCACGCGACTTAGTAAGATTTTTTCCAGCTATTGCCGAAGACCCTGTAACAGTCGCTTACTGTGGAGTAGAAAGCCTTTTCTCACCAGCCAGTCCAGAAGAGATGAGGAATTTTCAAATTAAGTACGGGATTTCAAAACCATACTTTATGTGTGTTGGTGGTGGGTTGGGTCATAAAAATTCTATTTTATTCTTCCGCGCTTTTGCTCAACTTGCCAGCAAACAAGGCTTTGAAATAGTATGTACGGGGAGTGGAGCTTTATTAGAAGAAGAGTTGAGAAATTATACTTTAGGTACTGTAGTTCACAAGCTTCAACTTGATGATCGGGAGTTGAGATTAGCTTATGCCGGTGCTGTGGCACTGGTTTATCCATCGAAATATGAAGGATTTGGCTTGCCTATACTGGAGGCGATATCCTGCGGTTGTCCCGTCATTACTTGTCCTAATTCTTCTCTTCCAGAAGTGGCAGGCGAAGCGGCATTATATGTGAATGATGATGATGTTGATGGATTGGCTAATGCACTTTGCGAGGTACAAAAACCGAAGGTTCGCAACTCATTAATTGCGGCTGGATTGGAACAAGCTAAAAAGTTCTCTTGGTCAAAAATGGCGAAAACGATTAGTTCAGCACTGGTTGACGCAACTCTAGTGCGTTTAAACTTGAAAGATATTAATCTAATTGTTTTTCCAGATTGGACGCAGCCAGAAGAGTCTCTGGGTTTAGAATTGGAACGAGTGGTGAGATCGATCGCAACTCACCCAGACAAAAGCAAGATGGCTCTCTTAGTAGACACCAGCAATATTTCTGACGAAGATGCTAATCTTGCTTTATCAAGCGTAGCGATGAATCTTTTAATGGAAGAAGATTTAGATGTTTCTGATGTGCCAGAAATTTCACTGATTGGACAGTTGAGCGAAAGTCAGTGGTCAGTTCTGATGCCGCGCCTGCATGGGAGAATTGTATTGGAGAATGAGAATAGAGAGGCGATCGCTCACGCAAAAGCACAGAACATAGCCTTATTTGAATTAGACAGCTTAAAAATATAAAATTCCATCCTCTGTTTCCTTAAGTCCTTGTTGCTACAGCATCTATATTTCCTCATCTGTTTCTTGTGAGACCGCAGATAACTCTGCTTCTAATTGCTCAATCGTTGGTAAACTACTTTGCAAATATTCAGGTAAAGCCTCCCTAAGTTGATAAGTCGAAACACTCATCGGCTTGTTCAGATCGCGCAGGGCATATTCTACAACCGTCTGGTTCTTATTCTTGCACAAAATGATACCAATGCTCGGTCGATCGTCAGGGTGTCGTAACAGGTCGTCCACTGCCGAAACATAAAAATTCATCTTTCCCGAAAACTCTGGCTTAAACTCTTCTATTTTAAGGTCAATCACCACAAAGCAACGCAATCGCAAGTGATAAAATAACAGGTCAATGTAAAAATCATCTCCGTTAATTTCCAAATGGTACTGGCTGCCCACGAAAGCAAATCCAACTCCCAACTCTAGCAAGAAATCGCGGATGTGGTTGAGTAAGCCACGCTCTAAGTCGCGTTCTTGTGATTCCTCTCCCAAACTAAGAAAGTCAAAATTGTAGGGGTCTTTTAGGAGTTGTTGGGCTAGTTCTGATTGCGGTTTAGGGAGAGTGTTTTCAAAGTTAGTAATTGCCTTTCCTTGCCGATTGTACAGCCTGCTTTCTATTTGATGAACTAACACATTCCGACTCCAGCCATACTGAATTGTTTGTTGCACATACCACTCGCGCTCGGCTGAGTCTTTAACTGTCTCCAAAATGCGGACATTATGCCCCCAAGGAATTTGTGCAACAACCTGTTGCACAAATTGCTCATCAGGGTATGCTTCAGCAAAAGTTCGCATATACTTCAGGTTACGTGATGAAAAACCCTTAATTTCTGGAAAAAATGAGCGCAGATCCGTAGCTAGACGATCGATGACTTTAGCACCCCAACCTTGCTGTTGTTGTCGCTGTAAAATATCCACCCCTATTTGCCAATACAATAGCACTAACTCACGATTGACAGCCAGTGCAGCACGAATTTGAGCTTGTCTAATCCGCTCCTTTAAATCGCGTAAAAACTCGTCATAGGCGACTTCTGGTGACAGATTATTGGTCATAGGGCTAACAATTCCTGTAAAATAAGATTGCTATAGCTGACAAATTTATGTCCAGGTAATTAACGATTTTTGTCCAGATAGATCTGCCACATTTGCTCGTATGCTTTCTCCATCTCTCGCGTAAATTGCTTGCCATTCCACAGCGGAGCAGTTTGTCGTGACTGTCGCAGTTTCCAGGATATTTGCTGGCGCAGAGCTGCGTCTTTCCCCAAGCGAATTCCCCACTCGACATACTCTTCATCAGTCCAAGCAATCCCTTCCGAAATACCCGCATTCATCATCATTCCGTAACTGTTGCGACTAGAAAACTGTTGCCCTACTCGTGTCACCAAAGGAATGCACATCCAGAGAGTTTCCATTGTGGTTGTAGCTCCGTTGTAGGGGTAAGTATCTAGCACCACATCAGCAATACCTAAATTAGCCCGGTGTACTGCCTCTGAAGGAGCGTGAGGCAAAAATCGCAAGCGATCCGCACTCACCCCCTCTGATTCCGCAATCTGAATAAAAAAGTTTTTTAGCGATTCTTGCTCAGCAAACCATTTAGTTACAAAGTAGCTATTCGGGACTGCTTTAATAATTTGCATTTGCAGCCGAGCTGTGTTGGGATTGTATTTGTATCCCATCTGACTGCAGTAGTATATGACGGCATCGCTAGGAATATCCAGCGAATCCCGTCGAACCGTTGGCACTCCCACTTCAAAACCATCTACTGCTAGATAAGTGGCAGGCAATCGCCATATTTTTTCCGCATAGTAATCCTGTGCTGATTCGGGTAAAACGTAATTATCTGCAATATAGTAATCAACATTTGGTACGCCAGAAGCATCCCACCCCAGCCAACTAATTTGTACAGGGGCAGGCTTAATTGCCATTACCTCACAGTTAGTATTCATCGTAATGCTATCAAGATCGATCAATATATCAATTTCATCTTCGTGAATTTTTTCAGCAGCTTCAATACCCGAAATACCTAGTTTATAAGCTTGGTCAGCTTTACCAATATACCATTGCTGAATGGGATCATTTGTCAGTTTTGCTCCTATTAGATAAGCACATATTTCAAAGCGATCGCGGTCGTGATGTTCAAACAACCAGCGTGCCAGCCATCCTACAGAATGGCTACGTAAGCAATAAGATAAATAACCAACTTTATAACGTCTTTTTTCATTACCTCCCTGAAGCAGAGGCAACGAGCGATGGCGACACTTCTCTACTATTGGCTTAGCATAATTTTCAACATTTGCTTGAAAAAGATTACCAATTTGGATGCGAATTATCCCAGCTTCTTGAGGTCGATCTTCAAAGTAAGGAAGGAAAAATAACGAACTCATCAAGCGAAGCGCAGCAGCCGAATCCAGATTAGTCGGAGCTTCCTCAATAATAGCCCTCATCATTAATTTGTGTGTCTCAAAGGCTGACCAAGCATCTTCCCAATTACCACCAGCCAGCATCAGTCCGCGCAGCAGCAAATGATTGGCAAAAATTTTATCTACCAACTGTTCCATCACTGAGAAGCAAATCTTAGCAGTTTCTATCCCTTTAGAAAAATTTCCTATATCTTGGTAAAAACTAGCCAATGCCCGCAAAACTTCTTGGTGTTTAGCTTCTAACCGCAAGGCGAGTTCCACATAACGGGTCGCTAAGTGAAATTGCTTTCCTGAATATGCGATGTCATAAGCAAAGTAAAGTATATTTTCAATAACAGGTAGAGGTTCTTTAACATGGTTAAAACAAGCTTCTGTAAATTCAAATGATGAAGGGTGGAATGGAGCAACATCTAAAACGGTCTTCCAGACTTGCAGCAACAGGTCGTAGTCTAATGCTATTGGAGGCTCGGACTTCAGAAGCTCGACGATCGTGCCCAAAGCGTCTGATTCTTCACCTCTGTAAGTTTTCCGCAGGATGGAAAGTCCCACCGAATGCAACAGGTTATTAATATCCCCAGGATTGATTTCTCGGATGTGCTGCCGAATCGCCCAAGCTACTTCATAATTTACCAAATCCAGCCGTTGTCGTTCAGCCTCAGCTTCCAGCACTTGTAACAGTTCTGCGGTCCAGAGTTCAATTTCTTCAGATTCACCCTCAGCCATTGCCAGCAGCCAAGTTGTTTGAGCTTCTGCTTCTTGTTCTTGCAACAGCAATATCAATCCTAAGTGCCAGTAGTAAGATTTAACGCTTGGTTGCTCTGTAATTGCCTGTTCGTAGAGGATTGCTGCCTGAGCGTAATTTTCTTTAAGCAGGAGTTGCTCGGCTGTTTGCTGCCAATCGGGCGCCAGTGCTAATAAATTGTCAGAAATCATAAACTCAGCCAAAAAAATCAGTTTCCTATCTACAGTAAAGCGGGCAGCATCGATAACGCTAACCCGCTTTTTCGTACTTTTTCACAAGCATGGCTTGTGTACTAAGCTGTTACTTAGTAACAAGCGTCATACTGGCGGGACAAACACTACTGCTACCAGCAAGAGCAATAGTTGCAGGAGCTCCAACCCCCGTCGTTTCACAAAGGATTGTCTGTGTGCCTGAAGCCCCTGAAGCATCGGGGAGTGTCACTGCTACGGCTCCTCCATATCCCTTCAGTGTAGTAAGATTCTTAGGGGTAGCGGCCGAAGTTGATCCGCCGTTTGTGCCCGTACCACCATCGCTAAGGGTGTATGTATAGTTGGTGGTGTCTGTTTTGAGACCAAGACCCAACACACCGACATCTGTTGTAAACTTGGTGTTTTCTGCATAGTAAGCCTGCGTACCCTTGTTAAGGGAACTGATATACTGCTTGGCTTCTGTCTGCTTGGCTTTGTTTGCTTGACTGAGGAAGGAAGGCAAAGCAATAGCAGACAAAATACCGATGATGATGATAACAACCAGCAGTTCAATCAGTGTGAAACCCTTATCCTGTCTTCTTTGGTTGATGTGTTGCAGGAACTTAGCTTTAAATTCAGTCTTCATAAGTCTTTTCTCCGTGAGGGGTGGGATGCTCGATTTCTAACTCTTATATGTAACTTACCCAGTTATCGGCGCTTTAATATCACCCCAAACTATTTTTTTTTTCAAATCCTAGCTCTAAGGCTCCAAAAGCACATACAGAAAGACTTCTAGCCTAATCAACAGTTCCTTGACTTCCTCAAAGGCAGTCTGCTCACTAACAGACTCTAGGTTAACACCGCTCAGGGAGCGGATCGATCGCCACTTCTCCACGATCGACACCACAGACTGTGGCCCATCCCAAAGAGGTAGCAAACAAGCCGCCATTGTACTCTCGATCGCGACTGGCCCTAGAGTTGGCACAATAATATAACGGCTAATCTCAAACGGCGTCTGGCTCTCAATGCAATTACTCAAGTCTTCCCTCACCTGGGAAGTCCTCAATTGAGGGTGCAGGTGTACCCGTGCTTCCCGCCATTGAGCCTGAGTCCATTCCGCAACTGGCACAAAAGCCTGAGCCCGATCGGGATTGCCGCACCAGAAATCAAACAAACGGTGCAGGGGATGTAACAAGTCAAATAAATGCAGCCGCTCTTCCAGAGAAGCTTCTGGCAGACTCATCGCCAAAAACGGAGGCAAATCATCTGGCTCTTTGAACAAATCCATCAACTCCCACCTGCGCCAAGCCACCATACTGATAAACTCTAAATCAGCACCTCTCAACATAGCAAACACTTCAGGAATGGTACAACCTTTATCACCCACTAATAAATAGTTAGCCATAATCCATCCCTCATCCTGCGCGCGATCGGAATTCCAGGTGAATGCCTTAAGCCCTACTTCATCTTGTAATGCTTCCATTGTTTCCCGGACTATTTCTATCTCCAATTCTCCCGGAGAGCCATTCATTAATCCCATTGCTTTGAAAGCAGCTTGAGCGCGAAATACTCCGGCTCTACCATTTGAACTGTGAAGGTTGGTGCGGATAATTCCGTCTGGAGACAGAACCGATTTCATTGCTTGCAATCCAGCAACAGCGTCGGGCAAAAGATACAGAACTTCGTCAGCATTGATATAGTCAAACTGTAACCCTAGACTTGGTAATTCTTCTATCTTCAAAGCATAAAACTCTGCATTAGCAACCCCATGATACTGTAAACGTTGCTCAGCTAGTTTCACAGATTCTTCTGATAAATCGATTCCTACTATTTTCGCTCCCGGATTGGCTATAGCTAAAACCAAGGATTTATAACCGGTGCCGCATCCCGCATCCAGGATAACTTTACCTTCTGTATTGATAATTTTTCTATTTCTGAAGTAGTAAGCAGTGACAAGATTATGAAGGTAGAGCAATTCACTGTTGTCTTTTGGAGATTGTTCCAGCGGGATTCTGGGATAAGGAGTATTGTCAAATTGCTGGCGAATGTTTTCTATTAACTCTAAATTTTGGTGATCCATGTTCAATTACACTCAACGCTGGCAAATTACCTTAGTATCTCAGAAAATCGCCGATCGCCCGCCGGGCCGCAACACATACTTGCAATAATACTCTCAAAAACCGATCGCCCAACCAACTACCACGTCCATGAACACCAACATCAGCCCCATCCTCAAAGTATTCACCCTTTCCGCCGCCCTTTCCCTGGCCATCAAGTACGCGGGGCCTAGCCTATCCATACCCTCTACGGACCTCAACGCCCTAATCGCCGTCTTTACTCCGAGTATCATCTTAGCTGCCATCCTCGGCTGGCGATCGCGCCAACAGCCAAGATAGGGGATGGAGGGCGATCGCGCCCAAAGACGAGTTAAATTAAACCAGGGGCGATCGAACACTCACACCAAAACCCCTCGATGCCCAGCAATATAGATGAGACAGACAATCACATGAATCTAGCCACCTTAAATCTGAAACCCTTAAATTTGCTAATTTTTCCTGATTGGAACCAACCCGAAGAATCTCTTTATTTAGAGTGAGAACTAATTATTAGGAGTCTGGTAAATCATCCCGATCGCGATTTCCTAACTCTTTTAATAGATGTGAGCGAAACTTTAGAAAAATCCGAGTTAAATGCAAGTTTAATTGTCTGAGGGATTGTGATGAATCTTTTGATGGAAGAAGATTTAGATATTAACGCAGAACAGGAAATTATTTTATTAAAAAACCTCAATCGAAGCCAGTGGAGCGATATTTTGCCACAGATTCAATATCCAATTAAGCTGAATGCGGAAAATCACTAATGAATGCGGAAAATCACTAAGCAATAGCAGAATCTGGAACCACACAAATTCCAGTATTGGAACAGAACTTCGTGATATCACCCTTGACTCCCATCTCAGCATAGTAAGCCGGCTGACCCTTGTCGAGCGAGGCGATATACTACTTGGCTTGGCTTCAGATTGCTTGGCTTTGTTTGTTTGGTTGAGGAATGCAGGCAAAGCAATAGCCGAAAGAATACCGATAATCATGATAAATACCAACAGTTCAATGAGCGTAAAACCTTTATCTTGTCTTCTTTGATTGAAGTGTTACAGGAACTTGGTTTTTAATTCAGTTTTCATGGTTTGTTTCTCCTTGAGGGGTGGGGTGCTTGATTTCTAACTCCTGAATGTAACTTACTCACTTTCGTTCCTTCTCAAATCACCCTGTACTAAAAAAACTTAGCTAGGGCGGGGTGAACGCTCCAAAAGCAAGTAAAGAAACACTTCCAGCCTACTCAAGACTTCTTTAACTTCCTCCCAAGCTGCCTCTTCGCTGACAGGCTCTAGAGTAACGGGATGCAGGGGTTTGAGCTTTAACCAGCGTTCCACAAGGGACTTCGCAGGACAAGCGCCCTCCCAAAGCGGTAGCAAGCAAGCAGCCATATTACTTTCTAGGAAGATAGGTACTAAAACGGGCAAAGTGACATAACGGCTAATCTCGAAGGGTTGTTGGCTAGTGATGCACTGGATCAAGTCTGCTCTGGCCTGGGGAGTTTTTAGCTGAGGATGCAGGTGTACCCGCGCATCCTGCCAGTCATATAAAGTCCATTCAGCAACCGGCACAAATGGCTGTGCCCTATCGGGATGAGCGCACCAAAAGTCAATTAAACGGTTGACGGGATGTAACAATTCACATAAATGCAGCCCTTCTTCTGTAGAAATTTCTGGCAGGCTCATGGCTAGAAAAGCAGGTAAATTGTCTTGCTCTTTGAAAAGATGGAGCAAGTCCCATTGCCGCCAATTCACCATACTGACCAATTCTAAATCAGCGGCTTGCAGTGCCGAAAACATTTCAGGGATAGTGTAGCCTTTATCGCCTTGAAATAAATAATTCATTAGCATCCACTCTTCACTCTGGGCGGCATCGGGCTTCCAGGTGAGTCTCTTGAGAAGGACATCATCTTTCAAAGCGGTCATAATTTCTCGGGCTAATTCCATTTCTAACTCTCGGGGATTTTCGTCCATCAATCCCATCATTTTGAAAAGTTCCTGAGCCCAAAAATAGGCAAACCTCTGTAGCGAACTGTGGAAATTAGCACGAATTATTCCCCGATCTTTTAGCACAGACTTAAGTGTTTTCAATCCCGCCTTTATATCTGGCAATAAATAAAGAACTTCGTCACTATTAATATAGTCATACTCTAATCCTAATTCAGGCAAATCTTCAATTGAAAGCACATGAAACTCTGCATTCTCAATCCCATGATATTCGAGACGGTGACGGGCTAAATTAACCGATTCTTCTGATAAGTCAATACCAACTATTTTAGCGCCGGGATTGGCTTCTGCTAAAGTCAAGGATTTATAGCCGGTGCCACAGCCTGCATCTAAAATAATTTTTCCTTCTGTTTCAATAACTGTTTGATTTCTTAAATAGTAAGGTGTTATAAGGTTATGAATATAGAGAAGCTGGTAGTTATCTTTAGGAGATTGTTCGAGTGGGATTCTCGGGTAAGGAGCGCTGTTAAATTGCTGGCGAATTTTTTCTACGATGTCAGATTTTTGGTTGTTCATTCTACATTGCTCCCGCTACTAACAAATTGCGCTGTGACATACGTTAATTTTAGGATGAGAAGGTATCTTAATCTACGCGGCGCCCTAAAGGTAGTTGCGATCGCACTTTTGCCCAAAGCCCACGCGGCACAACGGCAGGGACTGGGCATAATAGTGAGGGTCAATATTTCCAGCCCCCGCGCAAAAACAAATTATACAACCCACTACCACCTCCATGAACACCAACATCAGCCCCATCCTCAAAGTATTTACCCTCTCCGCCGCCCTTTCCCTCGCCATCAAGTACGCAGGGCCTAGCTTATCGATACCCTCTACCGACCTCAACGCCCTCATCGCCGTCTTTACCCCCAGTATCATCTTAGCTGCGATCCTCGGCTGGCGATCGCGCCAACAGCAGCAGTAGAGACGCAATCAAAAAGTGCGATCGATCTACACTAGGTCTAAAGACTATGTTTTAGCCAAAATCTTAATTCCCCGTACAGCTTATCAAAACCAAAGTTGAGGCACTCACCATGATTCAAATTATACCTGAATTAGTAACATTCGATGAATTCATTGACTGGTATCCTGAGAATTCCGAACACCGCTACGAACTGCACAATGGAGAAATTGTTGAAATGCCAAAAGCAACAGGTAAACATTCTAAAGTTGCCGGTTTTACCAGCGGCTGGTTATTTCTCGAAATAGAACGCTTAAACCTACCCTACTTCATCCCCAAAGAATGCGTCATCAAACCCATGCGCGAGGAATCGGGATATGAACCAGATATAATTGTACTTAACGAACAAACCATTGGAAACGAGCCGCGATGGGAAAAATCATCAATTATCACAATGGGTTCAACAGTCCCCCTAATCGTCGAGGTAACTAGCACTAATTGGGGTGATGATTATGCCCTAAAGCTTGAGGCATATGAGTCAATGGGTATTCAAGAATATTGGATTATAGACTATCTAGGATTGGGCGGCAGACGGTTTATTGGCAACCCCAAACAACCCACTTTTTCGGTTTACCAACTAATTGACGGCGAATACCAAGTCAAATTGTTCAGAGGCGGCGAGGGTATTGAGTCCCGAACTTTCCCCGAATTGAAGCTGACAGCGCAGCAGGTGTTCGCCAAAGGGAATTGAGGAGGCTGCTTATGCTGATGTCCGAGTAGAGGTATCCGATTAAAGATGCGATCGCCCGCATCTAAGGTATCTTATAGAGATGCGATTTATCGCTTCTGGGCTGCAGAGCAATTACCAAGCTGCAATTCCCAATACCCTATTCCTCAATCTAAAATCTAAAATCTAAAATCTAAAATCTAATGAAGCTAGGACAGTGGATGGGCTTATTAGCCCTCATCGCATCTTGTTACATCCTGTGGCAAATCAGGCAGGCCCTACTGCTGCTGTTTGCCGCCGTCGTCTTAGCCACCGCCTTAAACAGACTAGCACGGTATTTACAAAAATTCGGACTCAAAAGATCGATCGCCGTACTCTTATCAGTTAGTTTCCTAATCCTCGTATTCGTAGGCTTATTCCTGATAATTGTACCGCCCTTTACCCAACAGTTTCAACAACTTACCCAAAGAGCCCCTCAAGGAATAGAAAGATTAAATCAGTGGATTGATCAATTTGAGGGTCGCTTTTCAGGACAATTTGGCCAGCGGCTACCAAATCTTGATGTTAACGACATCATGCAACAACTGCAACCTTTATTCAACCAACTCGTCGGCGGTGCAGGAGCCTTTGTCGGCAACACATTAGGCGTTATCCTCAGCTTTTTGCTCGTCATAGCTTTGACCTTGATGACATTAGCAGAACCTCTATCTTACCGCAAAGCATTCATCCAGCTATTTCCCTCTTTTTATCGGCGACGAGTGGATGGCATCTTAGATGAATGCGAAATAGCTCTCGGTCGATGGGTAATCGGCGCTCTCATTAGCATGAGTGTGATTGCTTTTTTGAGCTTAATTGGTCTGTCAGTCTTGCAAGTTCCCCTACCGCTAGCTCACGCTGTAGTAGCAGGATTTCTTAACCTAATTCCCAATATAGGCCCCACTCTGAGCGTCATCCCCCCAATGACGATCGCACTTTTAGATTCTCCCTTACAATCAGGTTTTGTCCTAATCCTTTACTTTCTAATTCAACAGTTTGAAAGCAACGTCCTCACCCCCTACGTCATGGCACAGCAAGTATCACTGCTGCCAGCAGTAACATTAATAGCTCAAGTATTCTTCGCCACCTTCTTTGGATTTTTAGGATTATTGCTAGCTCTCCCCCTCACCGTTGTAGCTCAAGTTTGGATTAGGGAAGCCCTCATTAAAGATATTCTAAACCAGTGGAGTGCCAGTCCTAAAACCTTAGCAGCAATCGATTCTGCTATCAATGAAAAACATGAATCTATAGGAGTCACCGAAACCCTGCCAGAAAAATATTTACCAGAACAGAAACCAGACATCCCCGATCATTCTGAAAATGACGCTCCTGAAAATCAATAATTAAGAGTTGTAAGGAGTAAAGTGTTTATGGATTCCCACTTATAGGATAGAATTATTCCCTACAAATTTAGTAAAAATGGGGGAATAGCCCTAGACTAACTATCTTCAACACTCGCATTTTCTACCGCATCTCTGCCAGCGCTAAAAATCTGTTTAACCGTTAAATTCAACTGCCCAAATGTGGGCGACAAAACCCGCTCTTTCCCTCTAAACAGACTGACTTGATACTCACCGTCAACCAACTGGTAAACAGAAAAAGTAGGTTGTTTGGGATTGCCAATATAGCGTCTGCCGCAAGTCCCAAATAGTCCGCAATCCACTATTCAGAAATTCTCAAAGGTTCGTAATCCACTAATTTGTAGCCGTAATCATCCCGCCAATTGGTACTGACCACTTCGACAATTAGCCGGACAGAACTACCCATTGTAATGATAGATTCCTTTTTCCATCTCGGTTCGCCGTCCGTCCCTTGCCTGTCCAAAACGATCGCATCCGGTTCGTAACCAGATAGCTCGTTATCAGCTTTGACAACGCATTCTTTGGGAACGAAGTAGGGCAGTTTCAGTCTCTCGATTTCAATCCCTAGCTTCAGGCAAAGGAAGCCGGCTACCTCTGAATGTTCTCCGGTGGCTTTAGGCATTTCAACAATAGTTCCATTGTGCAGTTCGTAACCGTTTACCGAATTTTCAGGATACCAGTCAATAAATTCATCGAAGGTGACTGGTTTTAATATCGCTTGAGTCATGGCGATCGCTCTTTATTTTATTTATAATATAATCCTGATATCTGTTATAGCATTTTGCTGTGTTATCAAACCGAGGTCGATCGCCAAAACAGCATTCGCTCGATCGACATTCCATCAATCCCAAATCAATCCCAAATCAATCCCAAATCAAAATCACTCCAAAATCAATCAATTCAAAATCAATCAATTCAAAATCTAAAATCTAAAATATATGCGATCGATCGACGAAATCAACGATAAAATCAGCCAGGGCAAAGCCACAGTCTGGACAATCGAAGAACTCAAAACAAGAGTTCAAGAAACCAGCATTACCCAAGCCGCCAAAGAAGTCGATGTGATTACCACCGGCACCTTCGAGCCGATGGAATCCTCCGGTGCAATCATCAACCTCGGCCATACCGACCCGCCCATAAAAATCCGCCAGTGCTGGCTAGACGGCGTTTTAGCCTACTCCGGCTTCGGGGCAGTAGACCTGTACCTGGGAGCCACCCAAGTAGCCGAAGACGGCGAAGAATCCCGCGAACGGGGCGGCGGACACGTCATCGAAGACCTGATTGCCGGGAAACCCGTGCAGTTGCGAGCCTTGGGGCAAGTAACAGACTGCTACCCCCGCGCCTCCTTTGAAACGACGATTACGCGCGATACAATAAACCAGTTTTATTTATTCAATCCCCGCAACGCATATCAAAACTTTATTGTTGGCGTCAACGGGGGCGATCGACCGCTGTTCACCTACCTCGGCCCCCTGCAACCAAACCTCGGCAACGCCGTCTACTCGAACCTTGGAGCCATGTCTCCCCTGCTCAACGACCCCGACCTCGAAATCATCGGCATCGGCACCCGCATCTTCCTAGGAGGCGCTCAGGGCTATATCACCTGGGAAGGAACCCAGCACTTCCCGCTGCAAAAACGCCAGCCCAACCGCACCCCCATCGGCCCGGCCGCTACCCTCGCACTAATCGGCGACGCCAAACAGATGAACTCCAAATGGGTGCGCGGGTGCTACTTCAAAAACTACGGCCCATCCCTGATGCTGGGAGTCGGCATCCCCTTTCCAGTCTTAAACGAAACAGTCGTCGCCCACTGTGCAGTATCAGACAAAAAAATAGTAGCGCCGGTGGTAGATTTCTCTATCCCCCGGCGCGTTCGTCCCACATTCGGTTTAGTCAGCTATGCTCAATTAAAGACTGGCCGCATTTTGATAGAGGGCAAACCTGTGCGGGCCGCCCCCCTTGCGAGTATGTTTCTCTCCCGGCAAGTAGCATTGGAATTGAAGCAGCAAATTGAAGCGGGTCAATTTACCCTCACGGCCCCAGTTGCTCCCCTACCCACCGACAGAGTATTTCTCCCGCAAGATTTGTGGGGTGCCCAAGTGAGGCTGGAATAGACAACTCCTAGACTAAATAAACTCACGAATTGTCATTGATGCGTCCAGGATTGACCCAATTTTCCCGCTTATCCTACCGTCTGAGAAACTGGCCGACAGCCAGACAATATCGAGTGCAAATTGACGACATTTCCGATTACTGCGATCGCAGGTGCTGCAAATCCGATCGCCTCAACTTGCTCTACAATTGTACCCAAAGTCCCGATCAATTCTTCTTGTTCCGGCCGCGTTCCCCAGCGCACTAAGGCTATGGGCGTTTCTGCACTCAATCCTGCATCTGTTAACTGGCCGATAATGTAAGGCAAATTGTGGATTCCCATGTATACTACAATGGTTTCCGAGCCGCGGGCGATCGCCTGCCAATTTACTTCCGGTCGATATTTTCCCGCTGATTCGTGACCGGTGACAAAGGTGACAGAGGAACTGTACGATCGATGTGTTAAAGGAATTCCCGCATAAGCAGGGGCCGCAATCCCAGAAGTTACGCCGGGGACGACTTCTACTGACACTCCAGCTTTTACCAACTCTTCCATTTCTTCGCCACCGCGGCCGAAGATAAACGGATCGCCGCCTTTGAGACGAACTACGATCGCATTATCTCCAGCTTTTTCTATCATTAACTGAGTTGTTTCGTCCTGCATTAACGAGTGACGGCCCTTGCGTTTTCCCGCATCAATTCGTTCTGCTTGGGGGTTGATTGCTGCCAAAATTTGAGGGCTGACTAAAGCGTCGTAAATCACCACATCGGCACACTCTAACAGAGCTTTTCCCTTCAAGGTCATCAAACCCGGATCTCCGGGCCCCGCACCTACTAAATACACTTTTCCTAAAGACATTTTTCTTTCTTCCTTTACCTCTTCTGTGCCTCTGGGGTTCATTTTTGAATTAAATTCCCAATTAAGTCTGCTAATTGTACACTTGCGCCTAGAGGATTTGCGAGATGAAGTTCCGCCGCAGGAAATTGCTGCTTTAGCTGTGCGACATTTTTGGCGATCGCATCTGTAATTCCTCCATTAAATAAGAAGTATGGCACAATCCCTATTTGCTGCTGTCCACCACGAACCAAACTGTCAATTTGCTCTGACAAACTCGGCTTGACCGACCAATAAGCTGTCAGCGCACCGAGTTTGCTGGCGATTTCCTCAACTGTCGAGTTACCTCCGGGCCGACGGCTGCCGTGAGATAATAAAATCCATTTTGGCAATAGCAGATTGGGGAGAAAAGTCACCTCTTCCATCTGACTTTTTACCAATTTTGTTAAGCCTGCTTCCTGGGAACCTAAATGCGGGCGCAATGCAATTTTTAGCTTGTCACCAAAAGTTTTTTGGGCAATTTCCACCTCTGCCGGTATGTCTTCGGCGACGTGAACTCCCGGCAATAAAAATACAGGCAGGATTTGCAATTCTGTCAGTCCCAGGGACAGGGTACGTTCGCCAAAACTGCAAATTTGTTCGTGCAGCGGTGCGGGCCCGAGTTCTAAGGTGGCGGTTGCTACTGCGGGGAACGAGTCAGCCAAATTTTGAGACAGCAGTTGACCTAGGTTTTCCAAAGCTAGTTGGGGTCTGGGGTCGCGGCTGCCGTGAGAAACTAATAAATAGGTCGATCGCAATTTCAATATAGATAGGATGTTAATGTTCGAGCCGAATTTCAAATAATTATAACACCGTAGGGCGCGTGACTTAAAAATTACTCAACACAAAAGTTCGATATCCTAGGGTGCGCGGCTTAAAAATTACTCAACACTGGGCTTAAAGTTTCTAAGCCGCACACCTTACAAAAGAAGGCGCGCGGCTTAAAAACTACTTAACACTGGGCTTAAATCTTTTAAGCCACCCCCCCTAAACAACTATCAAATTAAGCTTTTGGAGCGGGATCGGCGATGTACTGGAAAGTAGGTTCCGAGTTCCACGGCCCGCGTTCATCCTTGCCATTTGTGGACAAGTTAAAGTAGAGATCCACAGTGGAATCTGGCGGAATATTGCCGAACATCGGATCGGTGAGTTTGCCCAGCGCTTCCAGAGCTTTCATGAACATTTGAGTGTGAGAAATTTCGCGAGTCAGCAGAAACTGCAACGTCTTTTTCGTTCCCATATCCGGTGCTAGTTTAATCAACTCTTCGTAGGTTTGGCGAGCTCCTGCTTCCGCAGCGATATTAGCGCGCAAATCGCGCACCACCTCCCCGCCTTCGTTGATATAAGCAGCCGTCCAAGCTTGACCTTGGCTGTCTAACAAGTGTGGGCCTACGCCGCGCACCGCAAACAAAGTGCTTTTGTAAGCTTCTGTTTGGTCAGAGTTTTTGGTGTGCATTTCTATGAGTTGGCCCACCATTTCTAAGTGGCTGAATTCTTCTAGTGCAATATCTTGGAGCATATCCTTAATCCCTGCATCTTCACAGTGAAAGGACTGCACCCAGTATTGCAGAGCTGCTGTCAGTTCTCCGGTTGCTCCGCCAAACTGTTCTAGCAGCAATTGGGCAAAACGGGGATTGGGTTCGTCTACTGTCACCGCAGCCATTAATTGTTTTTTGTGAAAAAACATGGATCGATACCTCTTCTTTAATTCTGTTGTTACAGTCTCTGGATTGCAGACTTGTAGCTGTGTTCACCTTCACAATCCATTGTGCGACAAGCGATCGCACCGAGCCTCGGTCGATGGATACATCTAGCTCGACAAATTTCTCTGCTTTCAGGTAGAGTTTAAATATGAAATTTTACTTAGTGAGTCGGTAGACCAAATTACAATTTACAAGCTGCATTATTGTCGCACTCGGTTAATTTTGCTGACAGGGCATCGAGGTGTCGCAGCCACTGAATGCCGCCAACCCAACTGCGAGAGGGGAGGTGTCCGATTGGTGCTTGCTGACTAAATTTAATCTGCCCTAAAGTATTAGCAGAATTGTAGGTTTGCCAGTTGACCCGATCGCAAAATCTGATATAGTCTCCCTTAACGCTTTCATAAATCTGCTTTTGGACGCTGAAGCCAAACCGACCTTGACTGTAGTGCAGCCAAAGGCGATCGACTGTTTGCAAATCTTGGCAGGGGATCTGGTAAATTTGGCTAATTTCTAGCTGAGTTCCCGGTGGCTGGGAAAGAGATTGACACATCAAGCCCCAAGTTTCGCGATCGGCTTCTTTCCACTTTTTATTTGACAAAAAATCTCGCAATTTGGTATAATCAACTCCCCGTGCTGAAATCATGGTCGGATCGAGATTTGAAGTAACAGATAAGGAAAAAGTTTCTGCGGAATTGGCGACGGCATTTGTGGGTAAAATCCGAGAATCAGAAGTTGGTAGCGCGTTGATATCGGCAGAGTTGTCGCTATTATTAAGAGCAGGAGCGATCGGCATTTCGGACGAAAGCAAATTTTGATGGCGAATATCTAAAGCTGCTTTGATATCGTCCAAAGCTTCCGTAGCAAAACTGTACCGCTGAGTGAGACGAGTTTGCAGCAATTTATCTAAAATTTCGCCTAACTCGTTGCTCATACTCGTAGCTTTGGGGAGAAACTCTCGCCACCACCAGCGCTCGTTGTTGCAGTCGTACATATCCAAGGGAGGAACTTGCGTCATTAGGCGAATACAAGTAACCCCTAAACTGTAAAGGTCGCTAGCAGGAAATACTTTGCCACGCATTTGTTCGGGAGCTACATAATCTTGACTACCGATGAGCGTTGCTGAACGGAGGATTGCTGAATCAGTCAGCAGTTTGGCAATGCCGAAATCGATCAATACGAGTTTGTTGTCTGACTGTCGGCGGATAATATTTTCGGGTTTGATGTCGCGGTGAATGACGCGCTTGTCGTGGATAAATTGCAGCACGGGCAATAAGTCTTGCAGCAGTTGCCAAATTTGATTTTCATCGTAGACACTCTTGTCTAATTCTTGTTTAAGAGTCGATCCCTCTATAAACTCTTGAACTAAATAAATATGACCTTCTTGTTCAAAACAGGCTAATAATGTGGGGATTTGCGGGTGTTTTCCGAGTTCGTCTAAACGGACGGCTTCTTGGCGAAATAATTCAACGGCTTTGTTGAAAATTTCGGGGTCGCGGTCGTAAAAATAAAATTGCTTGACTGCACAGCGGGGTAGAGATGGGATGTCTTGATCAATTGCTAGGAAAGTTTTACCAAATCCGCCTCTACCTAAAAGTTCAATCGGGCGATATCGCTGTCTCAGCAACAGGTTAAAGCCGCAGTTTAAGCAAAATTTTGCGGTGTTGGAGTTTTGAGGATTTTGACATTGTGGGTTGATACAGTAGCTCATATGGATTTTAGATTTTGGATTTTAGATTTTAGATTGCGGACAAGACTTTTTTTTAAACGAACCGCGAAGACGCGAAGCGACGCGAAGGAAGAGGGAAAAGAGAAGAGAGAGAAGAGGGATGGTGGATAAGTCATGCGGTGTGGGATAAGCTGTCCCGCTTCTGGCGTTGTATTTTTCGGGCGGGCGGGACACCCCACAAGCATTTCATCTGAGATGTTGCACCATTCTCAATAAGGCTTTTAGGGGCGGGCTAGAAGAGCCCACCCTACAAGAAATTCATTCTTTGTGGAACAGGCATCTTGCCTGTTCTTGAGAATGGTGCCAGATGTGAGTTTTATCAAACAGGACTGTAAAATGTAGATGCGCCTGGGCTGATAAGGCTATTTTAATGCGCTGGATCGAATCGGGACGCTACCAGATCGGCCGAACCCACGCCACATGACTGCTGGGGGCGAGATAATTGCCGTTGGCGAAGCCCTCGAAGAGGCTCGCACAGGCCGATCGCACAGAGCGAAAATTGTGCTATAGTCTTACTGTGCTTGGAACTTGAGGCACAATCGATCTGTCCGGTTCAGGGACGCTCAGAAATATTTCAAAATATTTTTGCCTTACCCCTAGACTTGTGCTGAGATCTGATGCTATAGTTAAAACTGATACGGCGAGCGTAGCCAAGTGGTTAAGGCAGTGGTTTGTGGTACCACCATTCGTGGGTTCAAGTCCCATCGTTCGCCCTTTTGATTCTCAACTGTTTAATTCGATCGCCCGTCGCCTGTACGGTAATTTGCGATGGTCGTAGGGTGTGCAATGCACACCTTAATCTTTTTTGGGATGTAGCTGTTCTGTCGGCACAAGTTCCGATGTGCTAATCTTAAATCCAATCTAAAATCTAAAATCTAAAATCTAACATCAAAATATGCCATCTTTAGTAACAGAAGATTGGGGATATAAATTTAGTGGCGATCGCACAATTAATAAGTTTATTCGGGATATAGAAGGAGAAGCAGCTTTAGCGAAATATTGTGATTGGGAATGCCGAGAACGTGCGGAAATTCTGATGTCGGAGATAGCTGGCAAATCCCACAATCTTTTCTACGTGCGTCGGCAAAAGGTAAATGAGAGATTTTCCGAAGAAGAAATCTGGGAATTGCTGCTTGCTACGGATGGAGATGATTTTGAATTACCCCAATTGTTGGAAAAAGCCGATCGCACTTTACGCTTACTAGCAACTGTACGCTGTGAAGACGGAATCGGCGGTTTAAAACTGCTGGATGCTGGTTTGGTGGCGGTTCCCAGAGGAAGGAAAGATGGGTATTCTTTGCCGGTTCAGTTGCGACTTTTGGCTAACAGTAGATCGCCAATTCCTGCAAAGTCGATCGCCCGCGTCCAACAAATGCCATTTTGGGACGACAGACACATACCAACTACCGAACAGCTAAAAGTTTGGCACACTTTTTTAAATGTGGAAAAACGCATCGCGGAAGCGCGTCAATTTTGCGTACCTTTCCGAGGGCACAATTACGGTTCCGGCTTCAAAATCGTCACTTTTGAAATCGATCGTAATTCCGCAACTCTTGACGGCTACGAGGAAAATTCCTTAGAATTGGGCGACTTTCGCGACAGGCTGAAAAAAGCCAGAAATGAAGAAATTATCCTGTTTGATTCGCCGCCCGGAAGCAGAAGCAGCCGCGATGGCGAGACATTGGGTAGCATCGCCGAAATTGACTTTGAACATGGTAAATTACGCATTAAGTTAGATGTTGATTTGGGCGATCGCATGGCGGGCGGCAGATATCAACTGCCCAAACAAGGATTCTTGTATTTTGAGGCGGCGGGCGATATCAGTCAGATCGAACGCAAGAAAAAAGCTTTAAAAATGCTGACAGATGGTCGCGCTCAAAATCCTTATTTGAGTGAGTTTTTATTCGACTCTTCCCAGGCGAGAATACCCGAAAAACTGATTAAATTGGATCGGGAAAACTTATTAAATCGCAATGCTAATGAGGACCAACTTGCTGCCGTAGAAACGGTGCTTTCGGCGCGGGATTTAATTTTGATTCAAGGGCCGCCGGGAACGGGCAAAACGACTGTGATTGCGGAGATTTGCTATCAAATTGCCCGTCAGGGTGGCAAAACGCTCATTGCTTCGCAAGCAAATTTGGCTGTAGATAATGCTTTGAGTCGGTTAGTTCACAATCCGGCGATTCGGGCTTTGCGGAAGGGAAAAGCTCATAAGGTGCAGGAAGAAGGGCAGCCGTTTTTAGAGGAAAATGCGATCGGCACTTGGCTGCAAAATACGGCGACTGACTGCGAAGAAAAGCTCTCGCAGCGCCTGAATAATGTCAAATCTTTGCGGCAGTTGGTGGCAGAATCAGAGCGATTTACCGCCTACTGTGCGGCAGAGAGAGATTTTTTTAATGAACTCAAACACCTGCACGACAGTAAAGCAAGTATTGAGGAAAAGTGCAGCCAGCTAGCAGCAGCTTATGAAGTAATTTTAACCGAAAAAAGCGAGATTGAATCTGTGGCTTCGGGGCTAGAAAATCTGCTGGATGCGCCGCAAGTTAACTGGGAATCTCCAGAAGTGGCTGAGTTTATGCCCCGACTAAAACCCTATTCAGAAGGGAATGTTTTAGTAGAAAACTTTATGGCAAATGTTCGGATTGCCGCTAGCAATGCTATTCAAATAGGCTTCGATCGCCCTGCTTGCGGCGCGTTTGGGATTGGGGTTTGGCTGCAGGAAACTGTAGCAGCGCAAATATCGGAATTTAAGACGGCATTCGATCGCGCTGATGATGTTTGTCACGCTATGTCGGCGGTTGCGGAGTCGTTGCGGGTGTCGCGGCAGATGTCTGAGGCTGTGAATCAACTCGAATTGGGCGATCGGCAAAATCAGACACATCGCCACAATCTCGAACAGAAAATCAAGAATTTGGAACTGCGAAAAGCGGAAATTGCAGCCGTTGTCGTCGCCGTTGCACAGTGGATTGAGACAGCAGATACGGGACTTTATGAAGTCGTGAAAAATTGCTGGGAAACGGGCGCAATGCTCACGGATGATATGGTAGAATTGCCCGCAGGATTGCTGAAAATTGCCCGATCGCTCAAATTGCCGATCGTGCCGCCCAAATGCAAAATCAATTTACCCGATTTGGATCGGTTGCAAAAGGCGATATCCCACGAAGAAAGCGCAGGTTTTAAGGACTTACAAGGGCAACAGTTCCGGTTTAGCGAGTTTCTGCACCTAAATTTGAGTCAAACGCCGATCGTGCTCTCTGCGGGCGATCGTACACAGTGGCAGCAACTAGCTAAAGACTTCGCCAGCTACTCCCAAGTCAGCCAAAGTCAGCGCAAATTTATCATCGAAAAAGCAGCGACTTTCTTAGCTAGCATTCAACAATTTTATAGTGAATCCTTGCAGCCAAATAATATCCAGGCTACCTTCGATCGCCTAGTCAAAGAATTGCTGCACAGTATCCTCGCAAATGCGCGTCAGTGCGTGGTTCCCCTGAAAACCGAAACCGAACAGCAGCTTATCAAACAGCAACAGTTATTAGATAAAATCGGTCAAACCTTGAGCCAGCAGCAAATATCCGCCGCTAAACTTCAGGTAGAAACAGCGCAGCAAGAGGCCAACTTAAAAATTAGCGAAGTTACTAATTTGTTGCAAGCAATTGTCCAACAGCCAAATGTACCTGAAAAATTGCGAATTTTAGCCGAACAATATCTCGCCCAAAAATCGAATATTTGGGAACAACCGCAGCAGTTTGTCAAGCAAGTTGAGGCTTGGAAAGCCAGCACGATTCAGCTTGAAAAATTTATTGCTGACTTAGATCCTTTTGGCGTTTTGGAGACAATCAAAAACACTCTTGACGAGCATTTATCCCCGCTACAAACTGCGGCTGCAACTTCGCAGCAGCAACTCGCCGAACTTCAAACAGAATTGAGCAAAATTAACGCTCAACTGCAACAACAACAACCGACAGCGGCATTACTTGTTGAGAGAAATTGGTGGGAGTCAGCATGGCAAACTATCCCGACTCAATATCAGCCAGAAGTTCCGAATACAGGATTATTCAGCGTAGCTTTTTTAAACAAAATTAAGCGTCTCTTCAAAACTTGGCAGCGGAAATTAGAACAAGAAGAAACAGCGCTAAATCGTTCTCAAACGTTTGTGACAGATTGGATTCAAAAACTCCGCAATCCATCAGAAAAAGACCGCAACGATTTAAAGCAAATTTATATTGACAATGCCAACGTTATCGGCATTACTTGCGTGCAAGCTGCTAGCTTCGATTTTACTAAAAACTTTCCCAGCTTTGATGCCGTGATCATTGACGAAGTTAGCAAATGCACTCCCCCAGAGTTATTAATTCCCGCTTTGAAAGGCAGAAAGTTAGTATTAGTGGGCGATCACAGGCAATTGCCGCCGATGTTTAATCAAAGTACGATCGACGATATTGCCGAAGACATCGGCTGTACCGGAGACGAACTTAGCTTTATCAAAGAATCGCTGTTCAAAGTTTTGTTTGAAAATGCCAGCGACAGCATCAAAAAAATGCTGACAACTCAGTATCGAATGCACCCACAAATCATGGGCGCAATCAATCAGTTTTACCAGCAAAAACTCAACTGTGGCATTCAGGAAGCTGACACCAAGCGCGCCCACAACCTCGCAGGTAGAATCATTCAAGAAAATAATCATATTTTATGGGTGAAAACGCCGATCGGACAAGGGTTTGAAGAGGAAAAACAGGGTACTTCGCGGTTGAATGTCAAGGAGATTGATGCGATCGAGCGTTTGTGCGAACAAATGGAGACAGCTTGGCAGCCCAAAGTTGCCGACGGTGAACCGCCCAAAGAAATCGGAATTATCACTTTTTATGCGGCTCAATTAAATGCAATTAAAGACAGAATCGAAGGCGATAGATTCCCTGCTTTGAGTATCCGCACTGGTACGGTTGACATATTTCAAGGCATGGAAAGACCTGTAATTATTGTCAGCACAGTGTGCAATAATGTTAGGGGCGATATTGGATTTGCTAAGGAACCGGAACGGGTGAATGTGGCATTTTCCCGCGCTCAAGAATTGCTGGTAGTTGTCGGGTGCCACGATTTATTTACCCAACAAACAGGTACTGTCGGAAAAATGTATCAGGAAGTTTCAAAAACGGTGCGTCACTGCGGAGGTTTTGTAGATGTTTCTAGCGTCCTCAACTAAACTAATAGACTCGAATTTAAGTTCCTTAGCCGAACAGATTGAGCAACAAAATCCGGGTTTGTCAGTGTTGGCGGCGCGTCAATTTCGCTTCGCAATCCGGCAAACTCCGCTGGAGGTGGCGATTAGCGAACCGCGCCAGTTTAACGTGTTGGAAGAGTTCATTTTGCGGGCGGGCGTTGAGTTTGAACCTGCGCCAACTTTGAAGGAATTGGCGGATTTGCTGGGGTTGGACGAGATTTTTGTGAAGACTACGGCGGCGACTCTGGTTAGTTTGGAAAGCTTGGAGGTGGCTGAAAATGGGAAAATTGCGATCGCCCCTCAAGGCAGAGATTTTTTCGATAAAGGTGCGGTTAGTCGATCGCAAATTCAATCAATTTACGCCATTTCCGATCCGCTGAATCAAACTCTTACCTTTAAATTTGATGCTTTAGCCGCAGAATCGGTCAACTTACCCGATTTAGCAGATTTATTATCCCTCGAACATAAAATTAGCGACCTTGCGAATTTAACTCTAGCAGAAATCCAGCCGTTAATTCAAGATTCCGGCTTAGGAATTCACGCCCCACAAAACGGCAAAATTGTCTCTGCTTGCGATGTCGTCGGCGACGATTTAGATATTTGGCAAACAGTTTCGATTTTTGTGTTGCTAGATGCGATCGAAAATAAAACTACTATTCAAGTCCGACAGGGAAAGCAAATATTAGAAACAGCTTCAAACTTGCTAAACGAACTTGAATCGCAACAAAAACTTTCCTTGAACGACTTATGTAAAGTAACCCCAGACATCGCACAGGAAGAATCAGAGACAATCCCCGTCCAGAAAACTCCTAAAAAGCCATCTAAAAAGAAACCCAAGTAAACGATATGATGAGGACTCAAGTCCTGATTAACTTAAAAATTAAAACTATTTATACGATTAGTATTGTACCGATTGACAATATACCGCGATTTCGGTATAATTAATAGTTATTTGCAATCGCGCTGAGAATTTGTTTGTGTCTGCCAAAGATACTTTCCACGAATCCGTAAAACGAGCCCTTGAAAAAGAACAGTGGGTGATTACTGCCGATCCACTAAAGTTTAAGTTTGGCAATATTAAATTTCAGGTCGATTTGGGAGCAGAAAGGTTAGTCGCAGCGGAGCGAGGAGGGGAGAAAATTGCAGTCGAAATCAAAAGCTTCCTCAATCCTTCTGTAATTACAGACTTTTATGCTGCATTGGGACAATTTCTCAGTTATCGGCTAGGGCTGGCATCTGTGGAACCCAATCGGAAATTATACTTGGCAGTACCAATTGACGTGTATAGAACATTTTTTCAGTCTGAGTTTACTCAAGCTGCCGTACAACAGTATCAGGTATTGCTAATCGTATACGATGCAACAAATGAGGTAATTGTACAATGGACAAACTAGCTCAATATCGTCAGTACGTTCAGACATTAATGAGCCGTTATGCCGAAGATGATGTTTCAGATGATGAAGTCGAAGTGCAACTAATTTTAGACACAGAGCGAGATCATTATCAGTGGATGAATGTCGGCTGGGAACACTTAACCCGGATTTATCAAACCTTCATTCACATTGACATCAAAGATGGAAAAATCTGGCTTCAACAAAATTTGACTGAGGAAAATCCTGCGGAGGAATTAGTTGCAATGGGAGTACCGAGAGAGGATATTGTTTTGGGATTGCAACCCCCATACAAGCGGCCGTATACTGATTATGGTGTAGCGTAAAAGGTCAAGTTCAAAAAACCAAATACTCCGATTCCCAACTTCTTGAAGAAGTCGGGTATCTAATTCCCCCTACTAAGCATTAACGCATTTCAACATCCGCAAAGTAGCAGCCGCGTAATTCCGCTTTGCAGAATCATTCGGAGCAAACCGATCGCCAATTTCCTTAATAGCGGCAGCAACAGAACAATAAGAAGACATTTGAGTAATAATAGAAGCAACCCAATAATTCTGAATGTTTGAAAAAGTTTGAGACGGCTCTTTAGCAACTAAATTTGGCTGCATTCCCCGCGCCGACAAACCACATTCCGCCGCTCGACGGCGCACCGCCATCCATTCAGCGCGAGTGACGGGCTGCGTAGGTTTAAAAGTTCCATCTTGATAGCCGCTAACTATCTTGTTGTCCCGCGCAAATAGAACTTTTCCGGCACTCCAGCGGGAAATATCAACGTCGCTAAATGGACGGATAGAAACATGGCTAGGAAATGTGATATTAGCACCTTGTATTCATTTCAAAGATTCCCAAACTAAAGATACCAATTGCTCTCTGGTAACAGCAAGTTGCGGTCGAAAGGTATTATTTTGAGAAAACTGGGCTACAAACCCAAAGCCCACAGCTTCTTTAATTTCGGAAGCGTAGATATCATCGGTAGCTATCTCCGAATTGTAGAAAAGCCCGTATTGCCTACGGTATTGGTATTTCCTGCGGTATTTCCTGCGGTATTGGCTGCGGTATTGGTATTGGTATTGGCTGCGGTATTGGCTGCGGTATTGGCTGCGGCATCACTTCGGTATTGCCTCCGGTATTGCCAATTTCTTCCGGTGCGGGTTGATTGGTAGTGAAATAAAAGTGACCTAATGTGCGGCCTTGATAAGCTCTTTTACTCAAGCGCCAAGCAGGATCGAGAGTGATTTTCATGAATTCGTTAACATCGCCATTTGTGCGACCGATAATCACCGATTTACCTTGGTAATCTACCGGAGTTCCAATTAGTAGAACATTGCCATCAACACTTTCCAAAGTCAGGGTGTATTTTAATGCTAAATCGGTGCCGGCCATGCGAATTGAAAAGCCGTTGCTGTCTGTGGCGCGGCCACAAATACCGGTGAAATCAAAAGTAACTAATAATGGATCGACTTTCACGGGATCAGAGCCACTTTCGCTCCAGCATTTTCGCGTGTCAGATACCTGTTCTACAATTAGCAATTGGTAGCCGCCGAAAGGGCGGGGTTGGGCGATGACAATTACTCGGTCTTGGTTAATGTCGGTTTCGTCAAAAGTAAATGCTTTAGCCGAACCGATCGCGCCAAGTGTTAAAATTGCTGAACCTGCCAGTGCGGCCAATGTTCGTACAAGTGAATGTTTCATGATTTTTCCCTATTGGCTCCTTATTGTGATGAGACTTATCTAGAATATAAAAAAGTCGCCCTCTTCCAACAACAAGATAGAATTTTACCATCTCTTGTTCCGGTGGTACCAAGTGCGATCGATCGCCGATCGTCACATTGGTTCGTAGTGAAAACTCAAGTCCGAGCGAATTTTATGAGGACTTGAGTCCTCCCTACAAAGTTATAGCCGTTATTTTACCGAGGAACTTGATAAGCTGTTCGACCTCTAAATTGTATTTTCCGGGCGGGCGGGACCCCCACTCCACAAGAATTTGATGGGAGTTAACAGTAAAATTTAGATGCGCCGGGCTTATTACTTGCGGGAAACGATCGCACTATTCACAAAAAAAACGGTGCGTTACACTCTTGTTAACGCACCCTAAAACAAACATTCAAAAAGTGTCTTTGCCCTCTAGCGGAACATACTGCTAACAGAACTATCTTCGTGAATCCGCCAAATAGTTTCTCCGAGCAAATTGGCTACCGAAAGCACCGTCAACTGCTTAAAACGGTTCTCTTCCGGCACAGGAATTGTATTCGTAACAATTACCTCTTCCAAAACCCCGCTAGACAAACGCTCGATCGCCGGAGGCGAAAACACCGCATGAGTAGCACAAGCATAAACCTGCCTCGCACCCTCGCGGCGCAACAATCGGGCGCCCTCAGAAATCGTGCCGGCAGTATCGATCATGTCGTCCACCAACACGGCTGTTTTGCCCCTGACATCACCGATGAGGTTCATCACTTCTGCCACGTTGTGAGCTTGGCGGCGCTTGTCAATAATTGCCAGGGGAGCATCACCAAGCTTTTTGGCAAAAGCTCTCGCCCTAGCGACTCCGCCAACATCCGGCGAAACCACAACAATATCCGTCAATTGCTTGCTCGCCAGATAATCCAAAAGCACCGGCGAACCGTAAACGTGATCGAAAGGAATGTCAAAATAACCTTGAATCTGAGCCGAGTGCAAATCCATCGCCAAAATGCGACCGGCCCCAGCTTCCGTAATCAAATTAGCCACTAATTTTGCAGTAATCGACTCTCTTCCGGCCGTTTTGCGGTCAGCCCTAGCATATCCGTAATAGGGAATGACGGCAGTAATTTGTCTGGCCGAAGCGCGGCGACAAGCATCGATCATAATTAACAATTCCATGAGGCGATCGTTTACCGGACAGCAAGTTGGCTGAATCAAGTAAACATCGCAACCCCGAATCGATTCTTGAATTTGAACGTAGAGTTCCCCATCAGCAAACCGCTTGCGAACCATCGGCCCCAAATCAATCCCCAGATAGCGAGCCACCTCTTGGGCGAGGGGAACATTAGCAGAACCGGAGAACAGCCGCAGACGGTCATGAGCGGAAACCGGCGGCTCGGGAAGCGGAAGCGGTAAAGTAGCAGAACGGATCACAGCAGGCCTCTTGCAGGACGTTTATTCCATCGCTATCTTACCATCTGAAACTAGAAATATTCAGCCAAATTTTTGAGAGATTTAAATTTCGGGGCGGCCACAAGTGTTAAATTAGGCGAACTGAATAGGACTTGCAGAAGTATGTCCAAGAAACCGGGTTTCTACCCCACATTCGGCATCGTTAACGGTCACAATCGGTTTTTACTTATTTTTATCCAGCAATAAAACTATGAATTATACTTGGATACCGTAGATTAACGTAGATTTTTTTTTAAAGGCATAATTTATTACTTTAAAGCCCACATTCGGCATCTTCAAGGGTCACAATCGGTTTTTACTTATTCTGATCCAGCACTAAAACTCTAAAAATTATACTAAAATACCGTATATTAACGGATAAATTACTTTTTAAAGGCATATTTAATTACTTTAAAAATAGTGTTTTCTGCGTAATTATGCTGTGTGACACCCCAGGGTGCAACATCTCACTTAAACAGTCCTCGACGCAGGTACTACGATTTTCTGTCAGAAGAGAACGTAGTGAAGGAATCTCAAACCCTTGATTTAACGCCCTTGAGTGCATAAGTTCTGTTAAAGATAGAGTTGTCTCCGTAATTATGCTGTGTGACACCCTAGGATGCGGAATCTGGGTTCTCGCGAGTTCTGTACGGGCAGAAGTACGATCGCACTTTTGCCCCTGCGTCTAAAAATTCTGGCGAGAGTCAATGCGACGGTCGAGGCTGGAAGTGCAGCCACCCAAAATTCGATTCAAGGCCCAAGGCATCCGGGTTCAATGCGATAAAAATGCCACCAACAGGCAATAAACTTGAAAAATACTGTAAAAAAAGTTAAGAATCGGAAGCATACTTCAGATTTTTGATATCGGGCAAAGCAAGGTAGAAATCGATGAGCTTAAGAGAACGCATTGACGCAGAAATCAAAGCAGCCATGAAGTCCAAGGACAAGGTTCGCTTGGAAACTGTTCGCGGCATCAAGAAATTTATTCTCGAAAAAGAAGTCAGCCTTCGTCCTTCCGGGCAAGAAACGCTGACAGAAGCTCAAGAAATGGAAATTTTGATGCAAATAGCCAAACAGCGCCGGGATTCGATCGAACAATACCGCAAAGGTGGCCGCGAAGATTTAGTGGCACAAGAAGAAGCGGAGTTAGCAATTGTTGAAGAGTATTTGCCACCCCAGATGTCAGACGAAGAGGTGAGTCAAGTCGTTGACGAAGTGATTGCCTCAGTTGGCGCTACTTCTGCAAAGGATATGGGCAAGGTGATGGGCAAGGCAATGCAGCAGCTTAAGGGCAAAGCAGACGGTAACAGAATTCAAGACATGGTGAAAGCAAAGCTTAGTCCTTAGTCCTTAGTCATTAGTCATTAGTCAGTAGTCAGTCGTCAGTAGACATCTCCCATAAATAATCTCAAGCTTTATAGAGATGTATGGCCTAAGCCCAGGGGCGACAATTTACAGCAGATTCCACGTTTATGAAGTACCCCCGCCTATCGTTCTATCCCCGTAGGGACACGGCGAAAGCCTTTGTCCCAACACTTCATCAACCTGGAATACGCTGTATTAGGGCTAAGGCCCAAAAACCCGGTTTCTACGAAAAATCGTGCATTTCTCCCTTGAGATACTGACGCAGAAACCGGGTTTTTGATCGGATCTGCGGGTTGCAACCTCTGTATTTTCGTGAAAAAACCCGGTTTCTGACCATCCTTGCGTCCAAGAATGTCAAAAAAATGTAAAATACTAACTTTGGTCGGGACTGGAGACTACAGATAGTGAAGTATGCTCAAGAGCATTAAAGACTTAGTATTACTAAGTCTGTGAGCGATCGTCTATTTTTTAACAGTTTCTACTTAAACTTATGCAGCCACCTATTGCTATTGGAACTCTCCTACAAAACCGCTACCGCTTGGTGAATATTTTAGGTCAAGGAGGATTTGGCCGGACTTATTTAGTAGAAGATTTGGGACGGTTTCAAGAACGCTGCGCCCTGAAGGAATTGATTCCGGTGCAAAGCGGGCCATACGTTTTGGAAAAATCGAAGGAATTGTTTCAAAGAGAGGCGGCAATACTTTACCAAATTGGGCACCCACAAATTCCCCAGTTTCGGGCAATATTTGAAGAGAACCAGCGTTTGTTTTTAGTGCAGGATTACGTGGAAGGGATGACTTACCGCGAACTGTTGCTCGATCGAACTTCAAATGGTCGCAGCTTCACCGAAGCCGAAGTCTTGGTATTTATCCGGCAAATGCTGCCGGTACTCGCTCACATCCACGCCCGCGGCATCATCCACCGCGACATCTCCCCAGAAAATATAATTCGGCGCGAAAACGACCAGTTGCCGGTGCTGATTGACTTTGGAGTGGTAAAAGAACTTGCCACCAAAGTCCAGTCTCCCGAAGGAACAGCCCACGCGACAACAGTGGGTAAAATCGGCTACGCGCCGATGGAACAGTTGCAAAGCGGGCGGGCAACAGCCAGCAGCGACCTCTACGCTTTAGCTGTAACGGCGATCGTCCTGCTGACAGGCAAAGAACCGCAGGAATTGCTCGATCAAACAACGCTGCAGTGGAATTGGCAGCAGCAAGCGCAGGTGAGCACGGGTTTGGCTTTGGTGCTGAATCGGATGTTGAGTCGGTCTCCGGGCGATCGATATCAATCTGTCAGCGAAGTCGCCCAAGCACTCGACGGCCAAACAAATCCTAAACCTAGCCAGCCAACTGTACCGCCCGCGCCAGCAGTGGTGCCGACAAACCCTTCGCTAATAGCAACGGTGGCCGTGGGCAGGCCGCCAGAGCCCGCCGCCCAGAGTTCCCACCCGCAAAAAAACCAGCCAGACCCGTTAATTGAGCCTGCTGCCGACACTTTTTGGGACAATCCCATTGCTGCGATCGGACTGCTGGCGGGCTTAGTAATCTTGACGGGCTTCGGTTCCTGGGCTTTAGTCGGCTCATTTCTCAACAATTCGCGCCCCAAACCCACTCCGACACCGCCAGCACTCACAAGTCCAACGCCGACACTAACTCCGATACCAAACCCGCTACCTTTGCCAACCCCAACCCCGCAACCTTTGCCAACCCCAAGCCCAGAACCTTTGCCGGAACCAAGCCCAGAACCTTTGCCGGAACCAAGCCCAGAACCTTTGCCGGAACCAAGCCCAGAACCTTTGCCAGAACAAAGCCCAGAACCTTTGCCGGAACCGAACCCAGAACCTTTGCCAGAACCGAGCCCAGAACCAAGCCCAGCGCCAACTCCGACACCAAAACCGACGCCTGCGCCAACTCCTGCGCCCAAACCGACCCCCAAACCGACGCCCGCACCAACTCCCGCACCCAAACCGACGCCCGCGCCGTCGCCAACACCAGCACCAACACCCGCGCCAACACCGGAACCGGCGCCAACACCCGCGCCGTCGCCGGAACCGGCCCCAACACCCGCACCATCGCCGGAACCGGCCCCAACTCCTGCACCGTCGCCGGAACCGGAACCCGCGCCGTCACCGGAACCAGCACCAACACCCGCACCATCGCCAGAACTCTAAACTTCTGGCAAAATTCCCCTAGACTGAGGTTGATGCCAATTAATTGTTAGCTATTTGCCAATGAACTCGCTGCTAATTGCTGGAACTGATACCGACGCGGGCAAAACTGTTTTGACCAGCGCTCTGGCTGCTTATTGGCAAATGTATTTTCCCGATCGCAGTTTGGGAATTATGAAACTCATGCAAACGGGAACGGGCGATCGCGAACTCTACACCCGTTTGTTTTCCCTCGACCAATCCCCCGAAGAACTCAATCCGCTGCACTTTGATGCGCCACTAGCACCGCCGATTGCTGCGGAACGGGAGGGGAGACGTATCGAACTCGAAAAGGTCTGGACGGCTTGGCAAAGCCTCTCGGAGCGCAAGGATTTTGTGTTGGTGGAAGCTTTGGGAGGACTCGGTTCGCCTGTAACGTGGGAACTGACGGTGGCCGATATTGCCAGGGATTGGCGGCTGAGAGGGGTTTTGGTAGTACCTGTGAGGTTGGGGGCGATCGGGCAAGCTGTGGCGAATGTTGCTCTCGCCAGACACGCTGGTTTTAAGCTCAGAGGAATTGTGCTCAATTGCGTTAAAGCTTATTCTGAACAAGAAATTGCCGATTTAGCGCCCGTTGATTTGATCCAGTCGCTGACTCAAATACCTGTGTTGGGTATTTTGCCGCATTTAGATGACCCGACTGACCTTGCTAAATTAGCTAAAATTGCTTCAGATTTAGATTTGGAACGCTTATTGCCGGGGGTTAATCTAGTTCCTCAGACTTCTAAATAACCCTATTCTCAACACCTCTCTTTCTCGTTCTTCTCTTCCTCTGCGTACTCTGCGTCCTCTGCGGTTCATAAAAAAATCTCCGGCACAACAATTCAGATAGGATTGAAGAAGATTTCCTTTTAACCGCAGAGAGCGCAGTGAAAAAGCAGAGAGAGTTTCACAACTTATTCTGGGTTGCTATAATTAGTGATTACCATTTATTAAGTGATTAAATCTAAAACCTCATCAAAAAAAAGGAGAATAAAACATGGTTTCTACTTTACCGAATTTAACCTCTGTCGATTTATCTCAATTGCGGCTGGAGATTAGAAAATTGCAGCCTCAGCTAGTCGAATGGCGTCGCCTTTTGCACCAAAAACCGGAGTTGAGTTTTGATGAAAATTTAACGGCGCAGTTTATCTCACAAAAGTTGCAGGAATGGGGCATAGATCATGAAACTAATATTGCTAAAACTGGTATTGTCGCCACTATAGACAGCGGCAAACCGGGGCGGGTTTTGGCAATTCGAGCTGATATGGATGCTTTGCCTATTCAAGAAGAAAATGAGGTGGATTATCGATCGCAGCATGATGGAATTATGCACGCTTGCGGCCACGACGGCCACACTGCGATCGCCCTCGGTACTGTCTGTTATCTTGCCAAGCACAAACACAGCTTTTCGGGTAAAGTAAAATTTATCTTTCAGCCCGCCGAAGAAGGGCCAGGAGGCGCAAAACCGATGATTGAAGCGGGAGTTTTGAAGAATCCTGATGTTGATGCGATCGTCGGCTTGCATTTGTGGAACAATCTACCTTTAGGCACTGTAGGCGTCCGCAGCGGCGCGCTGATGGCTGCTGTCGAAGTTTTTGACTGCACGATTTTTGGCAAAGGTGGACACGGCGCAATGCCACATCAGACTGTGGACTCGATCGTAGTTACAGCCCAAATTGTCAGCGCTTTGCAGGCAATTGTCGCGCGGAACATTGACCCGATCGACTCAGCGGTAGTAACTGTCGGCAAATTCCACGCAGGCCACACCCACAACGTCATTGCCGATACCGCTCAAATCGGTGGCACCGTGCGCTATTTCAATCCAGCATATCAAGGTTATTTTGCAAACCGAATCGAGCAATTAATTGCCGGAATTTGTCAGAGTCACGGGGCAAATTACCAATTAGATTATTGTGCGCTTTATCCGCCAGTTATTAATGATTCAAGAATAGCTGAATTGGTGCGCGACGTTGCAGAATCAGTTGTCGAAACTCCGGCGGGAATCGTGCCGGAATGTCAAACAATGGGCGGCGAGGATATGTCGTTCTTTTTGCAAGAAGTCCCCGGTTGTTATTTCTTTTTGGGTTCAGCAAATCCAGAGAAAAACTTGGCTTACCCGCACCATCACCCGCGTTTTGACTTTGATGAAACTGCGCTGGGGATGGGTGTAGAAATGTTTGTGCGGTGTGTGGAAAAGTTTTGTGCGAATCAATGAAAGATTGTGTCATCCGGTGGGGGCGGGTTTATGAGATTATTGATTTTAGGCAATGATAGTTTGTAAAACCCGCCCCTACAGCAATCATATCTATATTAACCCGATCTCTTGCACCCTCCGTCAAAAACCTGTAGGGGCGGGTTCACCAAAAGATTTAAAGAATGCAGACAGCTTAAATAAACCCGCCCCCACCCCACGCGAGAGTCTTTTTACCGAGTTTGAAAGATATTCTGCACCATTTTTTTATCTACACTTGCCGCCGCCTTATCCAATTCGGCAATCTCCCCGGAGTCTAACTCCCACCCCAAAGCACCAATATTATCCCTCGCCTGTGCCGCAGATTTCGCCCCCGGAATCGGAATAGTTTCTTTGCAGATGCACCAGTTGATTGCTACCTGCGAAACAGTCTTGTTTCTGAATGTCGCTATTTCTCGCAAACATTCCAAAAGCGATCGCATTCCCGGAAGTAGCTGCTTGCACGCCAAACCTCGGATACCTTTAGGAATAGAGCCATTTTCCGAGTATTTACCAGTCAGCAACCCCAAGGCTAGAGGACTGTAAGCAATCATTTTAATCCCCAATTCATCGCAAACATCTTTCAATCCGAGTTCTGTCACCGGATAGGTAGAAAGTAGCGAATATTGCACTTGTAAAGTAACAATAGGAATTTGGCGCAAGCTAAATCTTTGATGCACCCATTTCAGCCGTTTCGGCCCGTAATTAGACAAGCCCACTCCTTTGACCAATCCTTGCTCATAAAGGTCAGCCAAACCATCTAAAAGAGCCCCCTCTTGCCAAGGAGCGTAATTAGCTGTAGACCAGTGCATTTGCACCAAATCTACATTTTTTTCGAGGCGCGCCGCAGAGGCTTTGCAAGCCGATATCATTGATTGTCGCGTCAGCCTCCAAGGATAAGCAGCCAGTTTTGTGGCAATACAAATACTGTCTTTATTTGCACCTTGATATTGTTGAGAAAACTGCCCCAAAAGCTGTTCGCTGCGTCCACTTAATTTCCCTGTTCCGTAAGAGTCGCCGGTATCGAATAAACTGACACCGTTACTAACACAAAGATTGAAAACCGCTTGCAATTCGTCGTCCATACTTTCATTGTAGCCCCAGAGGAATCTGTTGCCCCAGGCCCAAGTGCCGCAGCCCATTTTTGGCAGTAAAATTTTTTGGTTAGTTGGCATTTTTATTGATGGTTGTTATATTAACTCCGGTTAAACTGACATCTTGCCCCTCTGTTAGGAACAGGCAAGATGCCTGTTCCACAAAGAGTGGATTTTATTGTGGGCTGTTGCTTTGAGCAACGCCCCTCAGAGCCTTATTGTTGTAAAACCCGCCCCTCCGAATTAATGGTTTCTAACTAATGACTAATGACTGATGACTGATGACTCTTTAATTCTTTTACGTGGTTGGTGATGGCGAAGGTGCGGTGTTTTTGGTAGGTTGCTCTGGCTTAGCTTTGGGGTCTGGTTTGGGTGGCGTAGGTGGAGGGAAAGTCGCCGCACGTCTGGGTATTGGTAGCGCTGTTCGGAATGCAGAAGATGGGAAGAAAGCACTAAATTGAGACAGTCGATGGGCGAGGGGTTCTGGTGCATATTCCCACAAGCTTTCGTAGTAGAAGAAAGCGACGCCTAATCCGTATTCTTGGACTGCTTGCACCTGAGATTTAATTTGCTGAATCGGTACTGGGTTATTTCTCAAACCTGTCATAATCCCAACTCCGGTGGGAATTTTTTGCTGTGCTTCTTGCATTTCTGGACGGTTAAGCTTGTCTACAAATGATTCTAGATTGGAACGGTAGACTTGCACGATTAGCTCGTCGGCAATATCCAAACGCACCCAAGTCAGCCAATCTTGTAGGTGATGTTTGTAAGCAAACTCGTAGTAATTGGGAGAAATTGAGAAAATGGCATGGGGTTTTACTGCTTTGACGGATTGATTTAGCTGCGACATAAAAGCGGTAATTTTATTGGCTCGCCACTGCACCCATGCTGGGTTTTGAAAATCTTTCGGCGGAGCTTTTTTTGTTTCTTTGGTATACAAAGCAACTGTGTACTCATCGTATCCAAATTCAGACGGCAAACTCATGTGATCGTCAAATTGAATGCCGTCGGCGTTGTATTGAGTGGTGATTTCTAGTACGAGTTCGGTAATGAATTGCTGAACTTCGGGATGAAAGGGATTGAGCCAAACTACTTCGCCACCTGCACCGATTGATGTTTGGCTGCCGTCCTGTTTTTGGGTCAGCCAATCGGGATGATTTGAAGCTAATTCTGATGTGGGAGGAGCCATAAAACCAAACTCAAACCAAGGAATTACTAACAGCCCTTGGCGGTGAGCTTGAGCGATTAAATCTCCGATCATATCCTGTCCCTCTAACCCTCTGTAAACAAAGGGTTGAATGTCTCTTTGCTGCGCTACATTGCTGGGATACATTGCATAGCCAGAATTCCAGACAACGGGATAGATTGTGTTGAAATTTAACCGTTTTAGTTTGCTGACAGCATCTCCTAGTTTGCGACGATCTCTGAGGATGTCTTTGTCGTTTGTCGTCATCCAAACGCCGCGAATTTCCTGGCGGGGTGGCTGGGCGATCGCCGGAATGAAGTTGTTCGCCAGCAATACTATAATGAATGAGAGGGCAAACAGAAGCGGGAAAAGAGTTTTAATCGATCGCTGCCAACTGCGCGGAATGATGCGTAATGTCATAGTTTTGAATGGTGAGTTAGCTATTGAAACACACCCCGGCATAATTTGGTGATAAAATTTGCTCGCTCTACAGTCTACAGCCATTGGCGCTGAATGTGGAATCGGTTAACTGAAATGGGTGAATTGATGTGCTGCGATCGCAACTGAGCCAAGTATAATTTGCGATACAGAGGGTAAGTCAGAGGATTCTGTCTAACTGCTGGGAAATCATTCATTACGCACTGCAAGCTCTCCTTACCGGACAGTTTGGCCCAAGGAGTGCGAGTGCTGTACAATATTGGTGCTGGAACATTTCGATCGAACATCTGTAATTGTGAAACATTTAGTGTTAATTGGCGGCGGTCACAGTCATGCTATTGTATTAAAAATGTTCGGTATCAACCCGCTGCCGGGAGTGCGTTTGACTCTGATTAGCGACGTGCTGCACGCGCCTTATTCGGGGATGCTGCCGGGACACGTTGCCGGGTTTTACGATTATGATGAATGTCACATCGATTTGCGATCGCTCGCGGAATTTGCCGGATGTCAAATATTAATCGATCGGGCGATCGCGATCGACCTTAACAAAAATTTAGTGATTTGTCAAACTCACCCTCCGGTTAATTTTGATTTGCTTTCGGTGGATATCGGCAGCACTCCTGCGACTTTATCTGTACCGGGTGCCGCAGAATATGCAATTGCAGCTAAACCCGTACCGGAGTTTTTAGCTAGCTGGAATCAGTTAATTTCCCAAAGGCAAAATCATCCCCAAAAACCGCTGCGGATAGCGATTGTAGGCGGCGGTGCAGGCGGCGTAGAATTAGCATTAAATATGCAATCTCGATTGGGGAAGGAAGAGAGAAGAAGGAAGAAGGAAGAAGGAAGAGGGAAGAAGGAAGAGGGAAGAAGGAAGAGGGAAGAAAATTTAGAAAATTTATCATCAGAAATTCATTTGTTTCATAGCGGTGCTGAATTAATGCCGGGACATAACAAACGGGTGCGTCGCCGCCTGAAAGAAATTTTGATTAGTCGTGGGATTAAACTGCATTTAATGGAAAAAGTTAGTGCTATAGAAAAGCCAGAAACGATTGACATAGAAGATAATCAAGAATGCCCGATGCCCAATGCCCAATGCCCAATGCCCAATGCCCACATTTCCTGTAAATCAGGTTTAGAATTAGAGTGCGAGATCATTTTTTGGGTAACACAAGCATCGGCTGCCAATTGGATAAGAGAATCCGGTTTAGCAACCGACTTAAACGGCTTTATGCAAGTCAACGATTGCCTGCAATCAGTCTCTCACCCCAACGTATTTGCGGCTGGCGATATCGCTGCGATGGTTAATTATCCCCGTCCCAAAGCAGGCGTATTTGCCGTGCGTCAGGGCAAACCGCTGTTTGAAAATTTGCAGCAGTTTTTATTGGAAAAACCGCTGAAACCATTTGCACCACAAGAACAATACTTAGGGTTAATTGGTACTGGGAATAAAAGGGCGATCGCATCTCGCGGATCTTTCATGTGGGAATCGGCGCTGCTGTGGTACTGGAAAGATTGGATCGATCGCCAATTTATGCAAAAATTTAGCAATCTACCCAAAACCCGCAATACCAGATAGCAATACATTCAGATATTCTCCTCTCTTCCTCTGCCTCCTCTGCGGTAAATAAAAAAAGTCTTATTCAAAAACCCTTTAAGCTTGCTATAGTAATATCAGAAGTCAGAAAAACTAACTATGTTCAGAAAAATTGGATTTTGGCTGATTTGGATTGCATTTAGCACCTACGCCTTTGTATTTGCACCACCCGACAGCCCCGAAACTATCACACTAATTACCAATCTTTCCACAGGCAAAATAGCAGACATTAACCCTTTAATTGTAGCTTTATTCAACATCATGGGAGTGTGGCCGCTCATCTACAGTTGCGTCTTATTTGCTGACGGCAGGGGCCAGAAAATACCTGCATGGTTATTTGCCGTGTTATCCTTTGGCGTGGGCGCCTTTGCCTTGCTACCTTATTTAGCCCTGCGCGAACCTAATCCAGAATTTTCTGGTCATAAAAATATCTTTTTAAAGATATTAGACTCCCGTTTTACTGGAATTTTCTTAACATTGGCTGCTGCTGCTTTAGTTGCCTTTGGCTTGACAAAAGGCGATTGGTCGGATTTTATTGAACAGTGGCAAACCAGCCGTTTTATCCACGTAATGAGTTTAGATTTTTGTATGCTTTGCCTACTATTTCCTGCCTTATTAGGAGACGATATGGCGCGCCGAGGAATGCAGAAATCTACAGCATTTTGGGCAGTAACATTAGTACCGCTGTTCGGGCCGCTGGCTTATCTGTGTACGCGCAAACCGCTGCCGGCAACTAATACTGAAACTGTTACAAATTAGACAGCAGTGGAGGAAAATTTCAGTTTAATGTAGGAATCAATCACAAGTAATCAGACAAGAAACAGGCAAGATGCCTGCTTTACAATAAGTAAGTTTTATTGTGGGCCGTTGCTCCTAGTAGCCCGCCCATGAAACACTGATTACAAATAGTGCCAAATCTGAGTATTAATGTAAAAAATTATCTCCCAGTCTCTAGCAAATGAAAAAATTTCCTATTGTTGGCATCACCACATACAACCGCTGTCCAGCAGGTGAATATCGCTTAAATGGAACTTATATTGATGCAGTTCAGGCGGCTGGTGGCATTCCGATTTTACTGCCGCCCCATCAATTAGATCCGGCTAGTATTTTTGATGCAGTAGATGGTTTGATTTTTTCCGGCGGCGGAGATATCAACCCAGAACTTTATGGCGGTTATGTCGATCGCACTGTTTACTCGGTTAATGCAGAACGCGACAATTTTGAATTAAGCTTAGCAAAACTAGCTTTGAAGGCTGACATACCTGTATTGGGGATTTGCCGAGGAATGCAAATGTTGAACGTAGCCAGCGGTGGCAGTTTGGTGATTCACGTACCGGATGCTTACGGAGACGAGGTTAATCACGGATCGGGAATTCCCCCGCGTGCGATCGAGCATACCATTGAAATTGAACCCAACAGTCGGCTAGCAAAAATTATGGGAAAAACTTCAACAACAGTTGTTTCCTGGCATCATCAAGCAGTGCAGCAGGTAACATCCGATTGGCAAATAGTAGCCAATGCACCTGACACTTTGGTAGAAGCAATGGAACACTCCTCTCACCCTTGGATGATCGCAATTCAATGGCACCCAGAAATGTCGCCCAACTGTTCGTTTAACTCTCGAATTTTTCAGGCTTTCGTAGAAGCAGCAGCTTCAAGATTTATGAATTCTACCAAGTCAGCATCACAGGCAATTCCTACATTTTTATAGTCACTTATTCTTGATAGTCAGTATCTATTTCAATATCCAGGGTATCTTCATCTATTCTGACATACAGAACATTCGGGCGACAGCAAACCTGACAATCTTCGATATAAGATTGCTCCATTCCGGCGCTGATATCAACAAAAGTTGTACTCGGTTCGCCGCAGAAAGCACAGTAATATTCAGCCGTTGTTTGCATTTTTCTCGCACTCTCTTTTTGTGACTTCGTGGCGGTAGCGAAACATATCTGTTAACCGCATTTCCACCCACCAACCTAACAGCAAATCGACAATCGGGCCGCCCGGTATCGAAAAGGCGATCGCATCTGTCAATCTAGTCTTGCCATTTTCTGCTGTAAACTCGTGTCGGTGAACCCAACGTGCCATCGGCCCCTCAGTTTGTTCATCAACAAACAAGCGATATTGTTCGCACTCAGTGTGAGTCGCCACCCATTTTACAGGAATCGGCCCCAATAACAGGCGAAATTCTGATACCGCACCCACATCGAGTCCCCCTTCGCGGCGAATGATTTTCACCGGTTGCCAAGGCGGAGTCAAAAGTTGCAGAATATCCGGCCTTTCGTGAAAGTTCCAGACTGTTTCAACGGTGGCATTAATTAGGGATGAATATCGAAAATTAGGCATTTTCTAGATTAAGTTAAACAGTTATTTCCGATCGCGTTTCAGCATTTGCAGTATTATCCTCTGTATCAGTACAAACAGCAACAGTTAGTTTCAACCCCAAAGCATTCAGCCAACTTCCCAGATTGTAAATTGTATCGCTTCCTTGCTGCGACAGCAATTCATCCAGTTTTTTTAAGTGCAATTCATATTCTTCAGGAGTCATTTTCGGTTGACCCAAAGCTTCTGCTACATCGCCTAGAGCAAGTCTGAGCAATGCTTCGTCAGGTTCTTCGCCTTCATCTAATTCAAAATGAGTTTCGAGATAGACTGCCGCATAGCTGGGGCTTTTTAGCCGTGCCATCAAAAAGTCGTGATACGGTAAACTTTTAGGCATTTTTTAACTCCTATAATCTGTCCAGTATTCTATTGCTTGGCGAATGTCTCGGTCTTGAGTGCTTTTATCTCCCCCCCACAGAAGAAGTATAATTGTTGTTCCTACTTGCCCAAAATAGATTCGGAAACCAGGGCCATAGTCTATCCTTAATTCAAATACTCCTTCTCCAACTGATTGACAATCTCCCAAATTCCCCAAAATAACTCGGTTAAGTCTTTTATCAATAATTGTTGAAATTTTGCTATCTCGGAGCGAATCATACCAGTTATCAAACGGCACTTGACCGTTTGAGGCAACATAACGCTGAATTTCCCTGGGTTGGACTTCTGCCATAATTGTATTATAGTATGTCGCTCCTCATCTTATCTTAAACCGATTGCTAAGGCGGAGTCAAAAGTTGCAGAATATCCGGCGTTTCGTGAAAGTTCCAGACTGCTTCCACGGTGGCCTTAATCAGCGACGAATATTTAAAATTGGGAATTGTATCCTTGGGCTAGACAGTTAAGTGCGTGAAGCGAAGCTATCCCGAAGGGAATCGTGTTTCAGCATTTGCAGTATTATCCTCTGTATCAGTACAAACAGCAACTGTTAGTTTCAATCTTTCGCATCCGCTATTTCTTAACTCGTCAACTGCAAATCCTTCGTCCTAAAATGACTCATCGCCTCAGCCAAATGCTTCTTCAGAGTCGCCTCCGGTAGCGGCCCTTTTAAATGACTCCAAGGCAAAACCTGATCCAATTCCCACTCTTGAAAAACATAAAAATCCATCTCCGGCAACTGTCCCCGCAACTCCTTAAACGCCCGCCGATAACTGCCCAAAGTATCGCCGTAATGCCGCACTAATTCCAACAGCCGAGACAACCGCCGATCACCCTTTGACAACAAACCCTGAATCACAGACCAGTTATAGCTTTCAGGTCTAAATTCTAAACCCAGCTTACGCAATTCTTTATCTAAAAACTTCAGCCTCTTCTCCGCATCTTTATTCACTCCAAACCACTGAAAAGGAGTGTGAGATTTCGGAACAAAAGTGCTGCATCCCAGAGTCAACCGCAAACCGGGAACAGCTTTTCTAATCGCCCGCATCATCGCCACCGTCTCCTCTAAATCCTCCATTTCTTCGCCGGGAATGCCCGCCATCCCGTAAAGTTTAATTCCCTTTAATCCGCCCGCCTTAGCATTGATAGCAGCTTGGATAATTTCGTCATTTGTAAGTTTTTTGTTAACGATTTTGCGGAGGCGATCGCTCCCGCTTTCCACTGCAATTGTCACCGATTTGCTGTCTCTGTTTGTCAATATTTCTGCCAATTTAACTGTCACCGTATTCGTCCTTACGGAAGAAAGACTGAGCCGCACGCCGTCGTATTTCGGATGATTCAAATGATCCAGCAACGCTTCAAATTCTGGGTGCTGAGTGACCGAAGCACCCAACAAACCCAAACGATTAGTCACAGCTAAACCGCGATCGATCGCCGGAATTAGCGAATCCTCCAAACTCGCAGTTCTAAACGGCAAAGTCAGATAACTTGCCAAACAAAAACGGCACATTTCTGGACAACTCCGAACCACTTCCACCATGTAAATATTTTCCCAAGCAGCTTTTTCTGTCACCACAGTGGAAGCAGATAAAGTATTGCCGCGATAAGTCTGTTTTTCAACCATACTGGGAATTCCCGAATCGACAGGCTGAATCGATTTAATACCCTCAGTGGCATCCAGATAAGTTACTTCGTACAAACTGGGGACGTAAACTCCCGGAACTTGGGCTAAATGCCGCAATTTAGTTTGTCTGTCGGCCGTACGGACTTCTTTATAAGCATCAATAAAATTGTCAATGAGATGTTCGCCATCTCCCAGCAAAATCACATCAAAAAAATCGGCAAAAGGTTCTGGATTCGCCGTAAAAACCGGGCCGCCGCCGAATACTATGGGGTGATTATCAGTTCGTTTAGAAGCCCAAATCGGAATTTCTAGAGATTCCAATAAATTTAGAATATTTACATAGTCTAGTTCCCAAGAAAGCGAAAATCCCAGTAATTCTGGATGTCGAGGAAGTTGTTCACGGATATCAGTAAATAAACGGCTGACTTCAATATCCGATCGCACAGCCAAAGTTGCCCACACTATCTGATAGCCGAGACTGGTAATACCCACCGTGTACTCGTTGGGAAAAGCAAAAATAGTCGGGATAGCATCACCATCCGGGGTTGCTGGGGCAAATAGTAAGCGTTCTTGGGCAAATTGATTAGGAGTCATCCGATTTTAGATTTTAGATTTTAGATTTTAGATTAAGGAATTTCTCCCACGGATAAATCCGGGGGTTTATGACCAAATTGCTTTTGGTCGCGGGCAAGTTTAGCCTTAGCAATAAAAAATATAATTATAGCTCATAAATGACTCTAACCTGAAGTTGACACCTAGACCTTCTGCTAACAGACAACTGACAAATGACCGAAAGCAATTGCTTGTGAGGCCGCCGGATTCATCAATGGATCAGCAAAAAAAGCTCGGCATCCGATAAACCTGAGAACGCTACAACCCGTGGGTGGTTAATCTAAAATCTAAAATCTAAAATCTAAAATCTAAAATCGATTGACTTGTTGAAAGTTACTCTGAAATAGAATCGCCATCGTCTTGCCTTCTCGGCGGCGGTGCACTGTGAAAAGTTGCAATCAGCAAACAGATAATCCCAGCATTAATAAACACATCCGCCAGATTAAATACCGGGAACCGAATCAGCCGAAAATCGATAAAATCTACAACGTGGCCCGAAATAAACCGATCGATCCCGTTCCCCAGTGCTCCCCCCAAAATCAAACCGTAGCCAGCTTGTTCCCAGCGGTTAATTCGCGGCCCGAACCAAGCCAGCACAATCAATCCCACACTAACGCCCAAAGACAGCCAGCGCAACCAAATCGCGCCGCCATTGCTGAACAGACTAAAAGCTGCACCAGTATTAACAACATAAGTGAAGTGAAACACCCCGGGTAACAGCGGCTGCGTCTGCGGAGGAACCGTCAAGTCAAAATTTTGTACCACCCAAAACTTAGTCAGGTGGTCTAAAACTAAACTGATAACAGCAGCAACCCAGAACAAGGGATTTCTTTTAAAACGCATGAATTAAGCAATAGAAAATGGGGCATCGGGCATGAGAGAAGTTACTCCAATCTCACGTGTCATTATGAGCAGAATGCAGTGCAGGAAAGCAATCCCACCCGCAGCGCGATGATTCTCCCGTTTCGCAATGTATAGTATAACCTTATTTTGCACAATTACCAGTTACCTCTTCCTTCTTCCTTCTTCCTTCTTCCTTCTTCCCTCTTCCTTCTTCCTCCTTCCTTCTTCCTTCGCAATTAATAAAACATCAAGCGGCGCAAAGTAAATGACAGCACTGCGATCGCACAAACTACCGCCAATTGTCCCGGCAGGGGATAAACCGAATATTTAAGAATCTCATCAAATAAAGGTGTTTTTTTTGCCGGAGGTAGCCAGTAAGTAACAATTAGATAAATTAAGCCGATCGCGTGAACAGTGAACAAACCGCACAAACAGCTAAAAGCCATAGATTCCAGCCGCGAAGCCACCTTAAAAGCCACCCAGCCGCACACCCAAGCACCAGGCACAAAACCCAGCAAATACCCAAAACTCGCTTCTTTGAGATAGCCGATGCCGCCGCCTTGAGAAAAAACTGGCCACAAAGTTAATCCTAATGCCAAATAAGCAATTTGCGAGAGAGCCGCAGCATTTTTCCCCCCCATGCAGCCTACTAGCAAGACGGCTCCAATTTGATAGGTAACACCTAAAGAGTAGGCCTGAAGTCCTCGATCGTCCCACAACCCAATCGGAATTGTGACAGATGCAGGCAAAAAAGTGCCTCCTATAGTCAGGAGCAAACCAATAACAGCCCAGATTAGTTCAATAGGAGCAGGCATTATAGCAGAAGGAAGAAGGAAGACCGAAGTTGCAATTGACCGTTTATGTTTGTGCAATTAAGAACGTCCTCACCGTCAGGGCGGTTGCTATATCATCAAACGGCATTCTTCAGAATGTATTTGTCAGATGCAAGCTTCAATGCCCGCAGCTTTTAAATTCTTAATACTAGCACTACTGTCAAAATAACCACCATTGTACGGTTTTCTGGTTCTCAAGCCTGGATCTTGTGATAATTTAATGGGAAATTTTTCGCGATCGGGCGATCGACTGCTTGTTTCCGTACACATTTATCTTGCCTTTATCTTATAAAATCATACTTGTCAAGCTCATCAATTAATTAATAATATTAATTAATATTAAATTGGGATTAAGTGTAAAGATTCTTAACCTAATCTTTACTTTTGCGCGCTATGCTGATGCGGGACACCCCTATAACGATCGCAGATTTTTTATACCTATGCTTTTTCGTCTCAACTTGATTAATTCAAACCGTCTGACTACTGCAATTTCCGCTATGGCGATCGCCCTCAGTGTAGCAGCTTGCGGCGGCGAGACCACAACCACGGGCAGCAGCCCTAGCCCCGGTGACACCGCAGCATCACCCGTTGCAGCCACCGGCACAGCACCAAACACCAAACTCGCCCTCGCCTCAGACGTAGCCCTGACGGGTGCCGGCGCGTCATTCCCAGCACCCCTCTACCAGCGCTGGTTTCAAGATTTCAACACAACCAACCCCAAATTACAGATCAACTATCAGTCAGTGGGCAGCGGTGCCGGAGTCGAACAGTTTACCAAAGGTACGGTAGACTTTGGAGCCAGCGACACCGCAATGAAAGACGAGGAAATTGGGAAGGTGCCAGCGGACAAAGGCGTGCTCTTGCTGCCGATGTCGGCTGGCAGCATCGTGATCGCCTACAACCTGCCTGACGTACCCGAACTGAAGTTGCCAAGAGACGTTTACACAAATATCTTCTTGGGGAACATCACCAAGTGGAATGACCCCAAAATTGCTGCTGCTAACCCGGGCGCTAAACTGCCAGACCAAAATATCACAGTTGTACACCGTTCTGACGGCAGTGGTACGACAGACGTATTCACAAAACACCTCAGCGCCATCAGTCCAGAATGGAAAGAAAAAGTAGGGGAAGGCAAGACAGTAGAGTGGCCTTCTGCAGGTAAGATTGGCGGCAAGGGGAATGAAGGTGTCACGGCTTCTATTCAACAAACAGTTGGCGCTATAGGCTACATTGAGTACGGCTACGCCAAGAACAACAATATCAAGTTTGCTGCCCTGGAAAATAAAGCCGGCAATTTTGTAGTCTACACAGACGCAGCGGGGGCAAAAACCCTTGAAGCAGTGGTACTACCGGAAAATCTCCGGGCGTTCATTCCCGATCCGGAAGGGGCAGAGTCCTATCCTATTGTTAGCTACACTTGGATGCTCGTACCCAAAACTGTTGCTGACCCCAACAAAGCCAAAGCAATCGAGGCCATGATTGAATACGGCTTGAATGAAGGTCAAAAGGTCAGCCCTGAATTGGGCTACGTTCCTCTGCCCCAAAACGTTAAAGAAAAAGTAGCCGCGGCTGCTGACGGCATCAGCCCAGACTACAAGATTGAGGTTGCCAAATAGTAATTGTTGACTGTTGACTGTTGACTGTTGACTGTTGACTGTTGGAAAAAAGGGAAAAGGAAGAAGGAAGAGAGATATTTCTGTAGGGGCGGGTTCACCGACAATAATTGCCTAAAATCAATAATCTGATAAACCCGCCCCACCCAACGGTAAATCGCCATTTACCTCTTTCAAAATACAAGGGTCAGGTTTTACCAGAAATATTTGTTGAAAAGTCAGGGGATTAATAAACCCGCCCCTCTTTGATTTTATTTATGGTCTTTCTTTCTGCTTTTTTCTAGCTTTTTCCGAAACAGGCTATTTTCGGCTACTATATATTTGGTTTTTTTTTCTATGATTTCAGATAATCACAGCGCTCAATCAGAGAGCCGATCGCGCTCTGGGGCAGAAAAGTCTTTAGACGAAGGCTTTATCTGGCTGACTCGGATTTTGGGCATAGGAGTTGGTGTAATTTTGCTGGTAATCGCGCTCACCGTTGCTTACAGGGCTTTACCTGCGATTCAACAGTACGGTTTGGGATTTCTATTTAGCAGTAGCTGGAATCCGGTTAAGGAAGAGTACGGTGCGCTGCCAATGATTTACGGGACGATCGTCAGTTCGGCGATCGCGCTCGTAATTGCAGTACCATTAGGAGTAGGGACTGCCATTTTCTTGAGCGAGGACTTTCTGCCGCTGCCAGTGCGTACAGCTTTAGTTTTTTTAGTAGAACTTTTAGCCGCCATTCCCAGCGTAGTCTACGGTTTGTGGGGAATTGCTGTATTGATTCCCCTGATTACCACTCTCGGCAGGTTTCTCAACAGCACTTTCGGATGGCTGCCGATTTTTAGCACCCCGCCAGTGGGCCCGGGAATGTTACCAGCCGGAGTAATTTTGGGAGTCATGACTTTGCCCATTATTACTGCTATCTCCCGCGACTCTTTGGCAAGTCTCCCGCCCGAATTGCGGCAAGCATCTCTGGGTTTAGGAGCTACTCGCTGGACAACAATTTTTAGGGTACTCGTACCGGCGGCTTTTTCCGGCATAGTCGGCGGAATCATGCTCGGGCTCGGTCGCGCCATGGGAGAAACAATGGCTGCAACTCTGTTAATTGGCAATTCCAATCAGTTAAGTCTTTCTGTGCTAGCTCCGGCAAATACTATTGCTTCTCTGATGGCAAATCAATTTGCCGAAGCCTCTGGGTTGCAAGTATCAGCTCTGATGTACACTGGGCTAATTCTGTTTATTATGACACTGATTGTTAATGTTTTGGCAGAGTGGATTGTTTCTCAAGTAAGAGCGAAGTACAACTAGAAGTTTGCCGCGATTTCCTACATAGTTTTAGTTTATGTCAAATAGCGTCTCCGACGAGAATCCTTTGGTATCGAAAACAGGCAGTTTAAAGAAGGTTAAAAACAGCCCGCAAGCGCTGTTTAATCTGGCAATGACTGTACTGGCTGGAGCTAGTCTGGCCCTCACTCTGCTGCCTTTGTTTGCAGTGCTTTCCTACGTCACCGTACAAGGTTTCAATCGCCTGAATTTAGATTTGTTTACCAAGCTGCCACCGCCGCCCGGACTGTCGGGAGGCGGAATTGCTAATGCAATTGTCGGTACGTTAATGACCGTAGGAATTGCTTCTTTAATTGCTGTTCCTTTTGGTGTATTGGCCGCCGTTTATTTGTCGGAGTTCAGCAGCGGCCAAGTAGCTCGCTGGGTACGCTTTGCTACTAACGTCCTCAGCGGCGTTCCTTCGATTATTGCCGGGGTATTTGCCTACGGTTTGTTCGTGGTAAATATGGGAGGTTTTTCGGCAATTGCAGGGGGTGCGGCGCTGGCTGTGCTGATGTTGCCCACGATTGTGCGGACTACTGACGAAGCTCTACAAATTGTCCCGCAAGATATTAGATGGGCGTCGGTTGGTGTGGGTGCTTCAAACTATCAAACGGTGTTGCAGGTGGTTTTGCCTGCGGCAATTCCGGCTATTTTAACGGGTGTGACTCTGGCAATTGCCCGCGCTGCTGGAGAAACTGCTCCTTTGATTTTCACGGCGCTCAATTCGCCTTTTTGGCCGACAGGATTTGATAAGCCAACTCCGAGTCTTTCGGTTTTGGTGTACAACTTTGCAACGGTTCCTTTTAAGGCACAGAAAGAATTGGCTTGGGCGGCATCTTTGATTTTGGTGTTTATGGTTTTGCTGACGAGTATTCTTTCTCGCTGGGCTACTCGCCAAAAAGTTTATTGAAGGATGAGGGTTCTTGGAATTCGCTAAGGGTAAAAAGAAGGAAGAAGGAAGATTTTCCTTCTCTCCAACTTTCCCACTCTCATCTTCTCCTTATTTTGTAAAATTCGATTGGATACTTACCTGTATGATGACTGATTTAGACCAGCAAACGGAAACAGTTTTACGGACAGAAAATATCAATATTTTTTACGGCGCTTTTCACGCGGTTAAAAATGTTTCAATGGAGATTCCTAAAAATCGCATTACTGCCTTGATTGGGCCGTCTGGCTGCGGTAAAAGTACAATTCTGCGATCTTTTAACCGCCTCAACGATTTAGTTAACGGTTTTCGTTTAGAGGGTAGGATTGATTACCACGGTCAAAATCTTTACGATCCTGATATTGATGCTGTAGAGGTGCGCCGCAAGATTGGGATGGTGTTTCAAAAGCCGAATCCTTTCCCGAAGTCGATTTATGACAATATTGCTTACGGTGCGAGGGTGAACAATTATAAGGGGGATATGGATGAGCTGGTGGAAAAGTCGCTCAGCCAAGCTTATTTGTGGGATGAGGTGAAGGATAAGTTGAAGCAAAGCGGTTTTTCTCTTTCGGGTGGCCAGCAGCAGCGTTTGTGTATTGCTAGGGCGATCGCGATTAATCCTGATGTAGTGTTAATGGATGAACCTTGCGCTTCTCTTGACCCGATTTCTACGATTAAGATTGAGGAGTTGATGCGGGAACTTAAGGAAAAGTATACGATTGTGATCGTTACTCACAATATGCAGCAGGCTTCTCGGGTTTCTGACCTAACTGCTTTTTTCAATGCTAAACTTTCTGACGATGGGAAGCGGTTTGGCTATCTTGTGGAGTGTGACAAGACTGAGGTGATTTTCCAAAGTCCGAAGGAAGAGTCTACTTTAGATTATGTGAGTGGCCGTTTTGGTTGATTCCGCGACAGGTTTTAACCTATCGCTACACAAACTATTGTCCCTCTTTAAGAGACTAAAAACATTTAATTTGCTGAGTTTGGTAGCACCAAAAAAAACCGCGTAAAACTTTTCTGAATTGAGAATCCCGCTTTCTTGGAGAAAGCGGGATTCTGGGTTTTATGTTTAATAGCTCGATCTGAGATGTTGCACCATTCTCAATAAGCTTTTTAGGAACCGGCAAGATGCCTGTTCCACAAGAAGAAAATTCACTCTTTGTGGAACAGGCATCTTGCCTGTTCTTGACAATGGTGCAAGATGTGAGTCGATCGTACTTTTTGCAGATACAAGCCACTGATTTTTGTGAAGAAATGCTCGAAGGGTTCACATATTCTTCATCCAATGCTTTAACAGGTTTTCTTTTACCATGTTTTGCCGCATAACTTCGAGCAAGTATTCCTGAGCTTGGTCTTGGCTTAACCTTTTGACTTCTTCGCGCAGCACTTGAAGTTTGAACTGCTGTTCCATGCTGAGGCTGGTTGTAGGCATATCCATAAATCGCTCCTCCAGTTTGCTGAGATTGATGCGAAATTGATCGGAATGACGTTTCGCAGGATTTGTTGTGTCTCCTACATTGTAAACTATCATAACATTCACTTGACAATATGTCCAAAGTACACATTTTGAGACTAATTTGTGTAGCAAAAGTACATCTAAGTGGGGGGAGCCTTATCATAAAAAGGCGTAAAGACAGGGAAGCCTAAGCCAAAGGAGCTAGTTTGTATGGATGCCATGGAGTTTTTTCAAAGCAGTGCTGGGGAGTGGCGTTCTCAGCGCAGCACTCACCACCTCGCTTTCCGCCAAGCGGAGATTGGGGATTCAAATATTCAGGTAACGGCGTTGGGTGCGGATGACGCGAGAGTCGCCGAGATTTGCAAGATGCACGAAGTCGATCCGAGCCGGGCTGCTGGGGGGGCTTTTGTGACTTGGCACGGCTCGATGGCGTGGGATAAGGATGATGAGAATCATAAAGGGTCTACGGTGTTCGCGATCGTCCCCGATCCTGAAAATCCCCGGCAGGGCTTGATGTTGCGCGAACGGGGCTATGCGGAAATTGTGCCGGTGGCTGGCCGTTTTGAGATGGATGACGAGGATGGGCTGCTGCTGATTACCGAATACGAGACGATGAGTTCGATCGAGCGTTTTTGGTTTGCTAATCCGAACGTGCGGATGCGGACGAGTACCGTAAAGCGCTTTGGCGGTTTCAGCACATCGACTTTTTGTACCGAAATTAGGGTGCAACCAGACTCGGATGCAACATCAGAAGCAGCAGGAGCTCAAGTGCCCGCCAGCGAGTTTTATTCGGCTCTGGGCTGGTAATTTAGTCATTAGTCATTAGTCATTGGTCATTAGTCATTGGTTAATACTTTGGCGTCGTTTCGAGACTCAGCCGACTGCTGACTGCTCACTAATGACGAATGACTGCTGACTAATGACTTCCCCAAAGTCAACAAATGTTACAGATTGTTGCAAAAATTCAGGAAAATCAGATTTAGATTGCGGGAATCCCCTAATCTGTATGTTGGTTAGTTGTATCCGTTTTGCTGGCAGCTCACGGTGTCAACTATTTCTGAAATTTGAGATAACGGAGATTTTAACGTGGCGCTTCCTTTATTAAGCTACGCCCCCAACAGCCAAAACCAGCGCGTTGCTGGTTTTGAAGTGGGGAGCGACGAGCAGCCGAGAATTTTCACAACTGAAAATGTGCTCTCGTCTGGAGACATGGAAAATTTGATTTGGGCTGGATATCGCCAGATTTACAGCGAACACCAAATCCTCAAGAGCAACCGCCAAAAGTCTTTGGAGTCGCAACTCAAGTTCGGCCAAATTACTGTGCGGGACTTTATTCGCGGTTTGGCGACTTCTTCTCCTTTCTTGGAGCGGAATTATCAAACTAACAGCAATTACCGGTTTGTAGAAATGTGCGTGCAGCGCATTTTGGGCCGGGATGTGTACAGCGAGCGCGAAAAGATTGCGTGGTCGATCGTGGTAGCCAATAAGGGGCCTCAAGGCTTTATTGACGAGTTGGTCAATAGCGAAGAGTACCTGGATAAGTTCGGCTACGATACAGTACCTTACCAGCAGCGCCGAATTTTGCCTCAGCGAGTTGGAGGAGACACTCCTTTCAACTTGAAGACGCCCCGCTACAGCGAATACCACCGTTCGCAGCTTGGCTTCCCGCAAATCATCTGGCAGACTGGCGTGCGCCGTTTTGTTCCTCAAGAACAGCAACCGAAGGCTGGCGATCCGTCGAATTATTTGAGTATGGCGCGCAATATGCCCATGCCTGCTACTCCGCCGCAGCGCGTGCCTCTAGCTAATATCAATATCGAGACGATGGTTCCCCGTCGCCGGTAATTGATGCTGCCCTGATGCGATTATTTGTGTCGGGCGATCGACTGAATCGATCGGCTTTTAAGCTGAGAGAGTTTTGAGTCTTGAGTTTTGAGGTTTGAGTTTTTTGATAAACTTGGAATCCAAAACTCGGGACTCATAATTTTTTGTCATTAGTCATTAGTTATTAGTCATTAGTTATTAGTCATTAGTTATTAGTCATTAGTCATTAGTCATTAGTTATTAGGAAGAAAAATAATTCGACCTTTTCTCATTGTTAACTATAAGTGCATAGGTGCATTTATGCAGCCGCAATATAACGAAGGTGCTGGAAAATCTTTGCGTCGCCATGCTCAACAGCTTCGTACCAAAGCCTTATACAGGTACGGTGCGGCAACAGGGTTGGTGTTGTTGCCACTGCTGGTATACGCGGTAGCACCTTTTTCTCCTTTATTTTTGGTCGCAGTTCTTGTGATAGGGGCATTAATCGCCCTTCCGTTCATTGAGGACGGGAAAACGTTTTGGAAGTCGTCTCAGAGATTTGACCAAGGGGCCTGTGGTGAAGAAAAGATTCAGCAAGTTTTGGAGTCCCTAATCCAATCTGGATGGATAGCTGAGTACAATTTAAGATTGCCGCAAGTAGGCGATATCGATGTGTGGCTGCGATCGCCTAAAGGAGTCAATTTTATCCTTGATGTGAAGTCTCACTCAACCGTAGTTCAGTTGGATGGGGATGTGCTCAAGCGTCTATCTTACGACGGGAAATTGATAGATTTTAAGAAAGATTTTCTGGCACAGATTGCCAACCAAGCTACGGCTATCAAAAAAGCTAAGAAGTTAACCAAGGTCACTCCAGTAGTTGTATTTAGCGATGCCAAGGTGAGTTTTAGCAACAAAAAGAAGATTAGGGGTGCTTACGTCCTGGAACTGGGCAATCTGGTGTCAAGGTTGCAAGAACTCGATCGCACCTATAAAAGTAGATAAGATTGGGAGAAATGAGATAAACGGCTACATTGATATGTTCGACATCAACAAATTTGCACATAGCAGTACCATCCCAGACTTGCACTAGCATCTAAGTGATACTTGTGTTATTAAAAAAAGTTAAGGTAGAAACAATATCCTGGAGGGAATGTTGAACAAAGCAATCAAGGTAGATAAAATTCTCAACGCCTGATAGCCACTTGCCATAACAGCTTTGGCGACTGCTATACCAATTATCAAATATTAGCCCGTAACCTCAATATTTTCAACAAAGTGTTGAATTGATCGGGCAAAGGTGCGATCGCCTCTATTAATTCTCCTGTTACAGGATGCTGCAATGTCAGCCGCCATGCGTGGAGGGCTTGTCCGGTTAAATTGACGCCGATAGAACGGTTGGAACTGTACATCGGGTCGCCCACAATCGGATGTTTTATTTCGGCTGTATGCACGCGAATTTGATGGGTGCGGCCGGTTTCTAATTGATAGTGCATTAAGCAATAGTTGCCGATTCTTTCTTTGATTGTCCAGTGAGTAACTGCGGGGCGACCGCCTTTTTCTACTGGTACTACTGCCATTTTTTTGCGGTCTGTGGGATGCCGCCCGATGGGTAAGTCTACTGTGCCTGTTTCGGTGTTAGGAGCACCGTAAACTATGCCTAAATATTCGCGGCGGGCGGTTTTGGCTTTGAGTTGGGCTTGCAGGTGTTGGTGGGCGATGTCGGTTTTGGCGATCGCGATCGCACCTGTTGTATCTTTGTCTAATCTGTGCACGATTCCCGGTCGCTGAACTCCGCCTATTTCTGCTAGAGGACAGTGGGCTAAGAGGGCGTTGACTAATGTACCGTCTTGGTGTCCGGCGGCTGGGTGGACGACTAATCCGGCTGGTTTGTTGATGATAATTAGGCTGTCGTCTTCGTAGAGAATGTCGAGGGGAATTGCTTCCGGCTGCAACTTTGTGGGCTGGGTTTCGGGTAATGTGAGGTGGATGCGATCGCCCGTTTTTACTGATATTTTTTTCGATGTGCAGGTTTCGTCGTTGACTTTGACATTACCTTGTGATATGAGGCTTTGGATTCGCGATCGGGATAAGTCCGGTATCTGGTTTGACAGCCAAATATCTAATCGCTGATTGACATTACTGCGATCGAATTCCTCTGTATTTTCTACTGTGTAAATCTGTGCCGCAGTGTCTGTTTCTATCATTAACTTTTTACTATTTTTTGCCAAGTGTGTAAAGCAAATATCTTAATCATAACATCTGTGAGTTAGTTCGCGATCGCACGGGTAGCGAGAAACCGGGTTTTTTCATAGCAATACTTCATTTGGGCCCGCAGACTGGGTAAAAAACCCGGTTTCTTTGGTCGGAGTGGTTAAGTCGCTTGAGTATAATCGTCAATTCTATCGACAATTGTCGCAGTGGCCGCAGCGCATTGATTTAGCTTCCTTGGCAAACCCAAAAGCTTGCAGCAAAAATTGCCACCTACACTCGCGATGTTTGAGATATTTTGCCATTTCTTCCGCTGCGGTAAAATTTGATTTTTCCGCTTTGTGCTGGGGAGATTTATTAATCGCATAATTAAAAGGATCTTGCCATGTTAATTGTCCGCTACTGTGCAAGATTGAAAGGGCGATCGCACTTTCGGGAAATTCGCGGGAAACTGCTTCTATATCACCTTTAACTGGCAGTTTTTTGGCTAATTGCTGAGCTTCTCGGTATTGCGATCGCAGTTTATCTTGAAAAAATTGCCCTCTTTGTTTATCTTCAGGATAAAGCAAACCCGTAGGTTCGCTAATCAATGTCAGGGCGATCGCCGATTTGCCGTCGCGTCCGCCTCTACCAATTTCCTGAATGTATTCCGATAATAGCAAAGGTGCTTGATAATGAACAACCCACCGGACATCAGGCTTATTAATCCCCATACCGAATGCTGAAGTACAAGTCACGAATTTAAGCTCATTGTTCAGCCAAGCTGTTTCTATTTGTCGTCGTGATTCTGGACTTAAACCTGCATGATATGCTGCTGTTTCATAACCTGCTGCTTCCAACAAATCCGCCAAGCTTTCGCTATCTTTTCGGGTGCGGACATAGACTAAACCTGCTTGTTTTTGTCGAGCTTTAATAAAAGTTAATAACTGCTGTTTTCGTCCTCTCGGCGTCCAGACTGTCTGCACTTGCAGGTGCAGGTTAGAACGGTAGGGACTTAGCAGAAAGGCTTCTGGTTTTTGCAGTTGCAAGACATTTTTGATTGTCTGCTGTGCTTCCGGGTTGGCGGTAGCGGTAAAAGCTGCGATCGCAATTTTACTGTTTGCTGGTTTAGCTTTCAACAAAGCCGGCCGCACTGTTCCCAAACGGCGGTAAGCTGGTCGAAAAGTATCACCCCATTGTACTAAACAGTGAGCTTCATCTAATATTAAACCGTTAATTTGAATGTGCGGCTGACTGATAATTTCCCAAACAGGTTTGCTGAGTAATGTTTCGGGAGACAGGTACAGCAATCTTAATTTGTTTTGTTGCAGCGATTGCATAGTTTGTCGGCGCTGCGCTGTTGGCAATTGACTGTGTAGGAGGGAAGCGGGTAAATTGCGATCGCGCAATTCTTGCACTTGATTTTCCATCAAGGCGACTAAGGGCGAAACCACCAAAGTCAAGCCTGTTTGTAACAAAGCTGGCAGTTGAAAGCAGATGGATTTGCCACCACCTGTCGGCATAATTATCAGCGTGTCTTTTCCTGCTAGCAAACTGCTGACAATTTCTGCTTGGGGCGGGCGAAAGTCGTCGTATCCCCAATTTTTTTTAAATGTGGCGCGGGCTTGATTTAATGATGTTAATTCGGGTTGAAAGTTCATTTTACTGAGTTAAAAAAATTGTATTGTTTCGCCACAACTAACGAATTTTTGGCAAATTCGGATCTTTTCGACAAGTCGAGAGTGGTAATTGTTCACCACCTTGTATCGTGGTAATTCTCATTCGATTTCTATCTGTCACCACATTTAAACAAGCACAGCCATATCCATAGTTAACATTAGTTTTGACATATTCATCGTCGTTAAAAGGAGGAATATTGTTCATTCCTCCGGCTTGATATCCCCCTTGCACCGAGATAGTCCACTGAGCATCTTTGTCTTTGAGATACCAATTAGCAGGCGTGGGATTTATTAACCATCCGCACCGGGTTTCAGCCGCTTTCGCAGGAATAACAACGATCGAAAAAGATGAGATAATTGCAGGGATCAACCACTTGAGTTTCATAGCTTTACATCCTAATTTTTGAGCGACAATCATACAGGAATTACGCGCTTCGAGAAAAGAAACAGCAACCGGGTTTTTTAGCGAATCTGCGGGTGACAACGAAATATTGTCGCAAAAACCAGGTTTCTAACTACCTGCGCGTAAGTCCTGTCCAAAATCCAAAATCCAAAATCCCCTAAGACTCCTCGCCGTCTCGGCGGCCGAGCTCGTACACGCCGCCGCCAATACAGGCGATCGTACCCATAGATACCGCCCAACCAGCGCCCAGAGACAATTCGACGCCCCAATTGCACAATCCCCCCACAATCAAAAAGGGTACAATGCTCAACAGCGAAGCGTAAAACGCATTTTGGGCTTCTCTGGCTTGGCGGGTTCTTTCAAACTCGGCTTCCGAGGTGTAGAGGGATCTCTCGGCAAAATTCATCCAGCGGTTGAGTTGCAGGATTACCCATTCTGTGAGGGGCGACAGGCCCCAGTATAGGGCCAAAGACCACAAGGACGCACCGGCGATCGCAGTTGCGTCTATGGCAAAACTAAAGGGAAAAATTTCAGTAAGCATTGCTTGATGTTTGTGATGAATTTGAGATTTTGGATGTTATCCAAAATCCCCGAACTTAACTATAGTGTCAAGCAAAAGCTCGATCGAATTCAACCGCAGCAGGAATTCCTCGGCCAATTTTTTTTTATTACCCCTGGGCATTTACCCGGAAGCCTTGACACGGGTTTTGGATGGAGTAAGATACACGTTGTTGATAAACTGATTCGCGATCGCGGGTAGAGCTCAAAGCCAATCTTGCAGCGAATTGGCATAACTTACATTTTGCACCCTTCTGAGAAACGGGCAAGATGCCCGTTCCACAAAGAATGATTTTTTTGTGGGGAGTAGGGGTTGGGCCGGAAAGCCCGCCCCTGAAAGCTTTATTGACAAGGGTGCAAGATGTGAGCCTAACAGACAACGCACACTCCCACACACATTTAACTTTGAGCCGTGAAAAAAATCCTGCAAGACTCTAGAGGCCCGCTGACGGCAAAACGCTTTTTTCGTCTCAGACAGATGCTGCTGCTGGCACTTTCGATCGGCATTGTGTTGATTAGCCCTTATTTGCAGCAGCAGGTGGTCAAAGCTCAGTCAGGCTTACCAAGCAGAGTAGCGACGGGTAATTTGTGGCAAGAAGCTTCTTTTCCAGTCGAAAACTTTGAAACATACACTTCCCCCTTCGGCCCCCGTGGCGGGGATTTTCATTACGGTTTGGACTTGGCCGCCCCGGAAGGCAGCTATATCCGCAATTGGTGGGGCGGGCAAATTGTGGAAGTTTGGGAAGATGGCCGGTGCGGCACTGGTATGGTGGTGCGATCGGGAAATTGGGAACACATCTACTGTCACCTCAGAGGCCGAGTGCTAACGGCTAACGGCGGGCGTTATTATACCGATCGCGAAGGTACTTTGCAAATTTGGCAGGGTCAAACAGTGCCTGCGGGTGCGAGAATTGCCAGAGTTGGGATGACCGGCCGCACGAGTGGGCCTCACTTGCACTGGGGATTGAAGTACGGCGGCCGCTGGGTAGACCCGGCTTTGGTACTCCGGGAAATGTACGCGCAACAATCTTAATTAGTCATTAGTTAGTAGTCATTAGTCATTAGTCATTAGTTAGTAGTCATTAGTTAGTAGTCATTAGTCATTTTTCTTGGTTTGTAGTAAGGACTAAAGTCCTTATTTTGTCGGTAATGAGGACTTTAGTCCTCACTACAAACTTGAATAACTAATGACTAATGACCAATGACTAATGACTAATGACTCTTTAGGTTGGTGCCAACTCTTTTTTGTTTACCTCGGTGTAGCGATCGACAATTTGGCGGAATTCGTCGCCGTCGATTGTTTCTTCATCCAACAGCGCTTCGACAAGTTTGTCTACCAAAGCGCGGTTTTCGCGGATAATTCGGCGAGCTTCTTCGTAGCAGTCAAAGGCAATTTCCCGGACTTGGCGATCGATCTTGATTGCCATTTCTTCGGAATACTCCGATCGCGAATTCCAGTTTTGGCCCAAAAACACCTCATTGTTCGGACTTTCCAAAGCCACAGGCCCCAAATCCGACATTCCATAAAGCGTTACCATCTCCCTGGCGAGACTGCTAACTTTTCTGAGATCACTACCGGCACCGGTGTCGATTTCAGCATCGCCATAAATTTCTGCCTCCGCCGCCCGTCCCCCCAAAGCTACTTTAATTCGGTTTAACAGCAAAGCCCGACTCCTCAAACCTTCGCTGTCGAGCATTTCGTCGTCGAGCACAAAGCTAGTAAAGCCTTCGACCCCGCCGGAACGCGGAATAATCGTTACTTTTTCCACCGGGTCGGCATTTTTGAGCATGGTCGCGACTAGGGCGTGTCCGACTTCGTGGTATGCTGTCATCCACTTTTTCTTGCTGTCGAGCAGCGGGTTGAGCGTAAGCCCGATCGTGATCCGGTCGATCGCGTCGTGAACTTCTAAGTTAGTAATCGTGTCTTTGCGACGCCTCGCTGTGAGAATAGCTGCTTCGTTGAGCAAGTTTGCCAAGTCAGCGCCCGAAAAGCCGGGAGTGCGGCGGGCGATCGTGTCTAGGGCAACTTCTGGGTCGAGTTTTTTGTTGCGCGCGTGAACTTGCAAAATCCCCAAACGCCCTTTGTAACTGGGTAAATCTACCGTTACTTGTCGATCGAACCTGCCGGGCCGCAGCAGGGCGGTATCGAGCACGTCGGGCCGGTTAGTAGCTGCAATCACAATCACGCCGCTGTTACCCTCAAAGCCGTCCATTTCTGTCAGCAACTGGTTGAGAGTTTGTTCGCGTTCGTCGTTGCCGCCGCCGATACCAGCGCCGCGCTGCCTTCCTACGGCGTCTATTTCGTCGATGAAGACGATGCAGGGCGAATTTTCTTTAGCTTTGCGGAACAAGTCGCGGACGCGGGAGGCGCCAACTCCGACAAACATTTCGACAAATTCGGAACCGGAGATGCTGAAGAAGGGGACGGCTGCTTCGCCTGCGATGGCTTTTGCCAACATTGTTTTGCCGGTTCCTGGAGGCCCGATTAACAGAACTCCTCTGGGAATTTTTGCGCCGATGGCGTTGAAGCGTTCGGGTTTTTTGAGGAAGGTTACGACTTCTTGCAGTTCTTCTTTAGCTTCTTCGATGCCTGCTACGTCGTCGAACATCACGCCGGTTTTGGCTTCCATTTGGAAACGGGCTCTGGATTTGCCGAAGTTCATGGCATTTCCTTGAGATTGGGTCGATCGGCGCAGGATTGCCATCAGCACTGCCAACACTGCAAAAATCACTAGCAAGTTTACTACTAAACTGACTGCGGCGGCGTTGTCGGCTGTTTGTTTGACTTCAAAGTCAATCTTTTTGGCGCGGATTTGCGAGTACAGTTCTCGGTTGTTGTAGTCGAACAGACTAACTGATTGGGTTTGATCGCTTTTTTGATTTTTTAGCCTAACCTTGGCAGTTTTTTGAGTTTCGTCTACTTCGATTTTACTGACTTGCCCTTTTTCTATGTTGTCGATCAGTTGGCTGTAACTCATGGTGTTTGGCGCGCTGTCGGCAAACACCGGGGTCGAGAGCAATATTCCTTGAGAAATCACCAAACTGCCCAGGATGCGCCAAAGATTCCGTCCTGGAATTGATTTTTTAGGATTCTGGCTCGACTTGTCTTTGTTTACAGCTAGATGCCCCAGCCATGCGTGTTTCCAAGAATTTTTCATATTGCTTTGCCCAAGGTTGAAGACTGCCAAGATTGACCGCTTGTGGTTTGATACGTTCATTTATTTTAACAAGATGGCGGGTGTTGGATGGGGTTATCTCTCGCGGGCATCTTAAGAGGCCCCTCTTGAGGGTGGTTTTGAATCCACGGATCCTCAAGAAACCGGGTTTTTTACCTCATCTGCGGGCTATAACCAAGGATTTTGCTCAAAAAACCCGGTTTCTCGGCCCCGTCCACTGAACTTACCCACTTCTGCTCAAGAAACCGGGTTTTTTACCTAATCTGCGGGCTATAACCAAGGATTTTGCTCAAAAAACCCGGTTTCTCGGCCCCCTCCGTAAATCTCAAATCTCAAATCTCAAATCTCAAATCTCAAATCTCAAATCGATTGACAGTTGCCGATCGAACTTGCTATGTTAATCATACTCGTAATGAGTACGCTTTAGTAAAGCAGTTATTGTTTTTAAGCTTTATGGTAAAAATTGTCGGCATTGGTGGAAGTTTGCGGGCTGGCTCCTACAGCCAGTTAGCGTTGAAGGTGGCAGCAGAACGAGCGCAGACCCTGGGCGCGGAAGTTGAAATATTGGATTTGCGATCGCTCAATCTGCCCTTCTGCAACGGTGAGAATGATTATCGCGATTACCCGGATGTGGAAAAGCTGCAGAATGCGGTTAAGCAAGCCGACGGCTTGATTTTGGCAACGCCGGAGTATCACGGTAGCGTCAGCGGTGCTCTCAAGAATGCCCTGGATTTGATGAGTTTTGAGCATTTGGACGGGAAAGTTGCGGGTGGGATTAGCGTTTTGGGAGGGCAAGTTAACAGCAACGCACTCAACGATTTGCGAACCATTTTGAGATGGGTGCACGCTTGGGTAATTCCCGAACAAATTGCGATCGGACAAGCTTGGAAAGCTTTTAGTCCTGATGGTAAATTGTTGGATGAAAAACTGTCCGAAAGGTTCGATGAATTTGCTCGAAGTTTAGTGAAAAATACACGGAAATTGCGAGGGATTTCTTAGCAGACGGCTTGCTTTCGCCAGTAGTCCTTGGTAATGGGGAATTGGAAATTGGTAGTAACTAACCAATAACCCATAACTAATGACTATTGGTAAGGGGTAAGGAGTAATTTGTATGGGTTAGTGGCAATTGGTAATTTGTAGCAACCAACTAATGACTAATGACTAATGACTACTGACTACTGACTAATGACTACTGACTACTGACTACTGACTACTGACTTCAAAATGGCATATCGATCATGTCTCCGAAAGGATGGGGTACGTCGATCGGCATTCTTCCGGGTTTTGACTCATATTTGTCTATCCACTTTTTTGCCAATTCCAAAGCTTCCTCCTCAGTCTTGGCATTTTGGACGGCGACGTGGCGGTTGCCGCGACTATCCCAAACCTCGACGTAGAAGACTTTCTGGGATTGAATAATCCAACCTTTATAAGTGTCTGCTGGTTCCATAGTTAGAATCCTAAAATAATCGGGCGGGGAGTTCCACTGGCTAGCTAATTGTAAATATTGCCCTGCATAAAATGAATTTTACGGGGGTTTCTATAGTATTTTTGGAAAAAAGTCAGTTTTACGGTTAACCTCATGACTAGACTCCTGAAGCAATTATTTAACTGGAGAAAATATCTCCAACCTTTGGCAGCGACGATCGCGATCGTCCTAATCGCATCCCAGATGGCGGTATTGCCGGCATTGGCGACGGGCGTTTACGAAATACCGGTGTTGTCGGCGGGCGATCGAACTTGGGTGTTCGACAAAGGCGACGTGCTCAGCCGCAGTAGCGAAAGCAATATCAGCAGCGTGCTCGACAACCTGGAAAACAAAACAGGGAAACAAGTCAGATTTGTCACCATCCACCGCTTAGACTACGGTGAAACGGCTGCCACTTTCACCGACCAACTGTTTGAACAGTGGTTTCCAGCAAAGGAAGACCAGACTAATCAAATTTTACTCGTTCTCGACACTGTTACCAACAGCGCGGCAATTCGCACCGGCGAAGGGGTTAAGTCCCTGCTAACCGATGAAATTGCCCAGAGTGTAGCTGGAGAAACCGTGCAAGTGCCGCTGCGGGAAGCCAATAAATACAACGAGGCATTTGCGGCTGCAACTACGCGCATTGCAACTGTTTTGTCGGGCGAACCCGATCCGGGTCCTCCTGAAGTTGTTGACAACATTCAAGTTGAAGGCACGTTTAAAAAAGCTGAAGAAACAGACCAGGGCAATGCCACAGTTGTTGTGGTTGTGCTGTTGGTGTTGGCGACAGTGATTCCGATGGTGACTTATTTCTGGTATCAAGGTTTTTCTTGAACAGTTGACTGTTGACTGTTGACTGTTGACAGCGAGGTTTTTAAACCGTTGATGCTTCGACTAATCTTGAACGTATTCTCGATCGCCCAACAATGCAATTTCTGCCCGTACAAATTCCCGTCCCAGATAAGCCGCGTGATCTAACATTGTCACCGGGTTGGGGCGGGTTTCTTCTAGGATTTTGACGCAAAGTTCTTTGGCGGTTCTGCCGGTAAAAAGTGTGGATTGGGTGCGTTCTACCTTGCCGCGGGCGGGGATGGGTTTGCCGGTTTCGGGATCGACGGCGAGGCCTCGATCGTCGATGATGTTGGTGAAATGTTTGGCACAAATTAAGCTGGTTTCGCGATCGAGATAGATGATGAAGTAGCCGCCTGGATCGAGATCGAGGTGGCGTTTGGATAGGTTGTCATCGATTGCGGTGAGGTTTTCCAAGGTTTGACTCATGGTTGGGGAAAGAAAGTAAACAATAGCTATATTTTTTTGCTATTTCTAGTTTAGTCGGCTGCGGGACAAGTTTGGGACATTGGTTGGTTGAATGCGGGGGAAAGTTTCGGGCGATCGACATTCTACGCGATATCTGTGGGGACAGGGCATTGCCGTGTCCGGCGCGGGGTTGTGCGACTTTTAACGATCTGTATAAGATTGAGGAGTGTCACAAGACTTGTTGAACTTGATAGAATGAACCGCAGAGAACGCAGAAAAAGCAGAGTGAAAAAGAGAGACAAACCAAATATGTTACCATGAATTTGAGTAACATTTTACATGAAGTTATATATGAAATTTATAGATTTATTTTCAGGAATAGGAGGTTTCAGACAAGGGTTTGAAAAATTTGGCTTTGAATGCGTTTTTTCCTGCGAGATAAACAGCAAATGCCGACAAGTTTACACAGAAAACTTCGGCGAGGTTCCTTTTGCCGACATCAGTAACATCAATCCCGCCGATTTAGCAGACTTTGATATTTTAGTCGCCGGGTTTCCGTGCCAACCTTTTAGCATCTGTGGCAAAAAGCTCGGTTTTGAAGATACTAGAGGCACGCTATTTTTTGAGATTTGTAAAATCATCAAAATCAAGCAACCTCAAGTTATTGTTCTCGAAAATGTCAAGCACTTAATTCATCACGACAAGGGAAATACATTAAAAGTAATTATTGCCAGTCTTGAAGATTTGGGATACAGCGTGAATTACAAAATTCTGAATGCTAAAGACTTTGGAATTCCTCAACATCGTGAAAGAATATTTATTATTGCAACTCAAGATAAACCATTCAATTTTTCTAGGCTTAAAACCCAGTTGACTCCAAAACTCTGGGAATTTCTAGACGAGACAGGGGATTTTGAAATATTGGATAAATCCGAGTATACTTTAATTGAGTCTCCGAGAAAGCAAGATTCGGGACTTGTATTTGTAGGTTACAGAAATAAAGGTACTTGGAAAACTGGCGTGAGGCCGAATACAGAACATTTATCGAGAGTTCACAGACAGCCTAATCGCATTTATTCGGTAGATGGAGTGCATCCGACAATTCCTTCGCAAGAAACATCTGGCAGGTTTTTTATCTACATTCCTTCGCAAGATATGGTGAGAAAGTTGACGCTGAAGGAATGTTACCGTCTTATGGGTTTTCCTGAAGATTTTAAAAGTTATCCGAGTGCAGGGGAAAGTTACAAGCAAATCGGGAATTCGGTTTGTGTGCCGGTTGTGGAGGCGATCGCCAAAGAAATATTAAGTCAAAATTTATTGTATGATGAAAAGAAGGAACTACAAAGATGTCCACAGTCCCGAATTCTGGAACCAGTTGAGACTCTAGTTAACACTCTTACTTGAGATTAACTTTATTATTAAAGAATTTGAGAATTAACCAAGCGCTAACTTTGAGCTATAATATAAGTCACCCAAGATAGATATAGTCGTCATGGAAGAATTACTCACCTTAAAAAGCTTACTGCTCAAAGGGGATATACCTGGGTCATTAGCTATAGTTGAAGAACTAGAAGAAATGAGCAAAAAAGACATCATTAAAACTATTCGCAGCTATGCAGTTATTTTACTATTGCATCTGATTAAACAGCAAGCTGAAAATCGCACAACTCGCTCTTGGGATATCTCGATTCGGAACTCGGTTCTAGAAATTCAGGAGGAAAATAAGCGACCGAGAGGCGCGGGATTTTACTTACCTATAGAAGAGTTACTCATTGTTTTAGAAATGGCGTATCGACAAGCTATTAACAAAGCTTCCCTAGAAGTGGAAGAAGGGCGTTATGAACCAAGAGAATTGTCGCAGTTAGTGAATCAAGAGGCACTTATTAATCAAGCAATGACTTTAATTTCACAAGAAGCTGAAGAGAATGACTAAAGTTACCCAAAGTTAGGACACGGCAATGCCGTTTCCCTACCTCACTTAATTGTAGGGAAACGGCATTGCCGTGTCCTCGATATTTGCAAGGACACGGCAGTGCCGTGTCCCTACTTGATTAGGCGGGAACTTGGATTCTTTCAGTGCCGGCAAGTTCAAAGGCTGCGTGAATTGCTTTCAAAGCAGTTACACCTTGTGCCTCATCCACAACGCAGCTAATTTTAATCTCGGAAGTTGCAATCATTTGGATGTTGATTTGGTGCCGGGAAAGCGCTTCAAACATCTTTGCCGCTACTCCCGGATGCGCTACCATCCCGGAACCGACAACGCTAACTTTGGCAATTTGTGTATCGACTGCTACTTCGCCCCATCCGAATTCTGGGGCGGCTTTTTCGAGGGCGTTTTTAGCAGCTTCGGCGTCAATTTGTGCTACGGTAAATGCAATGTCGCGAGTTAATATGCCGTCGATATTGTGGCAGCGCTGCGACTGAATAATTGTATCTACGCTGATATTTTCCTCGGCTAAAAGTCCGAACAGTTTTGCTGCTACTCCGGGTCGATCGGGCAATTGGCGAATTGCGAGACGCGCTTGATTGAGATCCAACGCAACGGCGCGGACTGCGGGCGGTTTGTGGGATGATGAATGGAGTCCAATAGGGGAGTTGGCGACATCAAATGCTTTGCAGAGTTCGGCAACGGCCCGATCGCAATCTTCGGCATCGATCGCACAACTAACTTTCACCTCGGATGTAGAAATCATTTGAATGTTAATTCCCGCATCCGCTAAAGTCTTAAACATCTGCGCCGCTACCCTCGGACGACCGATCATTCCCGCACCCGCAATGCTAACTTTAGCTATTGGCCGCTCTTCTGCTTTCACTTCCGGTTCTCCCAATTCGGGGCGAGAATTCTTGCCGAGGGTGGGGATAATTGCATCTGCAACCGCAGTAGCTTGTTGCAGAGATTTTCGCGTCACGGTGAAGGCAATATCATTAGTATTTCCTTCATGAATTGACTGAATAATTAAGTCTACATCGAGGTTTTGTTGGGCGATCGCACCAAACAACCGCGCTGCTACGCCGGGGCGATCGGGCAAACGCAGTAGCGACACCCCCGCCTGATCTAAGTCAAATTCCACCGCATCGACCGCTTTTGCGAGCTCCAAGCCCTCCAAAGGCCGGGGTTGCGGGGGTGGGGACACTACCCGCGTACCGGGGGCGTCACTCCAGCTAGAAAGCACTACCAGGGGCACGCCGTAATTCTTGGCAATTTCTACCGCGCGCGGGTGGAGGACTTTTGCGCCCAAACTCGCCAATTCCAGCATTTCGTCGCAAGTGATTTCGTCCATCAATTGCGCGTCGGCAACCAAGCGCGGATCTGTAGTCAGAATTCCGGGCACGTCGGTATAAATTTCGCATCTGTCGGCCCGCAGCGCTGCCGCGAGGGCAACTGCTGTCGTGTCGGAACCGCCACGGCCCAAGGTGGTAATTTCCAATTCTCCGGCATCGGCGATACCTTGGAAACCCGCAACCACAACGACTTTACCGCTTTTTAACTGACTCTCAAGCCGATTGGGATCGATTCGCAAAATCCGGGCGCGGGTGTGGGCGGCTTCGGTGACAATGCCGACTTGGGCGCCGGTGAGGGAAATTGCGGGCTGTCCCATTTCCTGCAATGCCATGCTCAAAAGTGCGATCGAGACTTGTTCCCCAGTGGAAAGCAACATATCCATTTCCCGCTTGTTGGGATTTGCGGAAATTTCCTTGGCGAGTTTAACTAAACCGTCGGTGGTTTTGCCCATCGCCGAAAGTACGACAACCAGAGAGTTGCCAAGCTGTGCTGTTTTTACAACTCGTCTGGCTACTTCCAGAATGCGATCGACTGTACCAACCGAGGTTCCGCCATATTTCTGAACAATTAGTGCCATAGATTCTACACAAAGCTACAAAATACTTATCAAATAATACAAGCAGCTTCTGGATTAGAAGTGGTAATTTTTAAAATTCCCATACGACAAACCGGAGAAAAGAAAAAAATATCTGCGTAAACGATAAAAAATATGTGGGTATGGGCGGGTTTTACCAGCCATTTAATTCTCTCACACCAATATTTTAATAAACCCGCCCTCTTGATTCGGATTTTAGCCTCCTTCTAGCTCTCGCAAACGCGCTTCTAAGGCTTGAATTCGCTGCTCGGCTTCTATTCGCCTTTGCCGTTCTTGTTCTGCTTCTGACTGCGCTTGTTCGACTGCCAATTCCGCTTGTTCGGCTCGTTCATCAGCAGCCAGCAGCAAATTCCCCTCAGCATCCCACCAGCGCATCCAAGGCAATTCTACGCCCTGATAAATTCCTTGCCAAATGCCTAATTCCAATCCCATTGGCTCGATTTGGTAATGTCCGCGCTGATTTTCTGACATTAACTCAAATCTATCTTCTACCAAATGATAGCATTCTATTTTGGCTTTTTTAACTTCATAAATTCCGTAAAAAGCAGGTCGAATAATCCGCTCGTAAATCCAGAGTTTGCCTTTTTTTGGAGTTTTATCTCTTTCTTCGCTGCCATCTCCGGAGACAAATTCTAGTATAATTAACGGCGGCATTAATTCTTTCCACATCACATAGGAACGCCGCATATTTCCGTCAAGAGTTGGCGGCACTTCGGGCACGTAAAACCAATCCGGTGCTTCAGCTCCTCTGGCTAGGGGTTCTGGGGGTTGCGGGACTCGCCAATAAATGCCGGAATCTTGACAAGCGAATTTCTTGATGGTACCCGCCACGTGATTTATCCGTGGAATCAATCCAAAATCTAAAATCTCAAATCCTCAAGCCCCCGAATTTATCCGTGGGGTCAATCCAAAATCTAAAATCTAAAATCTAAAATCGAATGACCGATGCAGTATTGTCCGTCGGGATGAATTTGGTCTAAAATGGGTCGAACGGATGTTGTTAACAGGATGCTTTGAGGATGTTCTTGAAAGTTTTTTACAAAAGTACCGTCGGAGTCGGGTAATTGAGTGTGGCCTGGGAAATCTGTAAAATCTGTTACTAGAAGTTCGGGTTTTTCGGTGACACTCATGTTGACCTCTTGAAGGCTAAAAAATTATAATTCACATTGGGAACGGATGATGAGTCAGTACAAGTTAATTATTTTCGACTTCGACGGCACTTTGGCAATTACTCACAAAGCTATTGTATTTTGCTTTACCAAAACTTTTGAAAGTTACTATATTGCCCCGCCTCCTGCTGATACTATTATAGGTACGATCGGCATCAATTTACCAAAGAGTTTTAAAATCCTCCATCCGGCGATCGAGGAAAGCGCAATTCCTGAATGGGTTGAAACTTACCGCTCTTATTATCGGACGGAAGGTGAAAAGCAGGTAGAGTTATTTACCGGGACAAAGCAAATATTGCAGTTGGCGCGTCAGTCGGGATTGAGCCTGGGAGTTTTCAGCAACAAACACGTTATTTTTGTGAATGTGTTACTCCAAAAAATGAAAATTCACAGTTTTTTCGATTTAATTTTAGGTGATAATGGGGAAATAATTATGAAGCCAAACCCGGCGGTTTTTCACTCGATTATTAAACCGCTGTTCCCGGAGTTGGACAACAGTCAAATTTTAATGGTTGGCGATACAGCGATTGATTTGCTGTTTGCTAAAAATGCTGGGATAGATGTTTGTTGGGCGGCTTACGGATATGGCGATCGCACTCAGTGTCTCGCCCTAGAACCGACTTTCGCGATCGACGATATTTCCGAACTTGCTATGTTCGTTCAAAATTAATTTTTCCTGTTTTTTTATTAGAATAGTTTGAATCGTTTAAGTTCTAGGTCTTTTATTCAAAATATTTCAAGAGAGACTCGGGGCATCTTATTTTGATTCGGTCGTAAAAATAAAGGCGCGAACTTGTAATCTGCCTACACTCTGCCAAGTAAACCATACCAAAGATAGAGTGATCCCTGGAACAGCTATTATAAATTAACAAGTATGATTCCTTTGAAGGTAGAAGGCACAAGGCAAAAGCTAAGAGGAAAAAAACGAAGGAAGCCAGATTTTTTTAGGTATAATTTACCGCCAAAATCCTGCATAATAGCCTTCTAACTTCGACCTTCGGAAAATAATAGGCAATTCTGTTAAACTCTAGGGTGTGCTGCCAGTCGGGATAGACAATAAACTCAATCTATAGAAACTCATGCAGATCGATATAAGCAGTCATTCTGAAACGCTATCGCCGACTCGCACTGGCGGCAATCCACCGAATTTAATAGAAGAAGTATTTCGGCTGTACGATCGCGCCCTGGCAGCTACCAGCAACGGGATCGCGATCGCGGACGCTACCCGGCCGGACAAGCCAATAGTTTACTGCAACCAGGCTTTTGAGCGGATTACAGGCTACAATCGCACCGAAATAATCGGGCACAACTGCCGCTTCCTGCAAGGCCCGGATACCGATCGCACTGCCGTCGATCGAATCCGCGCGGCCCTGAAAGAACAACACGACTGCAAAGTAGTTCTGAAAAACTACCGCAAAGACGGCACCGCCTTCTGGAACGAACTCACCATCTCGCCGGTGCGCGACAGCAGCGGGATCGTTACTCACTTCATCGGCGTCCAATCTGATATCACGGATCGCTTCCAGGCAGAAGAAGCCCTCAAACAAGCCGAGGCAAAATACCGCAGCATCTTTGAAAACGCCACCGAAGGCATATTTCAAACCGCCCCAGACGGGCGCTACCTCAGCGCCAACCCCGCACTAGCCCGAATGTACGGCTACGATTCCCCGTCAGAATTGATCGCCAAATGTTCGGCAAAAAACATTTACGCCGATCGCACCCGCCGCGCTTCATTTATGGCAGAAATCAGCAAAAACGGCTCCCTGAAAGAGTTTGAGTCCTGCGTCCGCCGCCAAGACGGCAGCACTACCTGGATCTCGGAAAACGTGCGCGAAGTCCGCGACGAAGATGGCGAAATCCTTTACTACGAAGGAACCGTCGCCGAAATCGCCGATCGCAAGCGCGCCGAAGCAGCCCTGCGAAATCAAGAATACTGGTTGAAAACCGCAATTAACGCCGTCCCCGACGCGATCAACCTCACAGACAGCGAGGGGCGCTGGCTGATTGCCAACGACTGCGCCCTCCAACTTTTGGGCTGGGAAACCGCAGACTACCAGGGTAAAACTACTGCCGAACTCGCTGCCGCCGCCGATCCCAGAGTCAGAGAAATCCTGCTAACTTGGCAGGAAACCGACGAAACCACCTGGCAAGCAGGCACTCTCACCTCCAGCCGCCAAATTGTCCCCTTGCCCACAGGCGGCAGCAATTTGTTTGAAGTGCGGAAAGTGCCACTGTTCAACCCCGACGGTTCGCGCAAAGGTTTGGCAGTGGCGGGGCGGGACATCACCCAGGAAATGGCAGCGGATGCAGCTTTGCGAGACAGCGAACAGCGGTTTCGGGCAATTTTTGAACGCGCTGCGATCGGCATGGTAGTGGCTACCCTCGAAGGTGTTGCGATCGCCACTAATCCGGCATTTCAAGCTATGCTGGGGATCTCGGAAGCTCAACTGCGGGGTGTCGGCATCGACGACTGCGCGCACCCGGAAGACGCACAAAGTTCGCGCGAGTTGCGCCAACAATTGGTCGCGGGCTCCCGCGAAGCTTACCAAATCGAGAAGCGCTACCTCCGCCAAGACGGCAGCATCAGGTGGGGACGCCTCAGCGCCTCTGTCATCGACAGCAGTCAGGGAACGCCACAGTTTATTTTGCAAATGGTAGAGGATATTACCGATCGCAAACAAGCCCAGTCAGCTTTATTGCAAAATGAGGCTAAGTGGCGATCGCTGATTCTCAACAGTTCCGACATCATTACTATTCTCGACGAAAGCGGTCGCATTGTTTACGGAAGCCCTTCTGTAGAAACAGTTTTGGGCTACGAACCCCTTGAACTCGCCCGTCAAATTGCCGTCGATTTCATCCACCCTGACGACCTTCCCTCGCTGATGTCCGACGGCGAAAAACTGATCGCAAATCCAGGCGATCCGATCGCCCTAGAAGGTCGGTTCCGCCGCGCTGACGGTTCTTGGTGTTTTCTCGAAGGCGTGGGCATCAACTTGCTAGCAGACCCCGCTGTCAACGGAATTGTGATCAACTCCCGCGACATGACGGCGCGCAGGCAAGCAGAGTACCGCCTCAGCAAAATCAACGAGTGCTTTTTGGGATTCACCACCGACGCCAGTGACAACATCCAGCGCCTGACATCCTTAGCCGGCGAGCTTTTGGGCGGAAGTTGCGCTATCTACAGCCGCATCGGCGGCGGTCTGCTGCGCGCGATCGCGACTTGGCAAGCGCCGCCGGACTACCCGCTGGTCGATCGCGCCGAGGGCCACATCTGCACCGATGTATGTAGCAAAGGAAGCGATCGGGCTGTTGCCATTCCTGACTTGCAGAACACGATCTACGGCCAAATCGATCCCGCTGTTATCCGCTACCAACTGCGAAGCTATCTGGGACAAGCAGTGCGGCTGGGCGACAATTATGTGGGTGCGATGTGCGTTCTCTACACTGAGTCGATCGCGCCCACAGAAGCCGACTGCAAGCTGATCGGAATTATTGCCGGGGCGATCGGAGTTGAGGAAGAACGGGCCGCCGCCGCCGATCGCGATCGGCAAAAATCCCAAGAATTGCAAACAGCTTTGCGCGAATTGCAGCAAACTCAAATGCAGTTAGTACAAACCGAAAAAATGTCTTCCCTCGGACAGGTGCTAGCAGGAATTGCCCACGAAATTAACAACCCAGTTGGCTTTGTCGCTGGCAACCTCTGCCACGTCCGAGGCTACGTTCTCGACTTGTTAGAAATCGTGCAAGTCTATCAAGAAGAGTACCCAAATCCCCCAGCAAAAATTCAGCAACAAGCCGAAGATATAGACTTAGAATTTCTAGCAAAAGACCTGCCAAAATTGCTCAATTCGATGCAGACCGGATGCGAGCGAATTGTAGAAATTATTCAAACTCTCCGAAATTTCTCGCGGGCGGACGAAGCGAAAATCAAAACTGCCGACATTCACGAAGGTTTAGAAAGTACCTTGTTAATGTTAAACAGCCGGCTGAAAGCCAAACCCAACTGGCAGGGCATTAAAGTGATTAAAGAATACGGAGAACTGCCCCAAATAAAGTGTCATCCCGGACTGTTAAATCAGGTATTTATGAATGTATTTGCAAATGCGATCGACGCCTTGGAAGAAAGCTGCAGCCAAGCAAAAAACACCGCCAATTCTATCTTTCCTACTATTATTATTCAAACTACAACGATTGATGACAAGAGCATTTTAATTCGGATCAAAGACAACGGTCAGGGCATTCCCGAAGATCAGATTGTGCGTTTGTTTGACCCGTTTTTTACCACAAAACCCGTAGGCAAAGGCACAGGTTTGGGTTTATCAATTTCCCACCAAATTGTCGTTGAAAAACACAACGGCAAATTGCAGTGTCACTCGGAACCCGGTAAAGGCACTGAATTTATCATTGAAATTCCAATTAAGTAGAAGGAATCAGGAAGGCACTACACGGATGAACATGAATACACGGATTAATTATTGAGTGTGTGTCAATTCATGTAATGTCCGTTTGATTCGGACTTGTATGATGTTAAATTGTGTAGGGCCGGGTTCGCCTATATTTTTGATAATTATCGACAAATTATATAAACCGGCCCCGCCCATACTTAGAAACCGGGTTTTTTACCTTGGGTGCGGGCTACAATGCGTCTTTTTGTTGTGAAAAAACCCGGTTTCTTGGTTCCCATGCGTGGAATTAAAAACTAAACTGCGTCCGCAAATTGCCCACAAAAATTGTCGGGTTGTTATCGAAATTGTTGGGATTGCCGATCGCATAAAATGCCGGCACGATCGAAACATGGTCGCTAATAGGAAAATAATAAGTTGCCTCAATTTCGTACTGCGTGCCACCATTACCCCCGCCAGAAACCAGAAACCTCCGACCGCCAGTAAAGTCAAAAGGTACTAAATATGACACCGTAAGCAAAGCTCCTTCTTTGAACAAATCGGGAAATGCAACTCCTAACTGATAAGATTGATTTTTGATCGTGCCGTCGGGTCGGTTAGTCTTGGGAAATATATTGGTTTCGGCGTAGCCGTAACGGCCGAAAAGACCAAAACCACGAGTGACTGACCAATCGAAATTGAAACTATAAGTATTCGCAGTCGCATTCCCCAGCCGACCACCAAAACCGTCATCTGCCACACCGTTTAACGGCTTGCTGTTAGGAGATCCAATTAAGCCGCCGATTTGCTGGATGTTGGAACGGCTGTACAAAAAGCGCAAATTAGTCCGATTGCTCGGACTGAATGTTAATTCTGCTGTAGTCGTATTTGTCCCACCAAACAAGCCTTGAGACGGATTGGAAGCGGAATTAAATACGGAAGTGGGCAAAAATTCCGTACTCTCGCCCAAGTAGCCAAAACGCAGTTTCAATGCGCGGCCGATATCCCACAAAACCAAAGCACCGGCACCGCGTCGGGTAGCGCTTAACAAAGGGCTGTTGTTAGAATTAAAGCTGCTCGCACCGTCTACGAAAAAGTTAAACTTATTGTTGTCAAAGTAGCGGTAAAAATTAATCCGCGGCCCGACTACTACTTGCAAGCTGTTGGTAAGCGGGAACCGATAGGAAAGTTCCCGCAGGGTAACTTCATTGGGATTTGCTCCGGCAGTTTGATCGAGAAAAGGAGTGCCGAATGTATTGAAAAAACCCGTTGAAGTATACTGGTTGGCTGGGGAATTGCCGTTACCTACAGCTAGCTGTGTAATCAATTCGTCTTTCCCTGTAAAGGAAGTAGTGAGAGTCAACCAAACTAACTGACTGAAAGTGATTTCTGGATCATCGTCCACTCTCTGCACAATTGGTCTGTTGGTGACAGGATCGCGTCCGGCTACTCGATCGAGCGGAGCAGCATTTCCATTTATTGCTTCAACTCGGACTCCCTCGCCCGCAAAAGCTCCAGTCAGGTTAAACCAAGCAAATCCGTTTAGTTTAGTTGTCGTGGAAAATTGGTTGGCCTCCAATTCGGCCGTGCGGGCTTCTAAAGCATCGACTCTACCGCGCAAAGTAGCTAATTCTGCTGCAAATTCTTCTTGCAATCTTTGCAAAGCAAGTAAATCTTCTCGCTTGACTAAATTACCAGTAGAACCGCCAAGTTGTTTGGTAATTTGGTCTAAGCAAGCGTTTAATCCGGCGGCGAATTCATACCGAGTCATTGCTCGATTGCCTCGGAATGTGCCGTCTGGATATCCCGCAATGCAGCCGTATCTTTCTACTAGGGATTGCAAGGCTTGAAAAGCCCAATCTGTGGGGCGCACGTCGGAGAGTTGGGAAACAGAGGTGACTTGTGCTGCGTCTTCTTGTATGCTGAGGTCATCAGCGCTGCCCGTCTCGCTGCTGATATCGGCAACTTTGCTGGCTTCAGCAACTTGTTGAGACTGAGGAGAGTTTGCAATTTCTAACTTCTGTGGGGGCAATTCGCGAATTGCCTCCGTTATTTCTGGGGTTGTTGCACGATCGACTGTTGCTGCATCTGTTTGGGGTAAAGCACGATCGACTTTTGCTATATCTGTTTCGGGTAAAGCACGATCGACTGTTGCTGCATCTGTTTGGGGTAAAGCACGATCGACTGTTGCTGCATCTGTTTGGGGTAAAGCACGATCGACTGTTGCTATATCTGTTTCGGGTAAAGCTTGGGGTAAAGCACGATTCACCCATGCTGCATCTGTGTCGGGTAAAGCGCGATCGACTGCGGAGTTAGTCTCTGCGGTAATCCCCGCTAACTGGGGTATCTCAATCTTACCTGCTGCCAGCGCTGCGTCTGGGGTAGCCGTAGAAACGGCACTACCTTCTAGGGCAACTTCTGGAGTTGAGGTATCCTGAATTTGAGCTGTTGCTGCGATCGGCCCCAAAGGCACCGCCACACCAGAAATCAAGAAAGACAGCCAAAAAGCTTTAACGGAGGTTGCATTATTCACCATACCACTCACACCACTTGTTGAAAATTAAATCTGGCCCATCTTAAACGATAAGCTTGCTTATAAATGTAGTTGGTTTAACAAATTCTTATAAATAGTTAAAATTATTTTAGGAAGCGAGCGATTCCCAATCGCTAATGACTGAAGACTACTGACTCCTGACTAATTCTCCAAATGAAGTTTTTATTAGTTACAGATTTAGACAACACGCTAGTCGGAGATGACGAAGCAACTCAAGTTTTAAACCAGCGCTTGCAATCACAGCGATCGCAAATTTGTTTGGTTTACGCTACCGGGTGTTCTCATACTTCAACTTGCGAATTAATTGCCCAAAAGCAACTGCTAGCACCGGACTATTTGATCGCAGGTGTAGGCAGCGAAATTTACCAAGACGGAACCCTCGATTTAGATTGGGCGGAGTATCTTTCTCAAGACTGGGATAAAATGGCGATCGCCTCTTTAGCGCAGCAGTTTTCCCAGCTTAAACCCCAATCCCTAAAAGAACAAAATCCTTGGAAAATCAGTTATAGTCTGGAACCAGCAGCAGAAAATAGCTCGACTGTCCAGGCTTTGCAACAAAAGTTAACTGAATCGGGACTGCCAGCTCAAATCATTTTTAGCAGCAATCGCGATGTGGATATTTTACCGCAAACTAGCAATAAAGGCAATGCCCTTACTTATTTACAAAAGCGCCTACAAATTCCATCTGAGGCAACATTAGTTTGCGGTGATTCTGGTAATGATATCAATATGTTTGAACAGGATGTCCGGGGAATAATCGTCGCTAATGCTCTGTCAGAACTATTAGAATGGTACCGCGAATATGGCACTACAAATCATTATTTAGCTGGCTCTGCTTGTGCTTGGGGAATCATGGAAGGAATGGCATATTTTTGGGAATTTTGATTGCCAAAAATTCGGTGTGGTTTGTAGTGAGCAGTGAAGTCCTCATACAAATCAGAGGACTGAAGTCCTTAGTACAAACCCACCCGAAGCACCCCAAGTCCTGCAAACCGTTAAAATCTGTTCAGGAATCTCAACCGCGTATCGATCGAACCTGCCAGTTGCGATACCATCAGCGTGTACTGCTTGATCAAACCTAATCGAACTTAACTTTAGTTACCTCAAGCGAGTGGAAGTTTATTTCCTAGCCTGTTGGGCCCAACGTAGTGGAGGAAGTCGGCTATCCCCAGATAACTCGGCTATTCCCCGATCGCCAAAGGTTCTATAGTTAAGTTTAGCGCCTAAACCTAAATTACTCTCTCTATAAAAACTTATCTTTCTAGATGAACAAGATGTAGGTTGAGTCAACTATTTGCCCCTTTAGTTCAGTTCGCAAACGCACCGCCACATGGAACAAAATACTTTACCCGTAGAGGTGATTCTCTCTCACCCCCGCCAATATTTAGGTAGCATTCGGCTGGATTGGACGCCACAACCGGGGAACTATCTAGATTTAGAGGGACAAACCTACGCTGTCTTGGAACGCCACCACCGCTATCAACTCAAATCCGGCCGCTACCGACTGCAAAAAATTGCCCTGTACGTGCAGTCGGCCACACCGCCGACGGAAAGAACTTTTGTAAGCGGCATCTGGGTTATCGGAGATGCTAGCTGTCGCTTTAATGCTCGATCGGAAATTCTGCGCTGTGCTGTCAATCCCAATGGCCCGTGCAACTGCTGCTGCGATTACCAAAAGTCTTGAACCATCAAGTCAATCGATTTTAGATTTTAGATTTTAGATTTTAGATTTAAGCATTGACCCCACGGATAAATTCGGGGGCGCCTTTATCGGATACAGGTTTCTTATTTCTGGACGGATGAATCCGGGGGCTTGTATCCTGGATGCTTTCGGTCAGTACACAATTCCACCTCGCCCAACCGAGAAACCGAGAGTGCCGATAATCTCGGCGTCTCCCTCATTTACAACAAACTATCAAAACCAACTCGCAACTCTCGAATCGAATTTAACTTCTTCAGGAAGGCGGTAATCTATCTTCTGATAGCTGTGCAGCACGTCGCGAATGCCAGTATGAATCAAATTTTCTATGTGCAGCAATTGCTCTGAAGAACAGCGAACCTGAACTGTTTGGTTTGACACAGACTCGCCGGAGTCGATCGCAGTATATCTATTAGGAACTCGGCAGAGAACATAAGCAATTAAATCCTGTCGCAATCCCGAAGGCGCAAAAGCTTGTTGGTAGGGGTGCTTTGGATAAGACTCCAAGATAATTTCTACTTCCTCTGTTACTACAGCTAAGGTAATATTGACAAGATTTTTCTGCATTTTCCCTGTCCCCACAGACTCGTTAACTAATATTTTTGTGCCCGTTCTCGATCTGGTCTGATTTGTCATGAATTTTAACCGGCTAATACCACCAATTGTTTTTCGGTCATCACCAGCTCAAACTGGGAACTTACCTCTTCTATAACCCGCAGCACGTAGCAGGGAATCTTGTCCGATAAAATAGCACTTGCCACCGTAGCAGTGTGAATTTCTAAGACTGCTTCAGCAGCAGCTTCAAACATCAGTCGCTGTCCCGGAAACAGCACTCTTTCAAAGTACCAATTAGGAATGTTCCCAATCCGAACCACCTGAACTAGATTGGTAACATTTGCGTAATAGCACAGAATCTGGTTGTTACCTTTATAAGATAGCTGATCAGACATTTAAAAAAATCTCCCCACTCGTTCAAAAACTTACTGATACTTGACTTTGCCTGTTAGTGGCAATTGCGAGTTTTGCTCTTGACAAAACGACAGACTTATTTTTGGGGTGTTATTCGAGAGCGCGAATCACATCTTCAGTTATTAATTTTTGTAGCATTGAGTTATGATGCCAACACTTAGAGGTCTGGCGCAGAAACCCCGTTTTTCCGGTTAAAAAACCCGGTTTGTTTGGTATGCAGGGCCTATATCCTGACTTATTTAGGTTGGTTATGCTGTGGCACCCGTTAATCGAAAATACCGTCACTTTCCCGAACTCTCCTGACAACAGATTCACTCTTGGGCAGTGGAATGGTGCTGAGAGTGCGATCGACCTTCAGATCCAGAGCTTGAGGTAAACTTTATCTAAAAAATATGAGGAAATTATGAAGGTCATAATTTTTTTTGATAAATCTACTTTTGCCGAAGCAGGGATTACAAAAGTTAGGCCAAAACCGGATTTTTTACCCAAAAACTTGGCTGCATCTGTGATGCTGGGTTAATAAACCCGGTTTCTGAGGGAACTCTGCGTAAATCTTGGATTAGCAGGCCCAAACCGGGTTTATTAGCAAAAAACTTGGCTACATCCGTGATTCCGGGTTTAAAAAAAACCGTTCTTGAGGCAAGTGTTTGTAACTGCTGGAGGAGTTATTCTGCCTGTAAATACGGTGATAGCCGATCGGCTTTGCAGGTAACAAAAAACCCCGACTCCCTGAGATCATCTCTAGAATTTCTAGGGAATCAGAGTTTCAATTAATTAATCACCGATCGATCTCAAAGCTAAATCAAAAAAATGAGGAAATTATGAAAATAGCCGGAAAAACTAGGATTTTTCTAGACGCATAAACCCGTTTTAAAAACATAATTGCATAAGTTTCGCAATAATCAATGGAATGAGAAAGCGCATTTTCGATCGTCATCCGGCTTTAATGCCCCATTAATTCTTCCGTCGGGCTGGGCTGACTTTGTGTGTGTAGTAGCGGTTTCAAATGCCGAGTTTGATATGCTATCTGCGATCGCCTTTTACCCCAGTTTAAAGCAACGGTTCCCAACCCAGAATTTCCGCCACTTGCTGTGCCAAACTCAAAGGATCGAAAGGCTTTGCAATCACCCCCGCTACCCCCAAATCCGCAAATTCGCTCAAATCCATCGCCTGCACCTTAGCCGTCAGGAAAATCACCGGAATCCCCCGAGTAGCCGCATTGTTTTGCAGCAAACCAAATAGAGTAAGCCCGTCCATATCCGGCATCATCACATCTAACAGAATAGCGTCAGGGAGTTGAGTTTCAGCTAAAAGCAATCCTTGGCTGCCGTCGGGCGCGCTTAGTACAAACCAGCCGCCTAAATGTTCCAGACAGGCCTGAATCACGCTGCAGAGGTTTTTTTCATCATCAATGACCAGAATGCGCTTTGCTGACATAATTAAAACTCAAATTTTAAATTAATCATGGTAAATCGAAAAAAAACTTACGCACGCTGCCTCATCAACCGGGTTTCTTGAAAGATATAGCAAAAGGAAGAAGCAATAAAATTAAGAGTTTCAGCACTTAAAAACGTCCTAATCGTCGGGCGCGGTTGATATATTTTGCCGCTCACCTACTTAAATCCTGAACAGAAAAATCGACCTATCAGCCTCCCAAAATCATCCTACCCGCGTGGGTTGCCAGGAACTTGAGCTTTCGCGAGATCTTATCAAAGCAATCTCAAAGCTCCAAACTTTTTTCCCCTTCGCCTTCCAACGGTGCAGGCACTGTGAAATAGAAACTGCAGCCTTGTGAGACAACACTTTCGACCCAAATTCTGCCGCCGTGCTGCTGTACGATGCTGCGACAGATAGCCAAACCCAAACCCGTACCTCCTTTTTGGCGGGAGTCAGAAGCATCGACTTGTTGAAACCGTCCAAAGATAGTTTCTAGTTTATCTGCAGGAATCCCCCGCCCTCGATCTTTGACTTCAAATACAACCCGGTCGCCCAAATCTTCAACCCTGATAGTTACTGTACTCCCTGGAGCCGAGAATTTAATCGCATTGCTCAACAAATTTACCAGCAGTTGAACGATTCTGTCGGGGTCAGCCCAAATTTGGGCTGTTTCCGGCAAAATCGACAAATCAATGTTATTTTCCGCAGCCAAAGAAAGTACAGCTTCTGCAGACTTCCGCATCAAAACCTCGGCATCGCACCACTGCTTGACGAGGATAACTTGGCTCGAATCGAGCCGTTCTAAGTCGAGAATATCGTTGACCAAACGCACTAACCGTTCGGTATCGCTAGAAGCAATTTCTAGCATCTGTTTGGCAGTTTCCGGTTTACTTTTCAGTACCCCAGCCGCCAGCAAACCTAAAGAACCGCGAATGGAGGCAAGCGGCGTTCGCAGTTCGTGGCTGACAATCGAAATAAACTCATTTTTCATTTTTTCAATTGCCCGACTTTCTGTGATATCTGTGACTGTGCCGACGTGACCGATTAGTTGAGATCTGTCGGAAAAAATCGGAGCTGTTTTAAGCCGACAAAACCGGATGGTTCCGTCTCGCTGGATGTGGCGGAATTCGCAGGAAAATTCCCCATCTAGCGATTGCGATTGGGACCACTTAGACAGAATTAGTTTGAGGTCTTCGCGGTGAACAAACCGCATCCAGCCGTTTCCTAAAGCTGCTGCCGGTGTGAAGCCACCAATTGCTTGACAGCGAGGATTTGTATAGGTACATTTCCCCTCAGTATCGATTTTGAAAATGCCCACGGGGGAACTCTCGCTCAGAGAGCGAAATAAAGCTTCGCTTTCCCGGAGTTCTGCTTGAGAGCTTTCTAGTTCTCTGGTTCGCTGCAAAACTCGCATTTCTAACCGTTCGTTGAGCTGTTGGAGGGCGGCTTCAGCAAGTTTGCGATCGCTAATATCGCGGTGTACTGATACCCAGTGGGTAAACTCACCATTTTTGTCCGCTATGGGCACAATGCTCATTTCTACCCAAAATTCCGTTCCGTCTTTGCGGTAATTGATCGAGTCAACCCGCACCGGCTGCCAGGTTTTCAAAGCAGTCCGAACTCGATGGAGACTGGCGCGGTCTGTTTTTTCTCCTTGCAAGATGCGCGGCGTTTTGCCCACAACTTCTTCTAGCGTATAGCCGGTCATCCGCGTGAAAGCTGGGTTGACATAAATAATTCGCGGGCCCGGTTCCTCAATCGGTTCAGCTTCGGTAATTAACACGGCATCGTCAGTGGTGGTGACTGCTGATTCCAACAGGCGCAACTGTAATTCTCTAGCTTTGCGATCGGTAATTTCTGTAATAGTCCCCACCATCCGCACTGCATCGGCTGCTTCGTTGTAAAAAAACTTACCTTTCCCCTCAATCCAGTGAATGCTGCCGTCCGGCCAAACCACGCGGTATTCCTGACAGTAATCTGATCGCTGGGCGATCGCCTGATTTATAGCATTCTGAATACTGTTTAAATCTTCTGGGTGAACGCAAGCTGCAAAGATTTGATAAGTTCCGGTAAAAGTCCCTGGGGCCAACCCAAACAACTCTTCGTGTTCCCTCGACCAAACAATGCGATTTTTCTGCAAGTCCCAGTCCCAAAATCCGATTTTGGTAGCCGACAAAGCTAAGCTAAGCTGCTGATTTTTTTTCCGCAACTCCATGCTAGTAATAGCAACTCGGAGTTCTCGGGCTATTTCCATTTCGCACCGCTGCCAAGGCAAAGATTTTGACCTCACAGTTTCTTGCCACAACTCAAAGGAAGTGCGAGGAGACCTCGATCGGCTGCCATCCGGTTTAAATTCAATTTGCCCGTCTGGTTGACCAGCCCAGTTGACAGTTTGAATTGCTTCGGGACGGAACCACAAAATGTAATAATTTTGCATTTCGGACATGACAAGCACCAGCAAACCGCTAGCAACTTCTTTAAACTTATCGGATGGTCGATACAGTTCAGAGAGACAATCTGTATGAAAAACATCATTATTGATTTGAGTTTTTATCCAAGGAATTAACTTTTTGATTTCTCCCAATTCCGGGGTTTTGCCGATGGTTGTTAAATTTTCATTGGCACAGACAACTCCACCGGTAGCGCCCACTAAGGCCAGCAATTCATCTCGGAATGTAAGCAAACCTTCTACAAAGCAGTTTTTTCGAGAGATTTCTGTGATAAATTTATGGCAATTTTCTTTTAAATAAATTCCATATTTCCAGTCTTCGCTATCTTGTTTGTAGCTGAGTTCTAGATTCACAAATTTTGCTAGCAGTTCGCAAGCCGTTATTGTTTCGTAGTTGACATACTTTCGTGTAGGGTGGTGACAGGCGAGCAATCCCCAGACTTTTTTATCTTTGATTAATGTCAGGGTCATGCTAGCGGCCACGTTCATATTTTTGAGATATTGAACGTGGCAAGGGGAAACTGTTCTCAACAAAGAACAAGCCATATCCAGGGGGCGACCAGTCAGCGGATTGCAGTGAGGAATTAGTTCTACAGGCCGACAGTTAATATCGGGAATAAACCGAATTAAATTCATGCTGAACAGGTTTCTGGCCAGGGGGGGGATATCGGTAGCCGGATAGTGCAGTCCCAATAAAGGAGCCAAACTTTCTACTTTGTCTTCGGCGACAACTTCCCCCGCCCCGGTGGCATCAAATTTATAGACGATCGCCCGATCGAAACCGATCATCCTCCGCACTTCTTCCACTGCTGTCTGACACAGCACTTGCAGGTTGGGTGTTTTGTGGATTTTGTCGATCGGCTCTTGGACTAAATTATAACAATTGAAACAATCGCTCGTTTTTGGGGAAACAACCGACTCTAGTTCAACAATTAATGTTGAATTTGATTGATGCAGCGTTCCTTCAAAAAAAGACTTGCGGTCTTGACTTTTGAATGATAATCTGATACCGTTACGTTGTTGGTCGTTTTCAAATAAAGCTTTTTCAATAGCCTCAATTTCCTCAGTCTCGACAAATTCCTCTAAAAATTGCTCCAAAAGTTGTTCGGGGTAAAGCCCCATCGCCTCAAAAGTATTGTTGCTAACTTGCAAAATTTTCAACGCCGGAGATTCCAGCACCAAAAGGATGCCGTGAGGTTGAATCGAACCGGGGGCGTAAATTAGTTCGCAGTCGCTGTTATTGAGAGTGCTTGTGTCTGAGGGCAATACCATTGCTTTCATCTGATTAATACTTCTCTAAATTAGCCTGTGTTCTTGATCAGCGGGCAAGCATCAATTAACAGCACCGGGTCGGAATCACACAATCTAATAATCCCAAGTCTTGGCTAAGGCTTCCTGATTTGTTTCGGCCACGCACTGCATATTTGCTTCTAGTTATCCCATTTAAAAAAAAGAATACAACTGTAGGTACGTGCTCGAAACCCATATCTCATAAGTCATGCCCAGTTCTTCAATTCTTTAATTCTTTAATTTTTTAAATCTAAAATGGGATTAGCGCTGTGCCTGAGCCAGTCTGTTTCTCAGTTGAGTCCGCTCCAAACGATTCAGGAGGCGAGCAATTAATTCCGGTTTCACGATCGGCTTGTTCACGTAGTCGTCAGCACCTGCGACAAACATTTGGCGCACGGTTTCCGATTCGGAATGAGCTGTCAAAAATAGCACGGGGAGCTTGCTCCAGCGCAAATCGTTGCGAACTGCCAAACACAGCTCGATACCGCTGTAACCGGGCATCTCCACATCTAAAATTAGCAAATCCGGACAAGTTTTTTCGAGTACCTCCCAGAACTTTTCGGGATCGTCCAATGTTGTTACTTGAAATCCCCAAGGTTTTAGAATCACTTGCAGTGCAGCCAATAGATGCACGTCATCATCTACCACCATAACTTTAGCTTCAGCAGGGCCAGTCTGGTCGAGTAGTTGGGCGACTGCTTTGAGTATATCTGCTGGGGGCATAGATTTGTGTAAAAAGCCGGAAGCTCCCAAACGAGCAACTTCTATTCGATCGCTCAATTGATTATGCCCGCTAAAAACCATCACCGGAATTTCTGGCTTTTCACTGCGGAGTTCGGCTAGGAGAGAAAGTCCGTTTTCCTGAGATCTGGAAAATGTCAAATCCAGCAAAATCGCGTCGGGAGGCTGTTGAGAAATCGCATTTCTTGCCGCTTGCGGAGAGTTGGCGACTTCTATCTGGAAGCCGGAACCGGATGCTACTATTTTCAGTTGATCGCTCCCAAAAGTATCATCATCAACAATCAGCATTCGCCGCTGTGGGGAAACTTGAGCAACCAAATCGCTTTCAGCTTCGGGCGATGGGCGATCGAATATTTGTTTGATCTGATGTAGAAATCCCTCAATCTGCTGAGCAGTCCCCGGTTTCAAGATATTTTCAGCCTTGAACAAATGTTCTATCTGGCGCGCAACTTCCGAACCTTTCGGCAGCCCTAACGTTCCCAAAGAACCGACTAATTTGTGAGCTTGAGCCTGGGCTTCCGCGCGCACTTGGCCCTCCAAGCTTCCGTTTTTGAGTTGAGCGATCGCGCGATCGAAGATCGCCACCTTTTCTATAAAATTAGCTTTTAAATTTCCCCGCATTTGGGCAATCGCATCCAAGACTTTGAGACGGCGCTCGTCTTTGTTTAATTCCTGGCTCGACCCGCTGGATTCAGTAGATAAAGTCTCTTGAGTTTTAGCAATTTCTGCCCTTTCCTGCCCAACTTCTTGGCTCTCAATCTCCTCCGGCAGACTTTTGAGCCGATAGCCCAATCCGTACACGGTTTCCACTAAATCTACAGTCATCCCGGCTGCTTTCAGCTTCTGCCGCAGCCCCTTGATGTGAGCGGTAACGGCTTCTTCTTGAGGAAATTCGCCGGCCGACCAAATGCGATCGAGGATGGCGCTGCGACTGAAAATGCGCCGAGGATTTCTCAGGAAAAGTTCTAGCAAATTGTACTCTTTGGGAGTCAAGTGCAGCACTTTTTCGGCATAAGTTACTTCCGTAGTGTCCGGGTTGACTTGCAGTTTTTCCCAGGTCAAATTTGTACTCGACAAAGTTGCCTTACCCCGGCGCAGCAAAGCCCGAATTCGAGCGATTAATTCTTCGAGATTAAAGGGTTTGACCACATAATCGTCTGCACCCGCCTCTAAACCTTGGACTCGATCGTTGCTGCTATCTAGCGCTGTCAGCAGTAAAATCGGCATTTGGCAGCCGGACGATCGCAATTTTCGACACAAACTAATGCCGTCGAGTTTAGGAATCAGCACATCCAAGACAATCAGGTCGTAATCGTATGCCTGCACCAAATGCAACGCTGTTTCACCGTCGGCAGCCGCATTCACATTGTAATTGTGAGAGTTCAGCGCTTGAGTTAGTAAACTGACTGTAACTGTGTCATCTTCTACCAGCAGGATTTTCATAAACATCACCTGTCCTTCCAACTCTTCTTGGAACTTTTTATCGGTTTTTGGGGCTAATTAAATAGCCTTTTTACAACTGAGTTTAAAAATTCCCCACCTTCAGTATAACAAATATTTTTCTTGAAATAGTATAAGTGTCAATTATTATTGTGATTTTATTTATTTTCCTCTGGTAATATTTTATTAAATTGTAGCTGGGATTTTATGGCTTTTTGGACTTCAGCGCCTGCTGAATTTTTTGAATCAGATATTGCGAGGAATCTTGCTGTTTAACTAAGTTTTCCAACTCGGAAACCGCGACTTCGGCGTCTTCTATCTCTTTAACTAAAGAATCAGCGGTAACACTTTTTATGACTCCCAAAGGTTCTTGGATAGCGGTCAATGAATTAAATTTTTTTTCCGCTATTAATTCTTCCAACTCTAGCAGGGCCATTTCTGCGCGATCGATCTTGATAGTCACCGATTTAGCCACATTAGCACCTGCTCTTGCTGCCTCCGTGAGTTCGTGAACTCGAAGTTTAAACCGGCTGGCAATTTGCTCCATTTGAGTCCCCAATTCAAAAGTTTTACTTGCCAGTCTGCCAATTTCTAGACTCACTTTGCTCAGACCACTGGGCTGACTTCCCATTTGATTGGTAACTACAGCCACCTGTACTGCTAAATGCCTGACTTGTTCGATCGCCTCCCGGATGGTTCGGGAAGTGCGGTTAACCGTTTCTAAATCATTAGCTATTGCTTTGCCCACGCCCAAAATTTTCTCTGTATTGTTGCAAATAGAATTAGCACCTTGAAAAGTAGCTTGAAATGCTTGGCGACCTTCCGAAGAAATCAGTTTCGCAATCCTCACAAATCGCTGATTCATTTGAGCGATTTCTTCAGCTTGTTTGACCAGTGCCACTTGCTGGGAACTGGGATTGGTATGCAACTTTTCTGTTTGACGTTGTTGGATTTTTAAAAGCTCATTACATTCGTGAAGCTTAGCCTGTTCTTGTTGAAGCAGCGCCAAATACTTGTGTCTTTCTACTCGGTATTTTTGAATAAGTTTGTTAGCTTGTGCTAAAATTTTCGACTGGGCAATCACCAGAGTATGAACGTCCAAAAGGCGGTGGGTCTGGTCTTCCATTACCACAATAATCGGTTCATAAATCAAGTCTTTGTGCCTGTTGAAAGAGGCTTGCACGGCATCGTCAACTTTCCAGTTTTCCGAAAGCAGCAAAGGCGGAATTCTAATAAAATCTAACAAGGCGCGAATCGGGTGTGCCCCGTAAAGTTCTACGCGATCGGGAAAACTCATTTGCTCTCGAAATTTGACGCGAGAAATCATGCCCAATAGCTGTGATTCATGAGTAATAATGACTCCCGGCAGGTCGGGTTCTTGCTCAAATCTTTCAGCCACTACCTGTCCTGGAGTTGCAGCGCTCACTTGGAAGTCGTGACACGGCAGATGTCCGATCGTGAAATCGGGGGTGAGTTGAGTTGGATTGCTCATTTACCCGGATAGTGTTAAGTACAAGTTAACAAATTATATATTAATATTATACTGGAATAAGATTGTTGAAAGTAGTCAACGACCCAGCACGGAAGTGACTGAGCTTCGGACCTAAAACTTCATTTTCAGTTGACCAGCCGGAGACCTTTGATGTCTAGATTTTGTGAGTAATGACACCAAGCGGATGCTTAGCTAGTCCCCTGTTCTGTCGTTAAGGGTTAAGCATTTTTATTTGGGTTAAGGACGTGCCATTAGCCGAATCAGCTCAGAAAATAAAGGCGCGTGCTAACTTCACCCCAGCAATGGGAGTGGAATTGCTTAGTTTCCATCAACAAACCGGTTCACAAACACAACCAGAAGCGATCGATTATACAGCCGTATCTCTTCCCCCCGTTTCCTCCTACCGCTTTCGCGCTCGTAAAGCGCTGGAGCACGGGTCACTCGCCCAGAAGAAAAATGACAACTATAGGGAGAAATTAGCTCTCTGACCCTGGGGCCTTCTATTACCTACTTTCTGACTACTGTCATCTCAACTTGTTGGATCGGCCGCGCCTGTTGTGCCCCAGGTTCCGTCCTCACAACAGGGGCATTCAAATTTTGTTCGTTCACAACAACCGGGAAAATATTTAGATTGAAACCAAAAACCTTAAATCGGACTTTGCCGCTAGCAACCTTTGAGGCTGCTTACCAGTTGTTACAGCAAATGGCTGAAATTCCAGGGGCGATTTGGCTGACTGACGATGCGCTCGCTGATTCTCAAAATCTGGAAAATTCGTCGGAAAGGTTTGCAGCAGTGGTATCAGAGCATTTTAGCGCGCTGCTGCGGGGCAATCTATTAGATGAGTTCGCAACAAACGGACACAAGCACAGCGAAAAAAATCTCCATTCGCAATTGAATGTGCAGTTGACTTTCGATCCCGGGGCGATCGCCAATTTCCTGTCTCCCCTCGCAGACAAACTCGCAGAAATAACGCCCGCCCCCTCTTGTAAAATTGACCTTCGCGCCCTCAAACAAGCAATTAAAAATATACAGACTAACTCGGCCGTTCTTCAAAGTGAATTCACCCTAAATTTGCTGGATATTCTCGCTGCCAATGCCAGCCCAAATAATCGCCTACCCCTACACAGCAAAACAGAAATAGAGGGAAAATCCGCGCCCAAAGTTATAGATCCAGAAACGCTACAAAGCCAGATTGCTGAAGCCGTCAATCAATTACAAATTGCCAGTCCCTGCATTTCATTTTGTCAGCCAGTAGAAGATGCTTTGCAGCAACAGCTTGAACAAGAGCGACTTTTGAATCAGGTCACAACTCAAATCCGCCAGAGTTTGGAATTGCCTGTAATTTTGTCAAAAGCAGTCGAGCAAGTGCGAGAGTTTTTGGAGGTCGATCGCCTGTTAATTTATCAATTTGAAAAAGTGCCAGCGCCGCACAATGGCGAGTTAGCTAAAGAAATACCTGCCGCGGTTTCTCGGTCTGGCGAAATCCCAGAAAATTCCCGGTCTTACTTATATTTAGGTCGCGTTACCTACGAAGCTTTAGCCAACGATGCTATCTCGTCTGTACTAAATTTTAGTGATGGCGCGCAGTGTTTTACCAATGGAGTCATTGATCGAGAGAAATATCGCAAAGGCTTGGCTTTGTGCGTCGCGGATGTGGAAACAACTTACTCTTCGCACCCTTGTTTTTTAGAGTTGATGCGGCGGGCGAAGGTGCGGGCGAAGTTGCTAGTGCCGATCGTAGTTCAAGACGACTTGTGGGGGCTGCTAATTGCCCACCAGTGTACTTTTCGCGAGTGGGAAGAAAGCAAAAAAACATTTTTGCGACAAATAGCAGAACATTTGGCGATCGCCATTTACCAAGCCGAACTTTATGCACAAGTCCAGCAGCAAAAGCGCACCTCAGAACAGCGCGTAATAGAGCGCACGCGAGAACTGCGCGATGCACTGGTCGCCGCCCAGTCTGCCAGCCTCGCCAAGAGCGAATTTTTGGCAGCTATGAGCCACGAATTGCGGACTCCTCTCACTTGCGTCATCGGCATTTCCGACACGCTGCTGCGGTGGTCTTACGGCAAAGTTGGCAGCAAAGAAGTGCCGATACAAAAGCAGCGGCAGTACCTGCAAACTATCCGAGACAGCGGCGACCATTTATTAGAATTAATTAACGATATTTTAGATTTATCGCAAGTAGAAGCGGGAAAAGCAGTATTAAAAATTAGTGAATTTTCACTTTCTAAATTAGCTTCTCAGAGCCTGCACGCCCTCAAAGAAAAAGCGGCGGCTAAAGGCGTAGAACTGCTGCAAGAACAGCGGATAAAACAAGAGTGCGATCGCTTCATCGCAGACCCGCGCCGCTTGAGACAAATTCTCTTCAATCTTTTAGGCAATGCGATTAAATTTACTCCCGAAGGCGGGCGAGTTATCCTGCGAGTTTGGGTGACAGAAGATAAACATAGAACCCCGGCAGTGCGACAGCCAGGTACTGCACCTGCTGGCAGTACCGCTGTTTTTCAAATCAAAGATACCGGCATTGGAATTCCCGAAAATCAGCGATCGCTGTTGTTTCAAAAATTCCAGCAGTTGGATTCCCCCTACCGCCGCGAATACGGCGGCACAGGTCTGGGATTGGCTTTAACTAAACAGTTAGTAGAGCTTCACGGCGGTGCGATCGAAGTCAACTCTACAGTTGATGTCGGCTCTACTTTTACCGTTTTTATACCCATCCAAACTCAAAGCAAAGATGAATCCACAAAATTTAAATATGAAAAATCGAATTCATCTTTACCGCTGCATTCTTCCTCCTTGCGGGGCAGCCTCGTGCTCGTGGAAGAAGATGAAGAAACTGCCATGCTGATTTGCGATATCCTGACAGCCGCAGGACTGCAAGTTGTGTGGATGATTGAAGGTTCGGCGGCGGTGGAACAAATTGAACTTTTGCAACCCAATGCTGTGGTTGTCGATATGCGTTTGCCCGGTATGAATGGCTGCGAAATAATTCACCAACTGCGCCAAAGACCCGCTACTGAAAATATTAAGATTCTAGCTTTAAGCGCTAATGAAATTCCGGCAGATCAGATATCTTTTGTGACGGCGGGAGCTAACGATTGTTTGGCTAAACCGATTCACCCTGAGCAATTGCTGGACAAAATTATTTCTTTAATGGCCGGGATTGGTAATGGCTAATTGGGCATTGGGCATGGGGAATTGGGCATGGGGCATGGGGAATTGGGCATGGGGCATGGGGCATGGGGAATTGGGCATGGGGCATGGGGCATTGGGCATGGGGCATGGGGCATGGGGCATGGGGCATTGGGCATGGGGCATGGGGCATGGGGAATTGGGCATGGGGCATGGGGCATGGGGAATTGGGCATGGGGCATGGGGCATGGGGCATGGGGCATGGGGCATGGGGCATGGGGCATGGGGCATGGGGCATGGGGCAT
>NZ_JAUBRC010000026.1:19775-100717 GCF_036701635.1 Microcoleus sp. N9_B4 | reverse complement strand
TATCCTTGCTCTTCGCTGTGCCTATCTCAACGGTCAACTTTCAATTTGATGTATTTGCCAAAGTGAGATGCACCCAACCGAGCAATCTCAGATAGCTATTGCTTTGTTACAATCACTTTTGATTCAGGTGGACGAAGCTACGGATAGCAGTGCACTCTCGTCAACTCTGGTGCTAGGAAGACAAGAAGGTTTAGCTGCTTATGATGCAGCTTATTTGGAGTTAGCACTACGATTGGAATTGCCGATCGCAACACTTGATAATCGCTTGGCGGAAGCGGCAACTCGCTGCGGTGTGGGGTTGGTAGCTGTTGGTGGAGAAATTCCAGAGACGGAGCCGTAATGCAATTGACAACAGATAATTGCTGCTTTGGTTTCATGCGATCGCTCTTTCATTTTAGGCGATCGGTCATCTGAAAAAACAAAGGGCGATGTTATGCGATGTTATTTTCTTTATCTTCTGCTATCGGATCAACGATAGCTACCAAAGCAACAGGAATCGGCACGAAATAACTTGACTCTTCATCTAAGAAATCATCGCCACCCATGCTGAAAGAATCTTGAACCCATTTAGAGATATCCCGCCCTGCTGATTTTGCCAGATCGATTTCTTCGGGTGATAGAGAGACTACACCTTGAACAATTTGCGCCTCCAAGAAAGTAATCATGTCATGTACTTCAATAGCAGAAGCACCATCGGGATTGACTGGCTGACTAAAATCAGTTGTAAAAGTGTAGTATGTCAAGTATTTAGCTGAGTCTGATTTGTTTTTATCCAATTCTCGTAATGGATGGGTTGCAAACAGCAAGTAAGAGCAGCCTTTAAGATTGGGAAAATGTTCGCAGAGCTTTTGTGCAGAAACAGCCATAAAATCCGCTTGTCTTTGTCTAGCAAGAGACTGAGTTAAGTTTCCAATTGGATCAATTGGATCGTCTCCAGGAACACGAAGAGGTTGATGTTGTTCTGTTCCCTCACTTTTTTTTAGAAACCAAGGCAGCAACCCTGCTAATCCCTTGGGATTTTTTTCTTGGCTAAAAAGAGCAAATTCTGGGTCAAAGTTAAATTTTCTATCTTTTTTTTTGTTTTTCTGCTTGATTACGAGAACTTCAGAAACTGCTGACTCCATCTCTGTTTTGTCTTCCCCAAAAACAGGACGTTGCCATTCCTTAGCTTCAAAAGCTAGTTTATGTTGGTAAGGATCGTATTGAGTAACTTCCAAATCATACCAAGTTCTGAGGCGTTTACGTAGCTTCTCGCGATCGAGAACCTCAATGGGTTTTAGCTGTTCATTTAACTTACGAAGCTCTGTCTCCATGACATCACTGCTTTCCTTTGCTACTTTTAGAATTTGGTCTACAGTTTTTTCATCACCACTGTCATCTTCAATAGCACTTGCAATTTTGCCCTCTTGCTTATTATCAAGCTGTCCCAAAATTTTCAATTGCATACGCGGATCTGTAACTCCTGCTTTTTCGAGACGCTTTAGTAAGGCTGTATCTCTTTTTTCGGCTAATGTACCCTCTAAAATGAGATAGTAGGCAGTGACATCAGAAATTTGACCTAATCGAGCAACCCTCCCATTACGTTGCATTAAAACAGCAGGATCGGGACTTAGATCCCAATGCACAACTTTATTGGCTACTTGAAAATCTAATCCTTCGTCCGCCGCAGAAGTTGCGACAAGGATGCGGTATTTTTGGTTGCGATCGTAAAATTCCTTAACTACATTCTTTCGATCATCAGCACTCATCTCCCCAGTAAGAGCCCGACTTTGTTTAGGAAAAGTTGCGGTAATAATGGCAGTAGTTTGTAAGACCTCAGTAAAAACGAGAAAACGAGAATCGGGATGTTCTTCTAGCATAGCTCTTAGCCAGTTTAGCTTGGCATTTTCAACACTTCTACCTGATGCCAACAAGTCTAAGGCTAATTTTGTCAGTTCTAATATTTCCTCTATCGTTGCTTCTAAATCTGTATCATCGTCATCATCTCGATCATTTTTTTGTTTTGCGTTCTCCAGTAGTTTTTTCTGAAAGTCACGAATAGCAGGTATATTGCCATCCTTCAAGTGGGCAGAGTCAAATGAAAAATTACTGTCAGAAGGAAATATAACCTTTTTGGCGTATCCTGTAACTGTATCCCTCTCAGTATCAAATTTCGCTAGGTGTTTGGAAATCTCGCGAATTAATTTCCTTAAATCTTGAGTATCAGCGAAGTTATCTGTCTTATACTTGTGATCATTTTGCCATTTTGGATGATGGCGGACACACCAACGAAATAGCCAACAAGCACCTGCAAGGGAACTACTGGTTAAACGTGTTTCAAGATGTGCTGTAGCAAACCCTCCAAAACTACCCCTATGATCTCGATAAATACGCTGTACTGTCCTTTTGATTTTTTCTAGCGTTGACAGATACTCTTCATCAGTTTTTTCGAGACTTGGCTCACCTTCGCGGTGGGGACGAACTATCATTAATTTCGGAAATAATCTTTGGTCAGACCAATTACGAATCTCATCCTGTTGCCGCCAGATGACTGCTACGGGTGAATCATCTTTTGATATTGCTGCTCGAAGTTCTTTGTTGCCAATATCGTTAGCATAGGCATTTTCAAAAGCAGTTTGGTGTACCAGTAATCGCAATAAATTTGTAAATTGATTGGCAGAGCGAAAAGGTGTAGCACTCATCAAGATAACTAGCTCTGGCGGTTCTGAGTCTTTCCAGAACTTACCTGCGATCATTTGATATGCAGTTTTATAAGCTTGTGTTGTATCAATTGCCGATTCTACATATGACTCCCCATTGATGAGGTTAGCATTGCTGGCACAGTGATGACATTCATCAATGATGATGATATTTGGTTTAACTCCTTTAGGTAGCTCTTTCTTATCATTAAGATATCGTCTAGCAGCGTGCATACTAGCAATCCGAATACCTTTTTGACTAATGCTATCGCCATATTGTCTAAAAGAATCTACAACACTAATAATGCTTCCATCAACAGAATCTTTAATCACACTACGTAGTTTATCTCTAACATCTTCTGTTAAGCCACCAGAAGTTAGATAAAGACAACGCAAATCATCTTTTTGTGCAATCAGCTTGTCTCTTAATATTAAGCCTACTTCAATTGTTTTACCTAAACCTACTTCGTCGGCGATCAGAATTCGCTTAATGCGAGACTCATGATTTTTAACATACTGTTGTAATGCTAATTGATGAGGAAAAGGATCTTTGTCACTAGCGGTAATCCGCCCAGAATAGATATTTGCGAGGAGCTCTAATGCACCCAATCTTAGAACAGTTTTAATATGATGCTGATGCTTTAGGTCATTTTTTTCTAGGACGCTTTCACCTGCATAGTATGTATGGTTTTCCTTGAAACGTAACCATACGTCAGGGAATTCTTCTTTAATTTTTTTCCAGTGGCGTAAGTTTTTGAAGCGGATACCTCGCCCATCTAGTACGCTGTTTTCGCTGTCAGTTGTTTCGATTGTATAGGCTAAATGGGTATAGGCATTGCGATCGACACTACTGGGATCGGCCCAGACAACATCTGCATGATTACCGCTCTCAGATGGGATCTCAAACAGCCTATACGTCATGCGTCTGTCCTCAGAAGTTTTTGATTATGCACAAGTTCCCATGCCTTTTAAAGAAGTAAGCTTATTTTGGAAAGCAGTGACTACATTTATTGAGGGCATAGCTTCCAATCATTTCGCCAGTATCAATATCGTAAACGGGAAGTATTTTCCCATCAGGAAAAACGTCAACTGGTATAATCCCAATATCATTAAGACCAAGGAAAATGCTTAGGTTTGCATCTGCGAGATTGTGAGAACCCCAAAAATTATCCATACCAACACGATGTAGTTCGCCAGTGTCGGGGTTGAGGATATACTCAAAGCCAATTTGTTGCGCTTTCTGATAAAGGGAAAGATTTGTAAGTCTCTTGCCCAAAAGCTTTAATTTTGACATGATTAATATTTTGTGACGATAAACAAGTTTTTTACTAATTTAATACTTGTCCCATCATCCTTACAAATCAAAGATTTGTCTAGCCCAAGAATGTTCAATTTTGTGATCTGTTTTTCACTTATTTCAATCTCTTTAATCTAGTTTTGTAGAAAAATGTGGAAAAATGTATTTAACTGTTCTTAAATGTGAGCTATAATACAAAAAAACCACATCTTTCTGACCAATGAGCCTAAAAGAAGCCTTAAAGCTTGCCGATCGCATAATCTTCGAGAAAACGGGTCAACACCTTGACGATCTACAGGAAGCGGTACTCAAAGGCACTCTAGAACATGAGACATACAAGCACATAGCCAAAGACTTTGACTGTTCGGAAAGTAGTGTGAGGAAAGTAGGTTCAGAACTATGGCAAATACTTTCAGAAGAGTTGGGAGAAGATGTTAATAAAAAGAATTTTCAATCGGCAATTCAGAGGTTCAAACTCTCTAATGTTTCAAACTTTGTCAGCGAACAACACATCACTGGTAGTTTTAACACCTGTGGAGAAGCTAGACACCCACCAGAACAAAGAAACTCACACCCACCAAATCAGGAAACAGCTAACTCAAAACCCACGAAAACTCTACATCAAGATTTAAGCGAAATGCCGGAGTTGGGCGACTTCTTCGATCGCACCCTCGAACTCCAAACCCTCACAACCTCGATTCTACAACAAAACTGCCGCCTCATCACCCTCACCGGTATCAGCGGCATCGGCAAAACATCCCTAGCAGTACAACTCGTACAACAAATCAAAAACGAGTTTGAGTACGCTGTTTGGCACACACTAGACGAATTCCCCACCATAGATAAATTCCAATCTAACCTAATACAGCTTTTTTCCCAGTCAGAAAACCCAGATTCATCCCCAACAAACCCGAAACGCTTACCGCTAATTAAATATTTACAAAACCATCGCTGTTTAATAATCTTAGATGACGTTCACAACCTTTTCTGTAGCGGCGAATTGGCAGGAAAGTATAAACCCGACTACGAAGAATATCGCTCTTTATTCAAACAGATAGAAAAATTATCCCATCAAAGTTGCTTTCTGCTAGTCGGTTGGGAACCACCGAAAGAAGTTCCTCAACTCACAAGCGAAAATACTCCCATTCGTACTTTACAACTCACTGGTTTAGACACCGCAGCCGCACGGGAAATTCTCAGAGATAAAGGATTAACAGAAATTGATAATTGCGAAGCACTCATTCACCGCTACCAAGGCAATCCGTTATGGTTAAAAAGCGTGGCGACTCTGATTCAAGAGTTGGGAATCGGCGCGACTGAGGTATTAATAGATGATACCATATTGTTACCCGAAGATTTGAAAGATGTTTTACAGCAGCAGTACGATCGCACTTCCGAACTCGAAAAACAAGTAATGTCATTGTTAGCGACAGAAAACCAGCCAGTCAACTTCGCCAACTTGCTACACAACGGACAAATCTCATCATCCGATTTGCTAAACGCATTGCAATCTCTATCGCGGCGCTGCTTGATTGAAAAAGAAGCAAGTCTTTACACTTTGTCACCTGTAGTGAAGCAGTATATCAAAGGGTTGTAACTGAGATGTTGCACCAATATCAATAAGGGGCTTTTTCGTGGGTGGGGGCGGGTTTACGAGATTGTGGGTTTTAGGCAATTATTGTTGGTGAACCCGCCCCTACAAATTTTTGACAGAGGGTAAGATTTCAGTTATACCCAATCCGGCTTAAATACCTCCTTTATTTCTTAGTCTGCGGAGGCAGACTTTGTTTGACAAGAAGCGGTTTCAACCGCCAAATCATAAAGAGTGGTGACTGTGCTATCATAGAATACAAAACTTATTGAGTAGAGTTATATGACCACAATAACTACAGTCACAACAGCCTCAAAACTCGCTGATTACTACATCTGGTTCGCGAATGACGTAGGCTCCTATCTCAGCAACCACAAGCTACAAAAACTATTGTACTACGCCCAAGCATGGTATTTAGCATTTGAGGATACACCGCTGTTTGATGAAGATTTTGAAGCCTGGGTGCACGGGCCGACTATCCCGGCTTTATTTTATGAATACAAAGAACAATTTGACTGGAAGCCAATTCTGAAAGAAGTCGAAAAACCCGAATTTCCACAGGAAGTACAAGAGTTTTTAGACGAGTTATCCGACGAGTATTTCTTTTGCGATGCCTATGAGTTAGAATTGATGGTGCGACGCGAAGACCCTTGGATTAATGCTAGAGGTGATTTGCCAAAAGATGAACCTTCTCATGCTATTATTACCAAGGAATCAATGAGAGAATTTTACAAAACCCGTGTCATCGAAGAAAATTAAGAAAGCAGATATACGCCGCCAGGAATCTTTATCTAGCATCAATCGTCTCAATGTAAAAATACCGGAAGGAATTAGTTTTTCCTTTAGGTATTATCAGGATGATAAAGATAAGTTTTCAATTAGCGGTAGAGATGCTAAGTATCTAGCATCTTTACTGAGAAGGCTGCGCGATTTGTCACAATTGAACGCTCAAGAAATTATCAATAATCAAAGTAAAAGTCTGCGCTGTCATGGTATAGTTTGGAAAAATACTACTCAACCTAATGGCTTCGGGATTCCCAATGAAGACGAGCTAGTAAATGTTCCGTACCAGTTTCAAATATCTGCTAATGAATACGGCAGGGTGCATGGCTTTTTTAGTGAAAATGTTTTTTATATTGTCTGGTTAGATCCAGACCACAATCTTTATAGTTGAAATTATAGCCGAAGGAAGAAGGAAGAAGGAAGAAGGAAGAAGGAAGAAGGAAGAAGGAGAATGCAATCCAAACAAATGATCTCGTGCTTAAGATGCGAGACTTCTTGAAGCAGTTGGGAATCTCAAACAGTCTGGGACTCACTCCGATTAAAGAAACCGGTTTTTTTAGCGAATCTGTGGCTGCGACGAAATATTATCGCAAAAAAACAGGTTTCTGGGTGGCTGTGCTCAGTCCTAATTTTAAGAAAATTTTGCATAGAGAGCGGAAATAAAATTCACGCTTAAAAAGCCTACTCCTAGTACGAGAATGATAAAGATGGCGATACTGAAAATAGACTTTAGCCGATCGCCAATTCCGGGTTTTTCTGAGTTCATTGGTCAATTTTTACAGTAAATTTGAGAGGGGCAATTGAGAAAGAGTAGATTATACCAATGGGCGAACAAAAATGCAACTCCCCACAAGCTCCAAATCCCTATCGCCCTCAGTAGGCCGCATTTTTTTAACTTTTAATCTAAAATCTAAAATCTAAAATAGTCTTAGGCATTTTTCGGTTAGCCTGGGCAGCTATTGTCGATCGCCCGAACCCGATCGCGCGAACTCCTGTAAAATAGAGGGCGCGTTGGGGCGAACCTTTTAACAGCCGGAATTGGGCGCGATCGCCGTCAGATCCCAAATACATAATAATATGTCAATCATCCTTAGCTTACTGACCAAGGTAAAAATAGAAGAGTTTCAGGAAATAATCTAAAACATATAACTGAAAAAAGGATAGAAATCGATGCTCCACCCAATCTCGCAACCTTACCAACAACGAGAAAATACTATGACTCAAAGAGCCGTGCGGAAGCCAAAACCCTCTGTTGCAAACCACTTGAGACCAAGTTTTCCTCAAAGGCACTGGCTGGAGCTGGCAGAGTACGCCTCTCTGGCGGCCTCTGGTGTGGGTTCCCTGGCGGTGGCAGTGTCGGGTCAAGCTTTTTACGGGGTGGCTCCCCTAACCTTGGCTTTGTCGCTGAATGTTGCTAATCGCTATCGGTTCGAGCAGCAAGTGCGGGTGCATCAAAATTCGGAAATGGCCCAAGTCCAAAAGTCTGTCAATAAAGTCGAAAAAACGGCGGTGACGGTAATTGTTAAATTACGCAAGCAGTTGTCAGCAGATATTGCAGCGCTGCGCCAGCAAATGGCTGCAATGCCTAGGGCTGAGGGCTTTGAGGAGTCGATAGACATTCAGCGGCAGTTGCTGAGTTTAGGAGAGTCGGTAGCTTCTTTGCAAGAAATCGTGGCGTCTGCTGTGCTCGATGTCCGCCAGCAGGTGAGCGAACAACTGCAAGATTTATCGGTTAGCCAACGGGCGAATCTCCAAGCTGTAGAACAGGCTATAGAGCAACTGCAAAGCGCCACGCAAGGCTTGGCAGAAACTTCTATCAGCCGAGACGACTGGGAAGTAGTAAATACTCGATTTTTGGAAATCCAGAAAGTCATAGCCAATTTGCAAAGCCAACTGCAAGCTCCCGCACACCAATCGACTGCAGATTTGTCGATTGTCCAAGCTCAAATCCACCGTTTGGAACACGAGCAGCAAGAAGTTGTCAAACCTCACCTCAAGCGCTTAATCTCGGTTGTCAAGGAGTTGCAGCACACACAAGAGAGTAGTCATTAGTCATGAGTCGTTAGTCATCAGTCAGAAGGAAGATTTTTCCACTCAGACACTCAGATACTCTCCGACTCTCGCCCGATCGAGTCGAACTTTTAAAGGCAATTGTGTTACAAAATGAAAAGCTAATCTGTCTAGTTCACCAACAAAATGAGTCTGAAGCCCCGTCCTTCGCTTGACGGCTTTGTGTTAGAACATTTAGAAAGGCAAGTAAGAACAACCATCTACGTGTTGAAACAATCTCAAAAGGTGTAACTCCTGATTTAGCTCGCCTCGACTCGATCGTAGTCTGGTTAAACAAGCAATAGTGAATTGTTGAGCGTACCTAACTGGCTTGGTGATGGACTCTGAAAGTATAAAAAGACAAAAGTAAGCGCAATTGCAATACTTCTGGTATTAGTAGTTGTTTTGAGCGTGTAGAGGCGATTTGTCAGCGCCTTTAAGACTCAAATTGTAGTCTTAAGAATCTCCGTGGCGTTGATTCCCGGAGAGTGTCAACTGTTTTCAACCTGTTACAAGAAAATTAAATGACTGCAACCGTAACTATTGCTGATAACCCGTTACTAATCGGTCAAGGATTGCCCCCATTTGACGCGATCGAACCAGAGCAGGTAGTCCCCGCTATTACCCAACTGCTGACCGAACTAGAAGCCTCGCTAGCTACCTTAGAATCGTCTGTAGAGCCGACTTGGAGTGGCTTAGTAGAACCATTGCAGCGACTCGGAGAGCGTTTAAATTGGAGCTGGAGCATTGTCGGACATTTGATGGGCGTGAAAAATAGCCCGGAACTGCGATCGGCTCACGAAACAGTGCAGCCGGAAGTAGTAAAATTTTGGAGCAAGCTCAGTCAAAGCAAACCGCTTTATGAAGCTTTTAAAGCGCTGCGAGCTAGCGAAAATTGGGACAGCTTAGAGTCAGCTCAAAAGCGAATTGTCGAAGCCGCTCTCCGAGACGCCCAACTCTCCGGCGTCGGTTTAGAAGGCGAGCAAAAAGAGCGTTTTAATGCCATTCAATTAGAATTAGCCGAAATTACTACCCAATTTTCTAATCACGTCCTCGACGCTACCAAAGCATTCAGCATTACCCTCACAAACAAAGACGAAATTGACGGTTTGCCACCGAGTTTGTTGAGTTTAGCAGCTCAAGCCGCTCGCAGCGCTGGCGAAGAAAATGCGGATGCCGAAAACGGCCCTTGGCGGATTACTTTAGACTTTCCGAGTTACGGCCCTTTCATGCAGCACAGTACCCGCAGCGACTTGCGCGAAAAGTTATACAAAGCTTTTATCGGCAGAGCAAGTAGCGGAGAATTGAATAACTGGCCGTTAACCGATCGCATTTTAGCTTTGCGCCAGGAAAAAGCTGCTTTGCTCGGGTTTAGTAGTTATGCCGAATTGAGCTTGGCGAGCAAAATGGCTCCCGACGTTACAGCAGTGGAAGCTTTGTTAGAAGAATTGCGTCAGGCTAGTTATGATGCTGCTGTCAAAGATTTAGAAGAATTGAAAGATTTTGCTGCCGAAAAAGGCGCGGCGGAAGCTGGAGATTTGAAGCACTGGGATGTAGGTTTTTGGTCGGAACGGCGCAGGGAAGAAAAGTTTGCTTTTAGTGCCGAAGAATTGCGCCCTTATTTTGCTTTGCCGCAGGTATTAGAGGGGTTATTTGGATTAGTAAAACGGCTTTTCGGCGTGACAGTAACTGCGGCGGACGGTCAAACTCCTGTGTGGCACAAAGATGTGCGCTATTTCCAAATAGATGACGAAGCAGGAAATACGATCGCCAATTTCTATTTAGACCCCTACAGCCGCCCCGAAGAAAAGCGCGGCGGTGCTTGGATGGACGAGTGCGTGGTGCGCGCTAAATTTGTCGAAGCGGGAAAAACAACCACGCGGTTGCCGGTGGCTTATTTGGTGTGCAACCAAAGTCCTCCGGTTGACGGGAAACCGAGTTTAATGACTTTTTTGGAAGTCGAAACTTTGTTTCACGAATTCGGTCACGGTTTGCAGCATATGCTGACAACGGTAGACTATCCGGGGGCTTCGGGCATCAATAATGTTGAGTGGGATGCGGTGGAATTGCCCAGTCAATTTATGGAAAATTGGTGTTACGATCGCGCGACTTTGTTCGGGATGGCAAAGCATTACGAAACCGGAGAAACTTTGCCGGAACACTACTACCAAAAACTGTTAGCAGCGCGCCACTACATGAGCGGCACCGTCATGCTCAGGCAAGTACATTTTAGCAGTGTTGACATTGAATTGCACCACCGCTATCGATCGGGCGGCAGCGAAACTGTGGCCGATGTCCGCAACCGCATCGCTAAAACTACCACAGTTTTGCCTCCTCTGGAAGAAGACGCATTTTTGTGCGCTTTCGGACACATTTTTGCGGGCGGGTATGCGGCGGGGTATTACAGTTATAAATGGGCGGAAGTGCTCAGCGCTGATGCTTTTGCGGCGTTTGAGGAAGCTGGTTTGGAAGATGAAACTGCGATCGGCTCTACAGGTAAGCGCTTCCGAGATACAGTGTTAGGATTGGGCGGCAGTTTGCACCCGATGGAAGTGTTTAAAACTTTCCGGGGACGCGAACCGAGCACTAAAGCTTTGTTGAGACACAGCGGTTTAGTTGCAGCTTAATCTGGCTTAATCTACTGTGGAATTACTGGGGATTAATGCGGGTAAATTTATCTGCATTAATCCCTGTTTTTTGTTAAACAAGATTTAGGCAGATCCTGTATGTCTAGGGTGCGGTGTGGATGAATTCTTACAGCTATCCAGCAGATTCCAGGTTTATGAAGCACACAACAGATCGTTCGTTCCTCGTAGGGACACTGCGAAAGCCTTTGTCCCTACACTTCATCAACTGGGAACACGCTATAATTCATGCGTAAAACAACTTTTTGCGTAAGTTTCATTGTTATAAACTTGATAATTGGAGCCACACTTTTTTTATTGGTATTCATAGGACTAAAATTTTCACTACAAACCAATTTTATTGTAGAACATCATGCAATAAACATCTGTAGTTTGGCACATCAGCCCCAATGTTTTGGTGAAAAATCGGGCATAAAGTGCGTTAGCGAAGCCCTCGAAGAGGATCGCCAGCGGCTTTTAGTTTAAGTTGAAGGCTGATCAAACCAGCATTTGCGAATATTTACTGTCATCGATCGCTGATTATACTTAAGTTTACATCTTACGGAAATTAAATTTATATTTCGCAACATTTACGAACCGTTTTCTCCATACAGCTAATGCTTTTATTCGCAACTAAAAATCGACGCTTTTACCGAATCTTTAAGATAGAGCGGCAACAGCGAGTCTTTTTTAAATTTTTGATAAAGAACGGGGTACTCGGCGTCAAAAGGGTAAAAATTTTAGGTAGAAACTAAAAAAATTAGTTGGGATTAAGTTGAGGATTGTCCGAAAAAATCTTTGTATATTATATGATAAAAAGTAAGGATTGATAGTCAATCGTTCACCTACAGATTAAGAATTTCATGGATATTCAATTAATTAATATCGGTTTTGGTAACATTGTGTCTGCTAATCGAGTGATTGCCATTGTCAGTCCCGAGTCAGCGCCAATTAAGCGGATTATTACGGATGCGCGGGAACGGGGACAACTGGTTGACGCGACTTACGGCCGCCGCACGAGAGCGGTAATTATTACAGATTCGAGTCACGTCATCCTCTCGGCGATTCAGCCGGAAACGGTTGCTAATCGTTTTGCGATCAGCAAAGACGGTCAAGGTCGGGATGATTGAGGTTGGTCAGTTGCAATTTGAGCGCTTACAGTTTAGAGTAAGCGGAAACTTAAATTGTTACACGTTTCTATTCTAAAAATGAAATCTGGTAAATTAATTGTTCTGACGGGGCCTAGCGGTGTGGGGAAAGGCACCTTAGTACGATCGCTCCTCAATCGCCATTCCGAATTATATCTTTCGGTATCGGTGACAACTCGATCGCCCCGTGAGGGAGAAATTGAGGGACAGCACTACTATTTTGTCAGCCGCAGCCGCTTTGAACAAATGGTTGAGGCTGGAGAGTTGGCCGAATGGGCCCAGTTTGCCGGCAATTTTTACGGTACTCCTTATTTTGGTCTCAAGCAAGGAATTGGTGAGGGAAAATGGGTAATCCTCGAAATTGAGTTGGAAGGGGCTAGGCAAATTAGGAATAATTTTCCAGAGGCGCTGCGAATTTTTATTTTACCTCCTTCTTGGGAAGAATTGGAGCGGCGGCTGCGGAATCGGGGTCAAGATTCCGAAACTGCGATCGCCCGTCGGTTGGTGCGGGCTAAAGAGGAAATTGAAGCTGCAGGAGAATTCGATTTCCAAGTTGTTAATGACGAATTGGAAGTTGCTTTGAAAAAGCTAGAATCAATACTTAATTTGGTTGAGCTTTCAGGTAACTAATAACTAATAACTAATAACTAATAACTAATAACTAATGACTAATTACTAATGACTAATTACCCATTTCTCCGTCCTGGCTAAAACTTCGCTACTTTGTTTGATAGCAACACAAACTTTTAAATTCAATTCCAGAATATTCGATGAAGGCGAAATTTTTCTCAACGGTTCAATTTCGCGAGCAGAACAGCCCAACATTTCCATATAAGCTAGCGTCCAGCCAATAGCTGCAATGTCCCCTACATTGCCTTCTCCGGCGCAAAGGTAACAACCCAATTCGCCCTCCGGCCCACACTCAGGACAAACCCAATTGCCCAGTTGTGAATTGGGCAGGTTTGTGCGGGAGGCGGATGCGATTGTTAATGCTTTAATATGATTTTGAACTACTTGTTTAAAACCTCGGTTTTGGTTGCTGCGGTGGTCGGAATTACCGTGCGATCGCCCGATTGCTACTGCTTGCTGTTGTGGCGAAGCAAGAGAGGCTGTTTGGTTCTCCCTGGTTACTCTAGATTCGCCTAGGTTCGCAGTTAGCTGAATACCATAGTCTTTCGACTCTTCAGTCTGAGAGTGGTTGAGTGCGCTGAAGGAATCGGGTTCGGAAGTTGTGAAGGATTGTTCTATGCGATCGGCAAAATCTTGCATTGAGAGATGATGTTCGATCGCCAAAGACCAAGTTCTTTTATGTCGGAGGTCGCCATATTTTCTGGCTTCTTCCTCAGTAATGCCGATCGCCGCAGCCTCTTGGCGCAGCACATTCATCGAAGTCATTGTATCTGATATCATTAGTTTGTTTGCAGTTAAAATTACGATCGCCAGCTCAGCCTACAAATAAATTACCTTAGATATACTACAATAGTCCGGACTATTTTGAGATCCTAGTGGGAAACCCTTGATTTTCCGTTAGGAAGTCGATTCGGCAATCGCCCTGAAACCCTTATTTTACGCTTGGCAATCACACACTGTCCGAAGTATTGATAGTAGCCTAAATCTAAAATCTAAAATCTAAAATCTAAAATTGGATGACTTCAATTCTTCCCGATACAGCTTTATCTGTTGCCGGACTAACATCATACCTGCAAGACTTGTTGGAGGGCGATCGCAACCTGCAATCAGTTTGGCTGACTGGGGAGGTGTCGAACGTTTCGCACCACCCCAGCGGCTGCTTTTTCACTCTGTGCGACACCGACAAAAGCGCTGCTATTCGCTGCGTGGTGTGGAATTCTCAGCGGCAAAAATTAGTGCAAATCCCGGAAAAAGGAGAACAGTTGCTGGTTTTGGGAAGCATCCGGGTTTACAAAAATCGCGGCGAGTACCAGTTGACTGTTGTGCAATCGCTGCCGGCTGGGGAAGGATTGCAGGCTTTGCGGTTGCAGCAATTGCGATCGCGCTTGGATGCTGAGGGTTTCTTCGATCCCGCCAGAAAGCGCCCGATTCCCGCACACCCGCAAATTGTGGCCGTGGTGACATCTGATACTGGCGCGGCTTGGGGAGACATTCAGCGGACTCTAGCCCAAAGATATCCGGGTTTGCGGGTGTTGCTGTCGCCGACAGGAGTGCAGGGAGAATTGGCTGCTGCTGCGATCGCGCGGGCGATCGCCCGTGTAGAATTGGACGGTAGGGCGGATGTGATCGTGTTAGCGCGCGGCGGCGGTTCGGCGGAAGATTTGGCTTGTTTTAATGATGAGAGAGTTGTCAGGGCGATCGCCAATTGTGCGATTCCAATTATCACAGGCATTGGACACGAAAGAGACGAATCTCTCGCCGATTTAGTAGCAGATAAACGAGCCCACACTCCCACTGCGGCGGCCGCTCAAGCTGTACCAGTTTTAGCAGATCTTTACTTTGAACACAAGCAGCGAATGGTCAATTTAGCAAGTGCTGTGCGGGCAAGATTTCAGACAGAAGAAGAGCATTTGCAACTGTTACAAAATCGATTAAAACGTTTGCCTGCGACATCCCGAACTTTGCGGCAAGCAACTGGTAAACTGGAAGTATTGCAAGAAAAGTTATCCGCCCTGAATCCGGCAGCGGTATTGCAAAGGGGTTATGCGGCGGTAATTCAAAGTGACGGTACGATCGTCCGCACAACTGACGCTTTGGAATTGGGAGAGGAATTGACTGTGAGGTTGAGTCGGGGCGTGCTGAAAGTTAAGATTGTAGAAGTATTGGATGCGGAAGAAAAGGTATGATTGATTCGCAGTTGCGCCAGTCTGACTGGAATTATGAGGAAACGGTCGATCGAATTGAAGCGATTATCGATCGGGTGGAATCGGGAGAGTTGCCTCTAGAGGAGGTTTTCGAGCAGTTTGGGGTGGCTGTGGAGTGTTTGCAGCAGTGCGAAAGATTTTTGGCGCGGGGGAAGGAACAGATGGATTTGTCGATCGAGCTTTTGGCTGCGGAACCCGATTTTTAAGTGCAGGTGAACGGGGATTAAGGCGGGTGAAATATGTTGATTCGTTATTGGATAATTTGTGTGATCGGAGGGGCTGGTTTTACAACCTATCTATGTTTAAAACTAAATATCTCGTAAACCCGCCCCGGCCGAGATGTTGTGGTAGAGCGATCGAACTTGATAGAAGTCCTAATTGTAGGTTGCGTAGAGCGAAAGCGTAAACCAAAAAAAAGCGGTACATTTGTATTTGCCGTTGGGCGGGGGCGGGTTTTTGAGATAATTCATTTTTGCCCTAGATAGTTGACAAACCCGCCCCTACAATTCACGGTTTTATATCAAGTCTAAATTGCAGTTTCTACAATTTGTCGATCGACCTTTTGGCCTTATCCGTCAGATTTTTCACAGCATCTTTCACATCTTCTGCTGCGTGGCGGGCGGCGGATTCCGCTTGTTTCGCTTTGCCTTCAGCCTGGTCTTTTTTATTGCCCGTGATGCTGCCGAAAATTTCCTGAGCTTTGCCTTCTAAATTTTTGCCGATCGCCTTAGCTCTGTCTTCTGTACTCATGATAAGCTCCGTTTGGCAAGTTGCTATACTAAAATTGTAAAATCAACTCGCCTGCAATTGCCTTTAACTTCATATTAATTTATATTCTGCTTGACCTCGCTCTTCTTCTAAGGACTTACTTCGTGCAAATTCCTCACTCAAAAAGCCAAAGATTTTTTTTTGACAACTGTATACATCCGCAAAATGCGTCATAACTTAGATATTGCACCATTCTCAATTAGGCTTTTATGAACAGGCAAGATGCCTGTTCCACAAGAAAATTTATCTTTTGTGAAACGGCTTTTATGAACAGGCAAGATGCCTGTTCCACAAGAAAATTTATCTTTTGTGGAACGGGCATCTTGCCCGTTCTTGAGAATAGTGCAAAATTAGTCCTAAAAAACTATTTCAAACTCGCCGCAGCAACTTTAATCGGTTCCAGTAATTCTAATGGCAAATGCAGCATATTCAATTGGGTGCTATCTGCGGCTTTCCTTTCAGGATCGGGGCCGTGATAATCGCTGCCACCAGTTGCCAGCAAACCGTAATGAAGACACAAATCTTTCAACTTTTGGATTTGGCTAGAACTATGGGTGGGATGGTATACTTCAACTCCCATTAAACCAGCATCTACTAATTCTTGTAAGACTTCCTCAACAGCGCCGCCGCGAAACAAATAAGGGTGAGCCCAAACTGGTACTGCGCCACAACTTTTAAGTAAATCAATGCCTTCGACGATCGAGAATTTCTCGTAATGCACATAAGCCGGGCCGTCATCTCCCAGCCAGCGATCGAATGCTTCCCGCGATGATTTCGCGTGACCGGCTTTTACAAGTGCAGAGGCAATGTGAGGCCTTCCCGGTGCCATTCCTGGGGATGTTTTTGGCAGTTCGATCGCGTATCCCATTGCTGCTAATTTTTCGACCATTTCCTGCGATCGACGAAACCTTCCTTCCAGGCGATCGTTCAAAGGAACGCGCAACTTATTTGCATCGGGATAAAAACCTAAAATGTGCAGCGAACGGCCGTTGTGAACCGTGCTGAGTTCGAGTCCGGGGACTATTTCGATATCGTACAAAGCAGCAGCGGCGAAGGCTTCATCCCACCCCGACATCGTATCGTGATCCGTGACGGCCAAAGCGCGAACCCCCGAAGACGCGGCGGCGGCTACGAGTTCGGCAGGGGTGAGAGTGCCGTCGGAATAAGTTGTGTGGCAGTGGAGTTCTAGCATTTTTGTGGGTAAGTTAAAGTCTGTGAAACCTGCGATTATTCCCCTCACTCATGTGAGATATCGTCAGGCGATTTTAGATTTTAGATTTTAGATGGAATTTAGTGATGCTATAAGGGTTGAGAGCTTGTCTATAATTATTATTGTTTTTTTTGGAACTAATTTCACTGCAAGCAACAATTTTTTTGGTTATTTAAATCTGTTAGCTGTAATAAGTTGTCCCGCTTTAATTTTTTACCTTTCTGTTTATTACAATTTTCCGTAGGGTGAGCATCCTGTCCGCCTTTTCAGTTGAATTTAGATGCAAAACACCTTAGCTATTGCTTGATTTCTCGCATTGGGGAAATGACACCCTCTGGCAATTTGGGAGGAACCGGCGATATTTCAATACTTTGTATGTTGTGAACTGGGATAACTACCAGTTTATCTGCCAATTCGAGAATTATCGGGTCTGCCGTCAACATTTTGTGCAGGCGAGTGCCTAAAGTGGCTTGCTCTCCTACTGTTCCCTCTGGCGCAATGAACTGGAAGTGTTGCTGTTTGCCGTTGGTATAATGGATTGTCAGATTGATAATTCCTTCTTGGTTGGTTGCTTCCATAATTTTTTTCCCCTAACAGTCGATCGGGACTTGGCAAAATTAACAATAAATCAAAACTGGCGATCGCACCACGTTTGGAAAGCTCGTGGCAAAGCTTTTGACCAAACCGGGCTGTCGGTATGAAAGTTCGCTTGCTGCTAATTTTATCACAAAAACTGTACGGAAACTCGCCAACTTACCCAGTATACAATTGGCAGTCGCGCTGTCTTTGCTCCTCAATGCGCGAGAGCCTTCGCCAACAATATTTGGTCGATCGGGCTTTCTTCTATGCCAGTTGGCAAAGTGGCTCAATTTAGCCTCTGTAGCAACTTGACTCAAAGCGGTCTCAAGTCTTACAGCAGAGGCATTTGAGCGCTTTTGGTGTCAAGGTTTTTCGAGGTGGGAACTGTGGAGGTTGAGATAGCGGCATTCTGCTGTCACCGCCGTAGAGGATTTTTTTATAAATTAATAACATAACATTCAGGTACAGCTTATGAAATCCACACTTTGTTTTCCCGAAACTTCTCTTCACTCTAACGCAGTCACTGTTAATAATAATGCTATTGACTCTTGTATCCTTACAGCTTGGATTGACTTAGTAGGAGGAGATTTTGAGAGCTTGGGAGGAGATGATTGGCTTCCCTTGTGCGGCGACATTGATGACGGCGAAATTTACCGGGAATGGTTTTTGTGGCAAGACAGCGAAGTAACTCAAGAATGGGAAGCTTACGATCCCATTACTAATTATCGAGTTGTGGCACCTAGCCGAGAAATGATGATTGCTAAAATCGACCAAATAGAAGATTCCAGAACAATTTAGTTGAGCGGGAGAAGGTTAAATCTTGAGTTTCAACTTTAATAAAAATTCTGTAAACAAACCCGATTTCTCCCCACCCTTAAAGAAACCGGGTTTTTCAGGCCCAAACTCTAGGTTTGGGTTGAGTTATATAGCAATCCTTGCAGGAGTCGTAAATTTTTTACCCCACCCCAACCCTCCCCTTACTAAGGGGAGAGAGTAAGAAATTCACCAATGATTTAGGATTGCTATACGGACTCAATTTAATCATTTATGTCGCTACTGCTTTTTGTTTTTCTCGTTCTAATTTGCGCTGCTTCAAGGCGGCCAGATTTTGTTTAATTGTGTCGATCGCAAATCCAGCTTCCTGCTGTTGGTATAATTCGCTGGCACGGATCAAATCTGCAACAGCCTCCTCATCCGATCGCAAATTCGCACAAGCCAATGCACGATTGTGGTAAGCTTCTGCCAAAGTTGAAACTTGTTCTACAGCGCTGGTAAATTTATCTTTTGCTTTGCGGTACTTTCCAGACTGATACGCCTCAATTCCTTGTTGAAAATAAACGGAAGCTTTACTGCCGCTGTCGGTATCTGGAAATTCTGGGTAAGTTAAAATTGGTTCTTTAAAGAGTACAGAAATGCTGCCCTTGCCGAAGTAAGCCCAAGTCATTGTTCCAAACCCAATCCCCAGCACGAGGGCAATAATGACAGACAGAGCAATAAAATTGGTGAGTTCCATAGAGCAATATTTGTTGTATTATAATATGATAAGTTAATTCCTAACTTCTGCACCAATGGCTGCGCGGATTGGCCTCAACTGGAAATGGTTTTTCGGCTCGCTAGCTTTAGTATTGTCGATCGGCTTAATTACTGCAACTGCAAGTTCTGACGCAGCAACCAACGCGCAAACTCAAGCAGGGTGGCAATTGTTGCAGCGGGGCGAGACGGGGTTGGTGGTAGCAATGCGACACGCGATCGCCCCAGGTACGGGAGATCCTGCTAACTTTAAGTTGGGCGACTGTTCCACCCAGCGCAATTTATCAGCACAGGGAAGAACCCAAGCCAAGCAAATTGGAGCCGAATTTCGCAACCGCAACATCAAAGTTGCCAGAGTTTTATCGAGTCAGTGGTGTCGGTGTTTAGAAACAGCAAAATTGATAAATTTAGGCAAAGTCGAACCGTTAAGAGCGTTGAACTCGTTTTTTAGCGACAGCAGCAAAGAAGCCCAACAAACAGCGACTATTCGCAAATTAATTGTGGACAACCGCAACACTAAAGGCGCGATTATTATGGTAACTCATCAAGTAAATATTACGGCGATTACTGATATTGTTCCGCAAAGCGGCGAAGCTGTAATTCTCAGAGGGTCTCGACAAGGTAAAATCCAAATAGTCGGACGAATTGGAGGATTTTAAGGAGGTAGAAATTTACAGCAGATTGCGGTTAAAGTTTCTAACAATCGTCTAAAATTTCTAGAAGATAGGAACATTCTTGCCGAACATCAGGTGCTTCATCCGACAAGAGACTCTCAATAATTTTTGGTTCCAGCAAACTCGAATATTGTTCGTCTAGCCTGCACAACTCAATAGCAGCAAGTACGCCCGAAATTCTTTCCTCAGACTCCGACGACCTCATCCGGTTAATAGAAGCAAGCAATACATCGTTTGGTGGTGATAGAATCTCAACCAGGTTTCTCGCTGTCTGCCGTACAATCGAATGTCGATCTCCGAGACGTAAGAACATCCACTGCAATAAAATATTGTCACCCTGCGGGAATTCCTGATGCCTTAGATTTCCTAATGTTTCGAGGGCGATCGATCGCACATCCCACTCATCGTCAGCGAGGAGGCAAGCCAGTATGGGAGCAACAACAGGATTATCTAAATCTCCTAATTTTGCCGCAGCGTTATATCTGACATCATTGCGATCGTCCAGTGTTTCGGTAGCAGCAGCAGCCACAACATCAGGCCACTTGGAGTTTGGATTGTTTCCCATCCAAAAATCATCGCCAAGATAATCAAAATCTCCTATAAATTCGTCTGCTAGGTAGTTCAAGTGAGAATCTACTACAGACAAATCTTTGCTAATAGCACCACTAAAATCTGTTGGCGGATAATCATCCGAAGAAAAACAGCCAATAAATTGCGTTTTCTGCAAATTGGCAGCTTTAAATAAGCTACCATTCAGACGGCAACCAAAGAACTCTACCATTGATAAGTCGAGTCCTTCTAGACTGCAATTTCTTAAGTCACAGAAACTCAGAGTGTCCTTTGGCTTAATAGGAAGCTCATGCTTTGTATCCCGCCAGTTCCTGCCCTGATACGGGGTTTTGTAAGTGTTCTCTAGCTTAATAATATCCATTGATTATTTTCCTAACTGATCTTTCCAAGAGTTTGCCCATCGGGGAATCACCGGATCGTTGCCGTTGCGGTAGTCTTCAGCCCATTGTAGCGCCTCTTCCATTTTTTAAATTTCTCTAGTAATCTTTTCTTTAGGCTCATTAGGATCAGAGGGCAAATCTAGCAATCTTTTTTTAAAATGTGAAATATATTGACGGCACTTGGGATCGTGGAGGGTTCCTTTTTTTAGGGACATTGGCGGGTTTTCTACTCCCCCTTCAAATTGTTCTTTCATCACCATAAAAGCACAACTTCCATCTCCGTACTCTGCCTCTTCCCTATAGAGATCGTTCATAACCTCTTGAGCATCATCTATCGCCATAGCAACTGCACGCGGAAATCTAGATTCTCGATTCTCAATCAACCTAGAATCTGAGGTTGTTGCAGTGACTCTGAGTCTTCTAAGATTCTGGTTCTCTTGATTTCCTTTGGGATTCATCTCACTTTGAATAGTAAAGGGATTGCAGGGCGAGCAATTGATTATACCAAGACTTGCACAGTCACTCCCTTTTAGCTCCGAAGTTTTGATATTGCAGTGAATGTTGTATAATATTACCAATTACCAATTCCCCATTACCAATTTATATGAGTTTCCAATACAGCGCCGCCCTAGTGACTTTAGCAGACCTTGATAAAGAAGTTCTAGTTAAATTTTACACAAAATTTCTCGACATAGAACCAAACCCTTACATTCCCAATACTTATGCTGAATTTCAACTCCCAGGCTTAAGAATCGGCATATTCAAACCCAAAGATTCCCACAAATCGGAATTTGCAAATCGAGCAAAAACAGGCATGAGTTTGTGTCTGGAAGTCAGCGATATCGAAACTGCGATCGCCCGAATTTGGGCTTTAGGATATCCGCCAGCGGGAGAAATTCTCAAAGCTTCTCACGGTCTAGAAATCTATGCCTTCGATCCTGCCGGCAACCGCATAATTTTACATCAATCCCATTAGAATGTAGGATGATGGCTAATGATTTGTGAACTCTCGATCTTTCCTTCGCGTCCTTCGCGTCTTCGCGGTTCGTTCAAACTCACATCTTGCACCATTCTCAAGAACAGGCTTTTCGGCCTGTTCCACAAAGAGTGAATTTTCTTGTGGAACAGGCCGAAAAGCCTGTTCCTAAACAAGTAATTGAGAATGGTGCAACATCTCAGTTCAAAAAAACATCTAGTTCACAACCCGCTGAGGATTGCTACATAAGTTCTGCAATTGCTTGACCACCTTCGCAATGACATTGTAAAACCCGCCTCTACAAATCCCAACTCCCTTAACTATCTAATCAGTTCAGCAAAACTATAAAAACTGATAATTAATAACAACAAAGCTGTCAGGTGAGTTAGCTGAAATTGAGGCCGCGGGCCGAGGGATTCCCGCACCAAAATTGAAAAAGACGAACCAATTATATAACTCAGAGACAGCGTTAAATACTGCCACTGCAATGTTACACTCCACAGCCCGAGCAAAATCATCGCCAAAGTCAACATCACCAACTCAACAAAGCGAGGCGGATTGTGCTGAGTAGACAGAATCAAAGTGTCCAACCAATATTGCCAAGGTCTCATGTTTTAGCGATCGAGCTTTTGGATTTAGCCTTCTAGCTTAACCTACGATCGCCATTCAGTTTGTTGCTGCAAACACCTTAAGGCCTCCGCCGTCTCAACCTGCGGAAATTGCCCATAAAAGCGACTGACACTGTAAAAAGGGTGAGGAGTCTCCAAAACGATCAACTTATCGGCCATCGGGGCCAAAAATCCCATCAAATCTGCCGGGGCGACAGGCGCGCAAATCCACAAAGCCACCGGTTGCTGCGACTGCAAAGCCTTAGCCGCCACAGCCATCGTCATCCCCGTAGCAATGCCGTCATCTACCAAAATCGCCAAAGCCCCAGCCGCGCTGATATTTGGGCGTCCAGGAGACAAATCTGCCAGCAGAGATTGAGCATTATTTTGAGCTAGGGGCAATGCTGATTTTTGCAAACGCAAATTGTGCTGCTTTTGCTTTTGCCAGAGAACATGGCCATCAGCAGTTGCAGCCCCGATCGCCAATTCTAAATTATCTGGGCGAGTAATTTTTTTGGCAACAACCACATCCAAAGGACAGCCCAAGCGGCGCGCAATCGGCACAGCAACGGGCAAACCCCCGCGCGGCAAGGCGTAAACAATCGGTTTCACCGCCTCCTGTGTCATTAAACTCAACTTGCCAAACTCGTCCACAACTGCCTCGGCCAGTTTTTCGCCAGCATCGGCGCGATCGTCAAAAAACGGGTTAGAGAACATATTTTTGCCTGTACGAGCTCAACCAAACAATTGGAGATTGTGCCAGTGTTAATTGGAGATTGTACGCGCGAGTGTAGCTATCCCGTAGGGAATGGACAGCATCGCACACAAGCTTCTAGCCAATCTCAAATCACCAAACCCGATCTAAACTATAAACTCTAGACTCCAAAATATCTCCCTAATTGTAAAATTTATGTCCAGCGACTTGCAACTCAGCCTTTTTGACAACAATCAAAGTGCCACTTTCCAAACAGACTCAATACCAGCAAATGCCAAAATTCCCATTCCTCCCGGCACTTATCAAAATATGGAACAAATCGGCGAGCACTGCAACCGCTGTCACCGCTGCGAATTGGGCAACAGCCGCACTCACGCCGTCATCGGGCGCGGCAATCCTCAAGCCTCAATTTTGATTGTGGGAGAAGCCCCCGGACAAAACGAAGACGAAACCGGATTACCCTTCGTCGGGCGATCGGGCAAACTGTTAGATAAGATTTTAGAATCTGTGGGATTGAGTGCAGAAACCGACGTATTCATTGCCAACGTCATCAAATGTCGCCCTCCCAACAACCGCCCTCCGACAGCAAAAGAAATCGAAGCTTGCAAACCTTACTTGATCGAGCAAATACGCATCTTAGACCCCAAAATTATTTTATTAACCGGTGCAACAGCCCTCAAAGGTTTGCTAAGCGACAAGCGGCCCATTAGTAAAATCAGAGGTCAATGGATTGAATGGGAAAATCGTTTGTGTATGCCGATTTTTCACCCATCATACTTGTTGCGAAATCCCTCCCGTGAACCGGAAACTCCGAAATGGTTTATGTGGCAGGATATGCAAGCTATCAAGGCTAAACTAGACGAATTAAAAGAGCAATTATAATCAATTTTTCTTGTTGATTTGTCGGGGCGGGTTTCACCAACAATCTCTGATTTTTACCCACAATCTTAAAACCCGCCCCGACCCACCGACAAATTATAATTAATTTTCATTCGCAATTGGTAGGGGGCTGGTTTCACCAACAATCTCTGATTTTTACCTGCTATCAACAAAACAAGTTCCCGCTTTCCATTCATAAAGTCACGCCCCGTAGTAAAAATCCGAATTATGGTTGTCTCTAGTATTTTTAGTGAAACTCCTATCAACAGACAAGAAATTCCTCAAGAACTATTAGACATTGAAGATAAACAACGTACTAATCCACTTCCCTGGAAAGGGCAATTCTCACCCCAGTTTATCGAAACTTTGATTGATAAGTATGCCCATAAAAATAGTGTGATTTTTGATCCATTTTTAGGTAGTGGAACAGTTTTATATGAGGCAGGAAGATTCGGACTGGAAGCCTGCGGAACAGAAATCAATCCAGCAGCTTTAATCCTAGCTAACACTTATAAATTCATCACTCTTTCACCAAGAAAGCGTGAAAAATGTATCAATTGTTTTCTCACTCAACTAAAAACAGAGATATGGGAGAGAATGCCACTCTTCCAAACAATCCATAAAGAACTTACACCCAGTGATTTAATAGATAAAATTGTAGACGTAGCAGTTGATGATGAAGAAAAGTTCCTTAATATTCTACATGAAGTATTAGTGATATTGCTAGACTTAGAAAACAAAAAACTTACCAAATCAAGAGTTTTTACAATTGCGGAAAATATCGCTAGTTTTGTCCTTAAACTACCCTATAGTAAAAAGCCGATAAATGCCTACAATGCCGATGCAAGACACGTTCCCTTACAAAACTCCAGCGTCAATCTTGTGATTACCTCCCCCCCTTATATCAATGTATTTAACTATCATCAGCAGTATCGCGGTTCTACTGAAGCACTAAACTGGAAAATTTTAGAGGTGGCAAAATCAGAGTTTGGTTCTAATCGCAAGCATAGAAGTAATAGATTTCTAACTGTCATTCAATATTGCTTAGACATCGCCTATACTTTGCAAGAATTGTTAAGAATATGCAGCCCTAACAGTAGAATAATATTTGTAGTAGGTAAAGAATCAAATATTAGAGGGACGCCTTTTTCAAACGGGGAGTTAGTTGCAGAAGTTGCTCGTCAAGTATTGGGGATTAGCTTAGATATGCGTCAAGAAAGAAGTTTTGTAAATCGTTATGGAAAAATTATCAAAGAAGATATACTACACTTTACAAAAAGAGAAGACTTACAGTATTATTTTGCCATACATCAAGCCAGAGCTCTTTCTATAGAAGCCTTAATATCTGCTTATTCCGTAGCGAATGAACAAGTAAAATATGAAATCAAGGATGCTATCGATAAGGTTGCCACAGTACAGCGCTCACCTTATTTCGATCTGCAGCGTTCACGGAAAACCATTGAAATACTCAACCCAAAAGAAGAAAATTATGTTTAATTTAGCTCAACCACATGGGGACAAACTAGCAGCATTACTTGATAACGTGAAATTACCTCCTACAGATAAACGGCGTGTTAATCAAGCAATCGAATACTATAAAAAATGGTTGGAAACGCTTAAAAACATCAGGGGGGATGATCTGAAAGTTGTTCCAGAGATGGTATCCCATCTAACCTCCTATAAGCGATACATTGACGTTGAACTAATTTTTGACAGTGACAATGATTTTTTGTACCGTCAAAAAGGGCAATTAAAACTTGACAACTCAATTATTGAAGAATTTATACCTATCTTAGTTACAACCGTCTTTGCAGCTTCATTAAAGGACAAAGAATTATCCTTTGGCCCAACACAGTGTTTTTCATCACTACGATTTGAGTCAAGTTTAAAACTCAGTCCAAAAGGCGGTGGGATGAGTATTCGAGCCAAGGATCAAGATTTTGCGATTAGTAGAAAAATATTTCTAAAAGCCTCTCATAACCAAGATTTTAAGGAGACTACCTCCCGCGAGGCAAATATTGCTTATGTTGCGGCTGAGTGTAAAACAAATCTTGATAAAACCATGTTTCAAGAGGGCGCAGCAACTGCCCTGGATGTAAAATTGAGTGTACCAGGAGCCAAGTATTTCTTGCTATGTGAGTGGCTTGATATGTCGCCGATTAGCTCATCACTTACAGCTATTGATGAGATACTAATTTTGAGAAAAGCAAAACGCTTATCGTCTAATATAAGAAGTGCTTTTAGTAAGGTAGAGGGAAGAAAGAAAAATAAAGATTATTTTGTCAACCATCTCGATAACAACCCCTTTGCACCGGAAGTTTTTATGAGATTTTTAAGTGAGATTGAAGGGATGATTGGTAAAGATGAACTAGACGAAGATGACGTGCTGTCAAGAGGCTATTTTTAAGTGTAAAAAAAATCATCGGAACCAGCGAAAGTTATGGCTTTGCCTGACAATCGCGCAACCACAAACGAATAGCCTCAGCAATTTCGCTTTCACTATCTTGACCTAATAAAGGACGAATATCCGCCGAAGTACCAAACCGAGAAAAGATTTTTGCCAACTCCCAGCCCTTCTCCGTTTTAGTGAAAAACAACCAATGATATTGCTGAATTTCGACTGGTTTTCCCCCGCGATACTGCCGTTCCAAAGTAGTAATAAAAACTTGACTAGCATTGTCAGGAAGTGCATCCCCAGAATTTAAAGGTAGCGGTTCAAACTCCGGGCGGCCGGCTAAAATTATTTGAGGCAGCGCGTAACCGGGCGGTGTGTTAGTGTTAGGAGAAAAGTGCGATCGCACAATTACGCGATTAGCATAACTCGGCAAATCTTGCAACAGGCGATCGACCAAAGTTTCTAAATCAGCGGGACAGGGCGATCGCACTAACAACTCATACCGACTGGCATTTATACTGTGACCATGATTGGTCACAAAATTAACCGCAATAGTCGGAGTGGCCACCGCAGATATCAGCAGATAAACACAGATGAACGCAGATAAAATTTTATTGGCGTTCATCGGCTTTTATCGGCGGTAAAAAACAACATTCCTATTGTTATCCCAACTCTTCACAAATACGCGCAAAAGCCGCCACCGGATCATACGCAGCAGTAATCGGGCGCCCAATCACCAGATAATCCGCACCAGCTTTCAAAGCAGCCTTTGGAGTCATCGATCGCTTTTGATCGCCTCCATCGGCCCATTTCGGACGCACACCAGGACAAACTAACACAAAATCATCCCCGCAACTCATTCTTAACTGTTCCACCTCTTGCGGAGAACAAACAGCCCCAGCTAAACCCGTTTCCTTAGCCAACAATGCCATGTGCAAAGCATATTCCGGCAACTCCAAAGGTATTTTCAACTCAAAAGCCAACTGTCGCGAATTCAAACTCGTCAATAGAGTAATTGCAATCAACTTAGGAGTCGGTTGAGCCACAGCCGCCGCCCCTTCAGTCAAAGCCAACTGTGCCGCTTTCAAAGCATCTTTACCACAAGTAGAATGGATAGTCAATAAATCCACATTGTACTTAGCAGCAGCCCGACAAGCACCAGCCACAGTATTCGGGATATCGTGAAACTTCAAATCGAGAAAAATCCGCTTTCCCCGCTGTTTTAAAATTTCCAAAATCCCCGGCCCGGAACTCACAAACAGTTCCAAACCCACTTTCCAGAAAGATACATCAGGCAGTTTGTCAAGAAGCGCGATCGCCTCTTCTTGACTCGAAACATCCAAAGCAACAATAATTCGATTATCAGCATTCATCAGCGTTCATCTTCAGTATTCATCTGCGGTTAAAAAAGAGATTCAAGACACCAATCGCACAAACTTATTCTTCCCAACCTGCAAAACCTTACCGCATAAATCAGCAGGTGATTCAAAAGTAAGATTAACATCAGAAACCCGATCGCCCTCCAACTTCACCCCGCCGCCCTGCATCAACTTCCGCGCATCACCGCTGCTTTTACAAAGCCCGCTAGCACTTAGAATATAAAACAACTTAGCCGGAAACTGCACGTTTGCCAAAGAAAACTCCGCCACAGCATCAGCTTGTCCCGCAGCACCTTTAACCAGCGCAATTGCATCTTGTTGTGCGCGTTCCGCCGCTTCCTTCCCCCGATACTGGCGCACCACATCCAAAGCCAAAAGTTTCTGTTTTTCTCGCGGATTTTCTGGCAATTCATCAAGTGGCAAATCTGTCAATAGTTCAAAATATTGCGCGATCGAACTATCAGCAATTTTCTCCAACTTAGAATACATCGTCAGCGGGTCTTCCGACAAACCCACATAATTATTCAAAGACTTCGACATCTTCTGCACGCCGTCAGTCCCGATCAAAATCGGCATCAGCAAACCAAACTGTGGCTTCATCCCAAAATGCCGCTGAAAATCTCGCCCGACAGCAATATTAAACTTTTGGTCAGTTCCCCCCAACTCTACATCGGCTTCCAAGACTACGGAATCGTAGCCCTGCATGACTGGATACAGAAACTCGTGCAGGAAAATCGCATTTTCCTGCTGCATCCTGTTATCAAATCCCTCTTTAGCGAGCATTTGCTGCACCGTCATCGTGCCTAGCAGTTCCAAAATCTTCGCCATGTCCAATTTTGACAACCACTCGGAGTTATAGCGAATTTCCAAGCGTCCGGGCGTGTCAAAATCTAGAATTGGACGCACTTGCTCTAAATAAGTCTTGGCATTTTCGGCGACTTGTTCGGCCGTCAACTGAGCGCGCGTCTCCGATTTTCCAGTCGGATCGCCAATTCTTGCGGTAAAATCTCCGATGACCAGTACCGCCGTGTGGCCTGCATCCTGAAAAGCTCGCAGCTTGCGGAAGCAAATGCTGTGTCCCAAGTGAATATCCGCCCCTGTGGCGTCGATTCCCAGTTTGACTCGCAACGGTCGATCGACTTTTGCCAGGAGTTGGGCTAAATTTTCGTCAGAGTTGCTAGAATCAGGTCGATCGGGAAAAATCTCGCTGACGCCGCGGTAAAGCGCTGAAAGGTTAGGAGTTATCATCGGGGAGCGATCGTCCATCATATTTTGCCAAAGTGCAGCAGAATTAGTTACACTCACTGGTTGACACATAAAAACATAACTATCACGCTACTATAATCCGAAAGCTGACCGGCTTTCATTAGCTGACCCCGCCCAAAAACGGATACCAGCCCCCGACAACAGTCGTGGAGATCCCCAAATTTTAGACTCTTGTTCAAACTCCCAGATTCATCTGTGGAATAAATCTAAAATCTAAAATCTCAAATCTAAAATCGACTGACAGTCTCTAGGTTTCGCATCTAAAATTAAAAGTCTTAAACCCCAAATCGAGTGAGGAAGTGAAATCCACGTGTCAACCAACGCAGTCCGCAATAACACGGAAAACTCAGCCCCCGTATTCGAGTTTGTTCAGTCAGTCAGTAAAGTGACCGCCGGAACCATACTCAGCATGACAATGCTTGCCAGTTCCGTAGTCGCTGGTGGACTGGTTGGCTTAGCGATCAGCTTCCGCAATTTGCCAGATGTTCGGATCTTGCAAACCTACTCTCCCACAGAAACTACCCACATTTACGACATCAACGGCAAGCCGCTAGCCAGCATCCACGACGAAGCCAACCGGGATGTCGTACCCCTTGACCAAATCTCCCCGAACCTGAAACGAGCTGTTCTGGCGATCGAAGATAGCAACTTTTTCACCCACAAAGGTATCAACCCCGGCGGGATAGCCCGAGCTCTGATAGTCAACCTAGAAAAAGGGAGAACCGTTGAAGGCGGCTCGACTATGACTATGCAGCTAGTCAAGAACCTGTTTCTTTCTCCCCAGTCAAAATTTAGTCGCAAGGTAGCTGAAGCGGTAATGTCTATCCGCTTGGAGCAAATTCTCAACAAAGACCAAATTCTGCAACTATACCTGAATCAAATCTACTTAGGTCACAACTTGTACGGCGTAGAGACAGCCTCTCGAAGCTATTTCAACAAATCAGCAAGTAATTTGACTCTTTCAGAAGCAGCGATGCTGGCCGGCTTAATTTCTGCGCCCGAAGAATACAGTCCTTTCGTCAATTACAAGTTGGCAAAAGAGCGGCAAACCCTCGTTTTAGGCCGCATGAAGGATCTTAAATGGATTACGCCGGCCCAAGAAACTGCAGCCCGCCAGGAAAAAATTAAGCTAGGTAAAATTACCTCTTTTGGCGGCTCTCAAGTTCCTTACGTAACACAAGCCGTAGTCCAGGAACTGACAAGGCGTTTCGGGCGAGATGCCGTGGTTAAGGGAGGAATGCGCGTTCAAACCACGATCGACCTCAAAATGCAGCGCATAGCCGAAGAAACCGTCAAAGCGTGGCACAATCGGCTTTACTACCAAGGGCTGTTTTACGATCGCGATGAAGGTCAAATTGCCCTAGCCGCCGTCGATCCCCGCACCCACTTCGTCAAAGCAATGGTTGGCGGCGTCGATTACGAAAAGAGTCAGTTCAACCGCGCCATTCAAGCACGTCGCCAGCCCGGATCTTCTTTTAAACCTTTTATCTACTACGCTGCCTTTGCTAGTGGCAAATACACCCCGGATTCAGTTGTCTACGACTCCCCTGTCGGCTACCGCGACGGCGACGGCTACTACTACCCTCAAAACTACGGCGGCGGGTTCTCCGGTGCCGTCAGCATCCGCAGAGCTTTGGAAGTATCTCTGAACATTCCCGCCGTCAAGCTTGGCCAAGAAGTCGGATTGAATAAAGTGATTGAGATTTGCCGCGTGCTAGGCATCAGAAGTCCGATGGAACCGGTGATTTCTTTGCCCTTGGGTGCCGTTGACCTCACTCCTTTAGAAATGGCCGGAGCTTTTGCTACCTTCGCCAACAACGGCTGGCATTCTGACACCACGTTTATCGTGCAAGTCACTGACAGCAGTGGCAACGTCTTGCTCGACAATACGCCCAAACCCAAATTAGTTCTCAATTCCTGGGCAGCAGCATCTGTCAACAGCGCCCTGCAAGGGGTAATTACCAGCGGAACGGCAAGGGCAGCTCAACTTGGCCGACCGGCTGCTGGGAAAACTGGTACAACTTCCTCAGAACGGGATATCTGGTTTGTGGGTTACGTGCCGCAGTTGTCGGTGGCTGTTTGGATGGGCAACGATAATTATAGACCGATGAGCTACGGTGCTACTGGTGGTGGGATTGTCGCCCCTGTTTGGCGTGATTTTATGAGCCAAGCTTTGCAGGGAGTTCCCGCAGAAAGTTTCAAACCTGCTTCATCTTTTGAGCGGCCTTAATTATCAGTCATTAGTAATTGGGCATTGGGCATTGGGCATTGGGCATTGGGAATACTTTCTTTTTCTTCCTTCTTCCTTCTTCCTGACATCCGTTACATCCGTTACATCCGTTACATCCGTTACATCCGTTACATCCGTTACAGAATCCGTTGCCGAACTTCCTTCTGCTCACTAGGATTGTTTTTCCAGCTCAGATTTCATCCGCTCCAGCGTTGAGTTCATTTGCTCAAACATCTGCTGGGGCGTGATGCCAAATTGATTGAGCTGTGTTTTTAACTGCTCTACAGTCATCTGAGCCATGAAGTCCTCAGACAGCTCAAAGCGCTTCATAAAAATACGGTAGCGCTCCATCATTGATTCCATCTGAGCGATGAACATTTTCTTGCCTTCGCGATCGAATTTGCCGTAATTGCCACCTAGTTTGATGAGAGATTGATAGTCTTCAAACAACAGTTTGGCTTCTTGCTGAACAATTTCTGAATCAAAAAATCCCATAGCTTTCCTAATTTTTTAATATTCAACTAATTTTGATCGAGGCGAGAAATCCCGCTGCTTTTTGTACTATTTTATCAGTTGCCGGAGGAAGTCCCTACCCCTGAAGGTACAAGAATTAGTAGAAATTTCCGTACAGGAGAGGCATCGGGCATTGGGCATTGGGCATTGGGCATTGGGCATTGGGCATTGGGCATCGGGCATCGGGCATCGGGCATTGGGCATCGGGCATTGGTTATTGGTTATTCAAACTAACAACCAACCAATAACCAATAACTAATGACTGATGACTGATGACTAATGACTTCTTCAAACTTGCCCGATGCGTTCTAGAGGCCAAAACCGCACTACAGCGCGGCCGATGATATTCTGCTTAGGTAAAAATCCCCACCTGCTGGAGTCGTTGCTGTTGTTGCGGTTGTCTCCCATCACAAAGTATTCATTTTCTGGGACGCGATAAGGCCCCCACTGGTATTTAGGAGGTTCGGCAATATATTTTTCGACCAGGGGTTTGTCGTTGAGATAAACTAAACCTTTTTTAACGGCGACGGTTTGACCCGGTAAGCCAATTACCCGCTTGATGAATGCTTGGTCTTGGGTAAAGCCTTGTTCTTGCAACTTTTCGGGCGGGGCAAATACTACGATGTCGCCAGTTTTGGGAGTTTCGAGGTAGTAGGAGATTTTTTCCACTACGACCCGATCGCCCACGTGCAAAGTGGGTACCATAGAATCTGAGGGTATGTAGCGCGGTTCGGCGACCAAGGCTCGAATCACTATTGCTAAACTCAAAGCAATAATCACTATCTGAAGATTTTCTCGCTGCGACTTCCACGCTTTCTGCCACCAGCTTTCCGGCGGATTTTCTGCTACTTTTGTACCCAAATTCTTTTTTTCAGATGTCATGAAAGTCCTCGCTAAATAGTTGCCACTAATTATTTGATTAAGCTCGCTTAGCATTTAAATTGCATCTCCAGAAATAATCAAACCCTGACTAGCTGCACACGCGAACCAGTCCAAAATATACAATTTAAATGCAGTACAGCTTACCATTGAAGTATGTCGCTGTTAATTACTAGACGTGAAGTGCAGGCATTTGCAAGCAATCTTGAAAAGCATCTGCGTTGCATCTGCGTTGCATCTGCGGTTTCCCTATCAATCAAAGATTTATACAATAACTCTCCTCTTGATATTAACTCATAAAAAAGGCAGAGAATTTAAATTCTCTACCTTTTTTATTTGAGGATTTTGAGTTGTTTGCGATTACGAGATTGGTTATTTCAAAACTTTAATCGCGATCGCACACAACTCAAACTTACTCAGCGCCTTGGGGCAGCAATTCCCGCTTTTGACCTTGCAGCACCTTAACAATTCCGTCCTCGCCCACATCCACAACAGCGGTGTCGCCGTCTTTGATGCGGCCAGAAAGGATTTCCTCAGCCAAGCTGTCTTCCAACAAGCGCATAATGGCGCGGCGCAGGGGTCGGGCTCCGTAGCTGGGGTTGTAGCCTTCTTCTACCAGCCGTTCTTTGAATTTTTCGGTCACTTCCAGAGTGATTCCCTGTTCTGTCAAACGACCGAACACTTCTTTGAGCATGATGACCGCGATTTCCTTGACTTCTTCCTTGTTCAACTGGCGGAAGACGATAATTTCGTCGAGTCGGTTGAGGAATTCGGGGCGGAAGTAGTTTTTGAGTTCTTCGTTAACCAAAGAACGAATGCGGTTGTAATTAGCATCGGCTTGGTTGTCGCTGAACTCGAAACCGAGACCACCGCCACCTTTTTCAATCACCTTAGAACCAATGTTTGAGGTCATAATCAGCAGCGTGTTTTTGAAGTCCACGGTGCGACCTTTGGCATCTGTTAAGCGGCCGTCTTCCAATATTTGCAACAGCATATTGAAGACATCGGGGTGGGCTTTTTCGATTTCGTCGAACAGCACCACGGTGTAAGGACGGCGGCGGACTGCTTCTGTGAGTTGGCCGCCTTCGTTGTAGCCGACGTAGCCGGGAGGGGAACCGATGAGTTTGGAGACGGTGTGCCGTTCCATGTATTCGGACATATCCAGCCGAATCATCGCGTCTTCGGAACCGAAGAAGTAGCCGGCTAGGGCTTTGGTGAGTTCGGTTTTGCCGACGCCGGTGGGCCCGGAGAAGATGAAACTGGCGATCGGGCGATTGGGATTTTTCAAGCCAACGCGAGCGCGACGGATGGCGCGGGAAACGGCTTTCACTGCTTCTTCCTGGCCGATCAAGCGCTGGTGCAAGGTATCTTCCATGTGCAGCAGCTTTTCGGATTCGGATTCGGTCAGTTTGTTTACCGGGACGCCCGTCCAGCTTGCCACGATTTGAGCGATATCTTCTTCGGTGACAACTGGCGATGGGTCGGTTTCGCCGGTGCGGGCCGAGTCGGTTTTTTTGGCTTGGGAAATAGCGCGAATTTCGGCTTTGATCGTCATTTCCCGATCGCGCAATTCGCCGGCTTTGTCAAAGTCTTGAGAACGTACCGCTTCGTCTTTATCTTTGAGGACTTGGCGCAGTTCTTTGTCAAGTTCTTTGGCTGCGGGGGGCAGTTGGGAGTTGATCAAGCGGACTCTAGAACCAGCTTCGTCTACCAAGTCAATTGCTTTGTCTGGGAGGAAGCGATCGGAGATGTATCGGTGAGAGAGTTTGGCTGCAGCTTCCAGGGCCGTGTCCAAAATTTTCAGCTTGTGGTGCTGTTCGTAGCGTTCCCGCAGACCGAAAAGAATCTCGATCGTCTCGTCAACGGTGGGTTCGCCGACCATGACGGGCTGGAAGCGCCGCTCTAAGGCTGCGTCGCGCTCGATGTGCTTGCGGTACTCGTCGAGGGTGGTAGCGCCGATACATTGGAGTTCGCCTCTTGCCAGAGCCGGCTTGAGGATGTTCGCTGCGTCGATCGCCCCTTCCGCCGCACCTGCACCGATCAAAGTGTGCACTTCGTCAATCACCAAAATCACGTTACCCGCAGTGCGGATTTCGTCCATGATTTTTTTGAGGCGTTCTTCAAATTCGCCCCGGTATTTGGTGCCGGCGACGAGCAAGCCGATGTCGAGGGTGACGACGCGCTTGTCTTCGAGAATATCTGGAATATCGTTGTTAGCGATGCGCTGGGCCAGACCTTCGGCGATCGCGGTTTTGCCGACTCCGGGTTCCCCGATGAGCACCGGGTTATTTTTGGTGCGGCGACCGAGGATTTGAATTACCCGTTCGATTTCTTTTTGGCGTCCGACTACTGGGTCTAGCTTGCCATCGACCGCCATTTGAGTTAAGTTGGCTCCGAACTCATCGAGGGTTGGGGTTTTGGTGCGGGCGCCGCCGCCAGTGGCTGCGACTTCTGCGGTTTCTCCCAGCATCCGAATCACTTGGGTGCGGACTTTCGACAAGTCTACTCCCAGGTTTTCCAAGACTCTGGCCGCTACTCCTTCACCTTCGCGGATCAGGCCCAGCAGCAGGTGTTCAGTACCTATATAGTTGTGTCCGAGTTGGCGAGCTTCTTCTAGGGATAGTTCTAGAACCCGCTTGGCGCGGGGAGTGAACGGAATTTCGACTGCTACGAAGCCGGAACCGCGCCCGATGATTTTTTCCACTTCAATCCGCGCGTCTTTGAGGTTGACCCCCATTGATTTGAGGACTTTCGCTGCAACCCCGGTTCCTTCTCCGATCAGACCCAGGAGGATCTGTTCTGTCCCTACGAAGTTGTGACCCAGGCGGCGAGCTTCTTCCTGGGCCAACATGATTACTTTTATTGCTTTTTCTGTGAAGCGTTCAAACATGATTTATTCCCATCACCTGCTGCTATGTGCCCGTTTCGAGGTCACGCTCGCACAACGAGCGTTTGTGTTCGAGTGTTAACTCGTACTGCTTATTCTAGCGCGACACTCCCAACCTATCTGCCGCACTCGGCTGCGGTTGCAGATTCCAGGCTCATGTTGCAGGGTGGCTTTCAACTGGGAAGACCCAAATGGTGGCTGACCTACAACCTCCCCTAGACTGCAAGAAGATTGCTCTTCTCGGCCCGTGCCCAACCTACGACTGCGTATTGATGGATTCTAGCATAATCTTTTTGGCTGTCATGCAGGCGCAAAAGTGATAATTATCGAAGTGTACGGCTGTTTTTTTACAAAAGTTATTGTCAGTTGTGCGATCGATCCCCTAAACTCACCCTTAAGCTGCTGCCATACTCAAGAATCTGTTGGTGTAGGAGAGCGAGAGCGAACTGGGCTTTTTTATCTAAAATTTTGCCCCCGATCCGTTGGGCATTTGGTTAGTCTTCATGTTGTCAATTGTGCGATCGCTCCTGAGCAATTAGTGAGCGTTGCTACACTCCGAGGAGTTTGGCTCAGACTATACTCAGCACGGTTCAAGACCTTGTTTTCGTAGCAGAGTGCTTTGGTCGTTAACTCGTGTGACTTAAAAGTTTGAAACTTCAATTTTGGAAAAGAATCTAAATCCTGTTTAAGGCGTAGTGAAAGTAAATAATGAACACTAGAAACTTAGATGATCGGGTAGAAAGTACCGACAATGGATCGATCGAAGTTACAGGTGAATTCCACGATGCAGCCACAACAACTTCTGTGGCTTCACACAAAGAATTCAATGCAGAACAGCTAGGACGTGTCTACTTTATTCGGCACGGTGAAAGTACCAGTAACGAACGCAATATTTTTGCAGGAGTTCTGGATGTCGATCTCACATCATTTGGCAGGCTGCAGGCACGCCGTGCAGGTGTTGACCTGAAGAAAAAAGGTACAAAGTTTGACGCAGTATATGTCTCCCACATGAGACGCGCTAGGCAAACCTGTGAAATCGCCCTTGCTGAAAGTCAAGCACTAAAGTCGCCAAATACCCCCGTTGAGATAGACCATAGAATTAGCGAAAAATCCTTTGGCATTTTTGCGGGTCGCAACCTAAATTTGCTGCGTCTAGCCCTGGGCTACGAAGGCTTCGAGGAAATGTTGCACTCGCACAACGAATCACCCCCGGCGGGCGAAAAGATTGCCCAAGTTTACTCTCGCGCTGCCCGTTTCTACGAAGATAAAGTTGTACCGCACTTAGAACGCGGTGAAACAGTTCTAGTAGTGTGCCACCAATATGTGTTGGAGCCTCTAGCACTTTATTTAAGCGGTCTACCGCCGACAGCTTATAAACACCTGAAACTTCCCAATGGTAAAGCTCTCAGCGGTGTGGATCTCGTCAAGTTTCGCGACAAGGAATCCGGCGGTGCCGCTTCGGTGCGGAAAGAGATCAACGACCTTTCCATTATGTGGGCGATTTTGATCTATGCAGCCGCCTTCTTGCTGGGAAGCTTGGCAAGGGCAATCAGCACCTCAGAAGCAGGGATTCCGTCAGTCCTATTTCGATCGATAATCGTTGCGTGTCTTGCCGCCTCAACGTTTTATACCTACCTAGACATTGACTTTGCAGCGAGTAAACGCAAAGTAACCTCTACTGTGAAGTATCTCGTTTACGGGTGGATGGCCGTGCGATGGGCAGTTGGGCTGTTCTTAATATTTTCGGGAATATTGTATCAGAGCGAAGCCGATTTGTACAAAGTTTTGTGGGTGCTGTTTTGGATGGTTCCACCAGCCCTTACTTCCCCAGTTTTATCCGTGCTTTGGGGCGGTAATCTTTATCCGTCGGCTCTCTTGTCAAGAACGCTATCAATCGTTGCTCCACTCGCGCTGCTGGCTACATTGAAGGTTGCCAATTTACCCATTAATGTTGACAGTCTGATCTTCTTCGGTGTCATTCTAATTCTAGGTCTGGCAATACCCGGAGCGATCGCCCAATTTTGGCGTGACAAATCTCCGGTTGAATCAAACCACCACAGTAAAAACTGGAAATTTATCGGAGTCCTGGCTGTTGCATTCATGGCCTTGGCAACAGGGTTTCAGTTCACTCCATCAACCTTCATTTCGGATCTATTTTCTTCAACCGATCCGAATCGCTCGCTAGCTTGTTTGCAGCAGCTAGCATTGGCAACTTTGGTCTTTGTCTCGATGCGCGTGGTAGCTACATTAACCTCAGTAGTGACAAAGGGCAAGCTAAGTAAGGCAGAAGCTCGGGATGCTTATATCCTGCTTGTGAATCCAAACTTTTTCCTTTGGGCGGCTCTTTTCATCGGAGTTAGTTCAACAGCAAATCCCGAAGCCGTAAAATATGCAATTTTTTGGGCAGCGCTGGGGTTCTTCTGCATACCACTCATCGAACAGATATTGTTCATGAACTCATTTGGCAATGACATATTGAGAGAAACACTGCGTTCTTCGAGAGTGGCAACAGAAGATATCAAAAAGCTTTTCCTGCAATTGGATACGGATGGAAGTAAGGCGCTCGATCGAACTGAGATTATGGAGTTGTTAGGGCTAATCGAAGATATGACAACAGGCGAACGTAGCTCAGAAGAAGTCAGAAGCTACGTCACTGATTATCTTTTCAACATTCTTGACAGCGATAAAAATGGCACTGTTGATTTAGCAGAGTTAGAAGAGTATGTATCAACGTATGGGTTGGTTGCCAACCTGAACGTCGTCTCTGCTATTGCATCCCCAGTTGGAGGATAAGTGGTGATCGCCCGGAGTTGATACTAATATGGAGCTGACAGAATTTTTGTAAATTTTGTCAGCTCCAAGTTCAATAGAGGAGCAATTTACAGTTGATTCAGTTGACCCCCTGTTCGTCAATTTTTATATTTAAAAACCTAGTTCTGCAATCAAATTGTTAAATTTCAAAATTGGGAGAATGTAGCAAATGTCACGTTATAAAATTCGAGCAATTATCCTGACAGCAGTCGTTTGTGTTGGCGTGGTATGGACGACTCCAGTGCGATCGCAGGAGCAAGAGCAAGAGCAAGCTAAAGATGCTAACACTCCAAAGCTGGAACAAGTTGAACCAGAGAAACCAGCCGACCCCAAAGCAGCAACAACTACCAAAGACCTGAATATTCCCGTTGATGAACTGAAAATCCTCGTTAAGCCGCTAACTCTGGAAGAACTCCGAGACGAGGCAGCGGCGTGGATGCTTGTACTCCAAAAAAAAGCCCACGAAATCAGCGAAGCTGAAGTTACCATCAAGCGCGAGAATCAAGCCATCAGCCAACAACAAGAAGGCACTGATGCCCTAGTCCAAGCCAAAAAAGCCCTCGAAGCAGCCGAGCAAGCTCAAAAAGGTGCTGCTCCTGGTTCACCGCAATATCTAGAAGGAACGAAAAAAGTAGAAGAAGCCAAAGAAAGCCTCAAAAAAGCCCAGTCAGCAGTCGAGAAAGCGAAAACAACCAAAGCCGAATTAAAACAAGACGAGACATCCAGTAAGACGCTGGAAAAAGCTCAAAAAACAGGCGACCTAGAAACAGCCAAACAAACTCTCGATAAGATAAAGGCCGATCGAGATAAGACCGTTGCTGGATCTCCAGCTTATCAAGAGGCTACCAAAACGATCGAAAAACTAGAAGCAGCGCTCAAAGAATTCGAGGATGCCCAAAAAGCTCAAACAGGTGCCAAGCCCGATTCACCCGAATCCGAGCAAGCCACCCAGCAGGTCGAAAAAGCACACGAAGCCATCAAACAACTGCTCAAAGAGCTTGGGGCTGGTACAGAGAAATCGTCCCAGGAACTCGACAACGCCACAGCCTCGGTTGAAAACACCGAAATTAAAAACAACGGGGAGGAAAAAGTTGCAGGTTCCCCAGGAGTCGTCAACAACCAACAGAACCTCCAACAAAAACAACAGGATCTCAAAAAAACCACCGATAATTTGCAAAAGAGTACCGATGCTGAGTCCAAGGCAAAGAACCAACTCGTAGTGACTGTTACCGAACTTCAGTCGCAGCTAACGGCGATCAACGATCGCTTTAACGCCATCTTAGAAGAACTGGAGAAAAAAGGTGGCGATCCCAAGCCCTACCGCCAGTACACTAAAGCAGTTATGAGTATCGACGTGGATACCAAAGATACCCAAGGTTTGGGCGTGCGGCTTCTGGCTTGGGCCAAAGCAGAAGAAGGTGGGCTGCGCTGGGCGGGAAATGCAGGGAAGTTCGTCGGGATTGTGATTGTTTCCGTCATTGTCTCTCAAATCCTCGGCGCCATCCTCAACCGACTGCTGGCGCTATTCGGCGGCACATCGAGAATCATGCGTAAATTTATCGTCATGCTCGTCAAGCGGGGCGGGGTGGTTATCGGGTTTCTAGTGGCTCTGACAGCGCTGGAAGTCAGCCTCGGTCCAGTTTTAGCCCTGGTTGGGGGTTTGAGTTTCATTTTGGCGTTCGCGCTGCAAAGCAACCTGGGTAACATAGCCAGCGGCTTGATGATTATGGCTTACAAGCCCTTCGATGTCGGTGACGAAATCAAACTCGGCGAACTTTGGGGGTGGGTAGAGTCTATCACCTTAGCTAACACGAAAATTAAAGGTCTTGACGGTCAGATGTTTAACGTTCCCAACAACACAGTTTGGGGCGAGACTATCGAAAACCTGAGTCACGATCGAATTCGTAAATTTACACACTGGTTGCGGATTGACTTTGAGGAAAACCTGGCGAAGGTAGAGCAATTGCTAGTAGAAATTATTAAATCGCATCCCAAAGTTTTGGCAGCTCCAGCCCCCAACACCCAAGTGTGGAGCATTGAAGACTATTACATCAGTGTCAAGGCCGATGGGTGGGTAAACAAAGAGGATTTTTGGACAGTTCACTCAGACATTATCCGCATGATTCAGGGACGGTTTGACACAGAAGGCATCAAACTTGCTGCTATTCCCAAAGGTATTGAAATCGGACGAGAAGATGATACTAACGGCAAAATTCCCCATATAGTTTCGGAAACGTCTGTGCATCGTCCGGCAAGTTTGCTTTCAGATAGCCCTAAAGATTAACCAAGGAAAATACACCAATGAAATTAGACAAGTTTGTACTAGCACAAAACATGGCATTTTTAATAGCCATTCCACCACAAAGTAATTTGGCCAAATTGCTCTCCTTTTGCTTAGCGACAAAAGCTAGACAAAAGACGACCGGAACAGACATCTTAAAAATAACCTGTGACCTAATGGAAAACCCATCTAATTTGCCCTATTGGACTCAAGACGTGATGGGACTCGATTTAGATTACACCAGTGAAGAGTGGAAAGCTTTAGGAGAAATGGGCATCAACGATGCAGAGGAGTTTATGGCTACCCTGTGGCAAGAGTTGGAAAATTTAAGTTTGTAATGTCGGGCCCTGCCGTCAGCAAAAAACTCTTAGGTTCTCAACACTCTATCAAAAGCATTCATCACAGGTGGATAGTTAAAAAACCCTGTCTAAAGACAAGGGATCGTCAACTTTCAACAGAAAAACAAAAATATGTCTTTAAATGTTGAACTTTTAGAGCAAAGTTTCGAGAAAATCAAACCTCGTGCTGATGAATTTGCTGCTAGCTTCTACGAAAATTTGTTTACCACTCACCCAGAGTTGAAACCGCTGTTTGCCAAAACTGATATGGAAAAGCAACAGAAAAAGCTCATAAGTGCTCTGGTTTTAGTAGTAGAAAATCTCCGTTCTCCAGAGGCTTTAGGGCCAGTTCTCAACGCACTGGGAGGCAGACACATCGGTTATGGAGTAATTCCCAAATATTACGGTCCAGTTGGAGACGCACTGCTGAGTGCTTTTGAGCAGTGTCTCCAGCAAGATTGGACTTCCGAAGTAAAGCTGGCGTGGACAGATGCCTACAGAGCAATTACTGCTTTGATGTTAAAAGGCGCAGGTGTAGTTTCTACACCAGAAAAAGTTCAATTAGAAACAGAGATAATTCCAAAAAAACAGGTAACTATATCAGCTCATCACCAACTAGAGTCAGTTCCAGAAAAAGAACCCAAATTAGCCGTAGAGGTACTGGAAAGCAGTTTTGAGAAAGTCAAACCTCGTGCTGATGAATTTGCCGCTAGCTTCTACGAAAACCTGTTCATCGCTCACCCTGAATTTAAACCACTCTTTGCCAATATTGAGCTAGAAAAACAACAGAAAAAGCTCATAAATGCTTTGGTATTGGTAGTAGAAAATCTCCGCTCTCCAGAAGCTTTAGGGCCTGTTCTCAATGCTTTGGGAGGCAGACACATCGGCTATGGGGTAATCCCCAAATATTATGGGCCAGTTGGAGACGCACTGCTGATGGCTTTTGAGCAGTATCTCCAAGAAGATTGGACTCCCGAAGTAAAGCTGGCGTGGACAGATGCCTACAGAGCAATTACAGGTTTGATGTTAAAAGGCGCAGGTGCAGATTCTTCACCAAATGTTGTCGCAGATAAAAAAGATGTCATCCACCATCAGCCACAAGAATCACAGACACAATTACTGAACGAATCTAAGCCGATCGCGCCACCAACCGAGGAAGAAAAAAAGCCTTTAGTATCAATTCAGTTGGATGGTGAAGTTATCCAAAAAATGCTCTCGAAAATAACTGATAGTTATCAGCAATTTCAGGGTCAATCACTCATTCAGCGCTTGGGTGAAGTTCTCAAAGGAATTTTAGGAAAATTCATTGATAATTTTTGGGCACAACCTGCCTGGTTAGTCGCTATTGTTTCAGCAGTTCTATTCATCATAATTTATGTGGCGGCAGACGACAATTCTTTGATTGGAGAGATTTTGCAGAGTGTTGATGCTCTTAGTATGGTCGTTGCTTTAATTTTATTCATTAAGGAAGCTCCCGATCGCCGGAAGCAATTTCATTACCAAGCTTGGAGTACGGTTGATGCAGCACACGGCGTAAAAGTTAGCTATGCAAGAATTCTGGCACTCCAAGATTTGAATGAAGATGGTGTTTCTCTCAGAGGCGTAGATGCTATTGGTGCAGAGTTGGTAGCAATCAATCTCCCTAATGCAAATCTGAGTGAATCCAAATTGAGTGAATCCGACCTCAGTAGTGCCAATCTGAGCCATGCTAACCTGAATAATGCTAACCTCAGTCAGGCTAAATTGAGTGGTGCTAATCTCAGTCATGCCAACCTGAGTTTTGCTCGCTTGAGTCAGGTTAATCTCAGTAGCGCCAACCTCAGTGACGCTAATTTAATTTGTGCGGACTTGAGTAACGCAAATATGAGCGGCGTCAATTTGACGAATGCTAGTTTGAGTGGTATTAATCTGAATAGTGCCTACCTAAGTGGTGCAAATCTCAAAGGTGCTAAAGTTAGCATTTCTGACCTGAGTGGTGCTTTGCTCGCAGGTGCTGTTATGCCTGATGGGTCGAAGTATAAGTCTCTGGAAGATGGGGTCACAAATAAATAAATAGATGCCAACTTTTTTATGACCTTGAGGTCTGCTTTTCTACTAAAATGGTGATGACCTCTTGGGGAGAAAAGCTTTGGCTTACTGAAATGCGATCGCATGAGAGGACAGCCGTTGACCTGGAATCGTTTCATTGAAGTGCTGCTCGTGACAAGAAGGAAAATAGCAACATTGACACTGAAACTAATCTCCTCTACATTATGGATGACTACGGAAAAAGATTCTGATTCGTTCTCATTCTGTTTGTAAGTTCTGTCATTATCAACTACCAAAAATGTTAAAACCATGACTACATCTCAACATATCTATACCCTCTACTCTTGGGCCCCCTTTTTGAGGAGCATCTGAAAATCATTGAAACCTAACGCAATTTAAAAAAAGATGAACCAACAGAATCAGGCAGAATCTATTCAGAATATGTTGTATCGCGAAAAATTTATCCTTACAAACTGACTATCATGGAAGAACCTAATATGCAACCTCAAAGACCCGTTCAAGCCGCCGTTGAAGACTTGCAAAAAAAGCGTCCTCGTCGTTCCGGCAGGCGAGAGAGGTTTTTCGATTACCTCAAGGAAAAATATCCCAATTTTCACATTTTCTACGTATTTTTCAACATCATTGCTATCTGGACTGGCTCTTTCACTATATTAGACTCATGGGCTGGTGGAGAAAATTTGTTAGAAACACGCGCCCCTGAATTTTCTACAGAAGTTATTCTGCACTATCTTAGTTTGTTAGCGCTTGGCATGATAATGCTTCTCTTAGACGACCTATCCTTGAAGGAGTTGTTATTTGGGAGAAAAACTCCTTCAGAAAAACCTTTCGAGGCTATGAATTTTAGGGAGAAAGTATTTCATAAATTCAAAAATAAGTATCCCAGCTTGTCTACTATTTATACTCTTATTGCAATCATCTTATGTTGGTGCGGTGTATGGGGTTTCTTTTACAAAATTCCGATGCAACCATTTTTGCGGGCCGTACTATCAGTGTTTGGTGGTTTCTTCTTGCTTTATATTGACGATCTGAAGCTGGACGAACTTTAGGGTTATAGGCCGGGATTTCTCACAAAGCTGGAGAAAAGAAGGGTCGAAAAATGACAAGATATATGGCAAATACGAAGTGGAGCGCAGCAGTTTCATGACTGAAGCCGAATCTGAAAAAATGGCTTAGTCCCAGACAGAATTTATGGGTTATCAACCGGGTTCGTTATAGTACAACATCATTCGTTACGTTTGCGAGCGCGGGCCAGTCTTATGCTAGGGTTTATATTGCGTTATCTGTAATTTGAGTGGAATTTGGCAAATTTAAAGATTGCGCCTTAAACCGCTGCATTTAGGCGGAAAACCCCCTTAATTTATTTGCTCAAAACCGACAAACCCATGAGCAAGCCTCATTCTATGGCCACCACAACCGACGAGCCATTACCCTTACACGAACTTATTTCGCGGATTTTGGCACCGGAACCCTCCCTCCAGAAGCCGAAGGGACTTCTATCGGGACTGGGTACGATGCAAGCCCTCAATCAGCGCCTTGCCAATCAACCCCTGCTGGATTTCATCAACGCCACTTTCCGGGGAATTAGTCAGGTCATTTTCGTCAACAACCCCTTAAGTGGATTGCTAATCCTCGCTGCTATGTTCATTCAGTCTCCCTGGCTGGGGGGCATGAGATAATGACTATCTTGGGCGGTGAGTTTTTTGGCGAGAGGGCACTGTTTAGTGGGGAACCGAGTCCGCTATCCATCGCTGCCGTTGACGATTTGCAAGTTCTTGTCATCGACTCAGATCCTGTAAATACGATGATTGAACGTCAACCAAGCTTGGGGCGCGAGATCGGTCAAATTATCGAAGCGCGAAGCAAAGCGGTAAGTATGGCCGGGCAGGCTGATGTTTCTTCCCATGCTGAGGTTGATTCCCTATGAGGATTTTAAACTAAATTGATATGGAGTAACCAATTATTCGTCAATACAACTTAAAGGCGCAATAAATTACATTCAAAACTCACAACTATCGATCGCCAAATGCCAGTTTTTCTGATGAAGCCGATCGCACATCTGCACTTTCTCAACCGCCAAATATCGCTGAAATTCCGGTTTTTCCTGACCGCTGCGCCACATCACCAGAGCATCTTCTCCCGTGTCTTCGTAGTATCGCTTGCGCCGTCCAGCCTCTTTAAAACCAAATTTTTTGTACAGGTAAACTGCCGCTAAATTCGAGTCCCGCACTTCTAAAGTCGATCGTTCTAATTGTCTGTCGCAAGCCGATTTTAGCAAAGCCAAAAGCAGAGCTTGTCCCAAACCCTGACCTTGAAACTGAGGATGAATTGCCAGCATTATAATGTGAGCTTCTTCTAAAATCGCCCACAAACAACCGATACCAATGAGAGTTGGCGGAATCTGTAGGGGCGGTGGATGGTGCGTGCCCGCGCGGTTTTGTACGGGGTGCGTGTCCGCCCCATGTTGACCTGATTCACAGTCCTCAGTTTCCCACGTCCAAAGACCTAATAAATCGCTGTTAGGACTGTCTAATTCGCGCCTGTAGCCTTCGATCGCCCAAAGTCCCCCAAAACAAAGTCGATCGAGTTCTACGGCGTCAGGCAGGTGTTCTGGGGCGAGATGTTTAATTTCTATAAAACGCACAGGGGATTTTAGATTTTAGATTTTAGATTTTAAAATTACTCAAAAGCATCAATCTGGGCGCTTATGACCCAATTGCTTGCCGTCAATTGTACACTGGGAAAGACCGTAAGGATAGTTATTGCGCGATGGTATCAACTCAATCTTTCGGGGTGGAATCGGGACTTAAGTATCTGTCTGAGTCTCAACAAGCCCTGCAAACTCGATCGCCCAATCAAGAACTGTTACCGCTGACAGCCAGTGTTAACAGTAGCGATCGGTTGGAAATCGGAGGCTGCGAGGTGACAGCTTTGGTGGAGCAATTTGGCTCGCCGTTGTACATTTTAGACGAAGAAACGCTGCGGGCGGCTTGCACCCAGTACCGGGATGCTTTTAAGCGTTACTATCCGGGCGAATCTCAAGTGCTCTATGCTTCTAAAGCTTGGAGTTGTTTGGCAGTTTGCGCGATCGCAGCTTCCGAAGGTTTAGGCATAGATGTCGTATCCGCCGGGGAAATCCACACTGCACTGCAAGCCGGCGTCAGTCCCGACAAAATCTACTTCCACGGTAATAACAAGTCCCGCGAGGAACTACAGCTAGCTGTCGAAAGCGGCTGCATTACCGTAGCCGACAATTGGCGGGATTTAGAGACTCTAGCAGAGTTGGGAGAATTGGGTGTCAGCAGCCTCACAGGTGGGCCGACACGAGTTATGGTGCGGTTTACTCCTGGAATTGAGTGTCACACCCACGAGTACATTCAGACGGGTCAAATCGATAGTAAATTTGGCTTTGATCCTAATTCACTCGATCGAGTATTTAAATTCATCAGCCAACAATCGTCGTTATTTTGCGTGGGAGTACACGCTCACATCGGCTCTCAGATTTTTGAACTGCAACCCCATGACGATTTAGCCGAAGTCATAGTTCAGGCCTTGACTAAAGCACAGAGTTATGATTTGCCAGCGACAGAAATTAATATTGGCGGCGGGTTGGGCATTCGCTATACTGAAGCGGACGATCCTCCCAGCATTGAAGATTGGGCTCGTACAATTTGCTCCGCAGTGGTAGCAGCTTGCGAGCGGCAGCAATTGCCATTACCAAAATTGCTTTGCGAACCGGGTCGATCGCTCGTCGGTACAGCCTGCGTCACTGCTTATACCGTTGGCTCTCAAAAAGTCATTCCGGGAATGCGGACTTATTTAGCTGTGGATGGAGGGATGTCCGACAATCCGCGTCCTATTACCTATCAATCAGTTTATCGAGTCCTCGCAGCCGGTAAAATGTCTGCTCCCTTAACGGAAACAGTGACAATTGCTGGGAAACACTGCGAATCAGGCGATGTTCTGATTAAAGATGCCAAATTGCCCGAGTGTCAGACCGGAGATGTCCTCGCGGTTACGGCCACAGGGGCATACAATTACAGTATGGCTTCTAACTATAACCGAGTACCCAGACCGGCAGCGGTTTTAGTGAGAAATGGGGAAGTTAACACGATTATACAGCGGGAAACTTACCAGGATTTGCTGAGGCTTGACCGCCTTCCTGAACGACTCGGAGCTCAAAAGTAAAAACTTAGAAGTTAAAAGTTAAAAGTTAAAAGAAAGACAATCCATGTTTACTTAGTGATGATTGCCTTTTCACTTTTAACTTTTGCCTTGTTCAGTCACACGATTGGATTGACACTCCCCGCTCTAAAAACACGGGGATTTTCAGCGTATTCCTTATAACAACTGTTCATGGTTCACGGGTTCGAGTGCATCACGGTTCGCGGTTCACAGGCGGTAGCGTTCGATGAACCATGAACAATCAACAATCTGGCTTTGACTTGGCCCTCGTTCAGTCCTTATTGATTCAAGGGATCGATATTGGACTGGTTTTTGCCCTTGCGTATTTGGTGCTCGTCATTGTTGGCGAGCGCAGAACGCTGTGGATGGTAAGGGGATTTATCATTTTGATGCTGGCGGCGGCGGTGAGCAACTGGGCAGGATTGAGGCTGTTGCACGTTGCCCTCAATAGCTTGGTGACTGGTTCGGCTGTGGCAATGGCGGTAATATTGCAGTCGGAGTTTCGCCGATTTCTGGAACAATTGGGTCGGGGGGAATTTCGGCAATTGTTTGGACGCGATCGCCGACCCAATCCCGAACCGGACAGCGTAATAGATGAAATTGTGGACGCAGTAAAAGAACTTTCGCAAAACCGCACGGGCGCTTTACTAATTATAGAAACAGATTCTCCGATCGACGATCGGGATTTTTCTGTGCCGGGATTAAAGCTAAATGCTGAAGTTTCTAAAGAATTGTTGCAGACTATCTTTCAGCCGCAAACTTTGCTGCACGACGGAGCTGTTTTGATTCGAGGTTCGCGGATCGTGTCGGCGGGGGTAATTTTGCCTTTGTCCGATCGCACTGCGTCGCGGCAGTTGGGAACCCGCCACCGGGCGGCGATGGGGATTACGGAACGGGTGCAAGCTTGCCTGTGCGTGGTGGTGTCCGAGGAAACGGGTTCTATTTCTTTAGCCCAGATGGGACTTTTAAATCGACCTTTGACTAGCAGCAAACTTAAGGAATTGCTGGAAGCAAAGCTGTTTCCGTCGGAGGGAGAAAGAGTTGTGGCTCCAATTCCGATCGGCAATCTCGGACGCCAGATAGGATTGAAGGGAGTGACGCTATTAAAACGGATACTGCGCCGTTAGTCGGGTAATCGGGAGAAATCATGAGTCAAGGAGTTTGCTTGGAAAAGTTGCCGGAGGATCTGCAACAAGAACTACTGCCTAAGCACATAGCAGTGATTATGGACGGGAACGGGCGCTGGGCTAAGAAGAAGGGGTTGCCGCGGATTGCGGGACACCGCCGAGGAGCTAGCACTCTCAAGGAACTGCTGCGCTGCTGCAAAGATTGGGGGATTCCAGCTTTAACGGCCTATGCTTTTTCGACGGAGAATTGGGGGCGGCCGGCCGGGGAAGTGGATTTTTTAATGAGTTTGTTTGAGGGAAAGCTGCGACAAGAATTGCGCGAGATGGTGGACGAGGACGTGCAAATTCAATTTATGGGGAATTTGCAGGCTTTGCCGAAGTCTTTGCAGGCGGAAATCGAGCGTTCTGTGACGGCCACTCAGCACAATCAGGGGATTTTGTTTACGGTGGCGACGAATTACGGGGGGCGTCAGGAGATTGTACAAGCTTGTCGGGCGATCGCCACTCAGGTGAAAGAGGGCAAGTTGCAGCCGGAGGAGATTGATGAGGTTTTATTTAAACGCTATTTGTATACTGCTGATGTTTGTGACCCGGATTTGCTGATCCGGACGAGTGGGGAAATGCGGTTGAGCAATTTTCTGCTATGGCAAATGGCTTATTCGGAAATTTACATTACTGAGACGCTGTGGCCGGATTTTGATCGATCGGAGTTTCACCGCGCTTTGTCTGATTATCAGAAGCGCAGCCGCCGATTTGGCAAAGTCTAACGATTTTGGATTTGGGATTTTAGATTTTAGATTTTTTGGTTGATTTTTCAGTTTCCAAGTAGGTCATCTCCTGCTCAACATAACGATTTTAGATTTTAGATTGGAGGACAAATCTAAAATCTAAAATCTAAAATCTAAAATTAAATTAGGGGCCGGAGAAAACGGCCGCTTCAATGTCCTGACGTGAGAGGGAGTATTTGAATGCTCGCTGAATGTCTTGGCCGTCGGCTCCAGCATCGATGTAGCGGACGGTGAGTTGGTCGATATCGAGGGAGAGTTCTGCTTTCCATGTAAGTTGCTCGATCTGCCAGCAGTGGAGTTCTCGCCGATCTTGCTGGCAGCCGCGGCTTTTTAGCCACTGCTCGATTTCCGGGAGTGGATGGTTGTACAAAGGAGTGTCAGCCGAAGGAAGAGTCATGGGATTTTAGATTTTAGATTTTAGATTTTAGATTGGGGATTTCGGATTGAGAATTTCCGATTTTAGATTGGAGATTTGGGATTTGAGGCTTTAATTGCCGCGAATTAAGCCGATCGCGATCGCCAGTACCAAACATCCGATTAAGCTAGCTCCCATGATAAACAGAGCGAACATTTCTCCGGGGGAAAGAGGTCGATCCGTGGGATCTAGGTAAGCGGAGTTGGAAGTTTTTTTGCCCGATCCCGAAACCGGAGTATTGAAGCCTGGGGGTGGCCCAATCACGTTCAGGCGAGAATAGCCTATTGTGAGGTCGTAGGCGAGGCGACGTTCTGGGTTGCTGAGGGTGGCGTAGGCGTTGTTGAGCTGCTGAAATTTGGCGGTGGCGACTGCGGGTGGCAGCTCGGTGGTATCGGGATGGTAGAGTTTGCTCAGTTCCCGGTACGATCGCCGAATTTCGATCGGCGATGCGGAAGGATGCAGCCCTAACAAGCCGTAGTAACTAGAACCCAAGGGGGTTTTGCCGGGTATTTTCTGACTTTTGCTGTTTGCCGTTCCCTCGTTAGGAGTCACCTCAGCGCCTCTGGGCTTGTTGTTTATAATTTTTGATTATTTTAGAGCAGATTTGAGGGTAGCGCCACTGTCTGCGATGTCGAGGGGCTGAGGGTGGGCGATCGGCAACGGCAAGTAACATCAAACTCAGCACCAAGATATTCATGCCGTCCGCTTCATCGATTTGTTATGGGACTTGACGAAGTGTTTGAGATATCGGACTCACCGATCGATCGGGTAAGCCGATTTCGCCAGAACCTTTTCTCGACACTGCGGATATTTTCTTCCTCTCTGAGTTGATCCAAGTAAAGCAGCAAATACTTCAATTCATCATCCGTCTCCTCCCCCTCAAAGGGGTTTACTCGCACCAGATTGCCATAGCTGCGCTCCCACTTTTGAGGTGTATCATCCACTGCAATGATTGACTCTAGATGATACCCTTTGCGCTTGACCTTTTTTAGATTTTTGCGATTGTAATATTCCAAGCATTCCATATCGTAAGCAACTGTGCAGCGATCGCTTGCCCACACAAACGATAAAGTTTTAGGATTTTCAAAGATGGCTGACACAATTGCGATCGCATAAGACGGCGTAGAAGATGTCCAAACTGCAACCTCAAACCAGTCTAAGCAATTTTTCAAAAAGACATCAAGAAACGGTCGTTTGTAAATGTGATATGGATCTACTAAAAAGTCAGCTTGCCGAGGTAGAGATGCTTCGCTAGCATAAATTAAAGTTTCATCAATATCGAGAATCAATAGTTTTTTCCTATAATCCATAATCAAAAATCGTTCATCACTCTGTTTAGCTCCACTTCCTGTAGCCAATTACTTTAAACTATGAATTGGTCGAGCGCAAATTCTGCACATCTTCAACGCTAAGCCCCGTAACTTGGGCGATCGTGGCATTATCTAGCTGTGAAAGTAATTGTCGGGCGATCGCTAGCGTTTCTTTTCGTATTCTTTCCTGTCTTGCTGCCTGTCTTGCTTCTTCAACAGCTTTAATAATTACCCCCTGTTGATCGTGAATAAACTGTTCCCTGCGTTCCAAAACTTCTACTTCTTCCCGACTTAACCGGGCTTGATTGGCAAGATCGAATGCTTTGTGGATTTCCGGTACGCTATCGATTGTTTCGGGAACTTCTGAGAGAATTCTGGCATATTTCATGAAATATATCCATTTATCTGTCAAAGTTTCTAGTTGACTTGCTTCTTTATGGAATTTAGGTAATTCTATAAACACTAAATTCATGGCATCTTCGGGATAGTTTAAATTGCTTTTAACTTCTTTATACACAAATCTCGAAATTAAGTTAGGGCTGTTGCGAAACATTTCAAAATCTGTAATGGTTAAAGCTATTAATGGCTTGAGCATTCGATAGCCTTCTCCTCTTTGCAATTGAAATGCGTAGGTTGTGGCTGCATTGTACAACACCCGATTGCCAGAATATTGAACGTTGAGAACTAGAATTTCAATAATGACTAAGGTGCCATCGTCTAGTTGGGCTGTGACATCGAGGTAAGTATCTTTTAAACTTTCAAGTTGCCTCGGCAGATTCTGGTTGATAATTTCTAAGTCTTGAATGGTGGGATTTCCTTCATAAATTAAGGCGTTGAGAAAGCTAATTAGAATCTCTTTGCTTTCTGAGGAACCGAATATTTTTTTGAAGGCATAATCCGTTTTAGGGTTGATAAATATCATAGTTGTCAGATTTAGCTTTAAGGCGATCGGTTTGGTAGGGAAACAACGGGATTTGAGATCGGTCAAACGGCTGATTTTGTTTCAGGCAATGGTTTGACATTTTCCGGCAAATGTGCATTGGCGATCGCCAGCACAGGCTCCTCGATACTGTGTTCGCCGTCGGTGGGGAGTTGGCAAGAAATCAGTTCTGTGACGATGCGATCGCCCAGAACATCTTCCCAATCTTGCAACTGTTCTCTGGCTTTGATCGGTGTATTGACAGCCACGTCTACGCCCATTTGCTGAAGGTTGAGGCTGTGGGCTGTCGATCGGCGGTTGACCCACTCCACCAGCCAAACGCTCAATCCGACTGCTGCCATCAAAGGCAAGACAATCCGATAATCGCGGGTTAATTCAAACATCAAGAGGATGGCTGTCAGCGGTGCTCGGGCGCTCCCGGCGAGGACGGCGGCCATTCCCACCATTGCGTAGGCGGCAGGGCCAGCGACTCGATCGCTCATTGCCGGCAGCATTTCCAAAAAGAGGCCGTAAGCCGAACCCAGGGAAGCTCCCAAAAACATCGCCGGAGCAAAGATGCCGCCCACTAAACCGCTACCGAGGCTGATTGCGGTCATCGCCAGTTTGACAAACAGCAGCAGCAACAGCAAAGGCAAGGAAAATTTAACATCTTGGAGCATTGCTTGGACTGTTTCGTAGCCGACACCCAAAATTTGAGGCAATTGTAGGGCGACTAAGCCGACTCCGGCCCCGCCGATGATCGGGTGAAGCGGCCGGGGCAGTCGTCCGAGCCAAGCAAATCCTCGGACTTTTCCTTGAAAACAGCGATCGGCTAATTGAATTGCTTCTGTGTAGGCTAGAGACACTCCGCTCGCTAAAAGTCCCAATCCCATGTACAGAGGCAGTTCTAGGGGGCTGCGGACATCGTAGACTGGCAAAGAAAAGGCCGGCTGAGCTCCCAAGCAGATTTGAGCGATGAGCGCGGAAACTACGGCGGAGAGCAAGACAACGCTGACTGACGAAGTGGCGAAGGTGCTGCCGAGCACGACTTCTAAGGCAAAGAACACTCCGGCGATGGGAGAGTTAAACCCGGCGGATAAACCTGCAGCAGCTCCGGCGCCGAGGAGCAAGCGCTGCCGTTCTGGGGAAAGCTGCAAGACTTGAGCCAGCAGCATTCCAAAATTAGCGCCGATTTCGACGCTGGGGGCTTCCGGGCCGAGGGAGGCTCCGGTGCCGAGGGAAACTGAGGCTGCCATCATTTTGGTGATGGGTTTGAGGGGAGAGAGTTCTTGCAGGCCGCGGGTGGCTGCAATTAAGGAAGACATATTCGGGCCAAAGTCCCGAAACCGCCACCGCATCAGCCCGATGATGACTCCGCCGAGGGTGGGAATGCAGGCTAGCGTCCAAGAGCCTTTCGACGCGATCGCCCCCATGAAGTCTTCCAGCATCAGGCTGTGGATGAAGTGGATGAGGTAGTGAAAAGTGACGACGCCTGCGCCCGTAACTCCCCCGATGACTAGGGAGAGGATGAGCAGGAGGGTTTCAGGACTCGGATGCAGGCGGTTGAATAGCGGGCTTAGTCGGGAGGCTTGGGGAGTTGCTGCGGTTGGCCCGGGTGGCGGCAGATCCACAGGAGGGATGGCTCTCATTTAGCGGTTAATTCTTCGGTGAGAAGTTATATAAATATTACAATTTATTTCTTATTTTCATTTTGAGTGATTTTAGGGGAATTGACAACTTAATTAAGGCGTATTTTAGGGTAAATTTTTGGGGCTGGCTGCTGGGCTGGAATGACTGATTCTGAGGAGCGGCGGATTTGGCGTGATTGTATGCTCAGTTACATTCAAACTTAGATAGACTCTGGCAATAATGCTAATTAACTATATTTATCGTGTGGGTGGTTATGCCGATCGCATCAGTGAACTAGCCCTATCATATAACTCAGTGCAAAACAACTTTCAAATTAAAGAATTGGCGATTGGAGATTTTACCTTACAACCACAAATCTCAAACCACAAATCTCAAATCTCCAATTTTAAATCCCTCGCTCGCGCATACAATCACATCGGTTGTTGAGTGGGCGGGATTCTTGGTCTGGGTTTGGCGATCGACATTAGCGGATCGCCGATGGTGGTGACTTTCCACGCAGGGGATTCTAGCTGGCGTGCTGCGATTAAAAAGGGTGCTCCTCGCTTTAGGCGATCGACCATTAATTTAGGTGGAATAAAGGCAGATAAAAAAGGTTCGTTGACGCTGCCAATATATGCGTAAGCACCATTTTCTAGCCACCTTCCGGCAACGGTGTTTGTGTCATCTGGCGCTGCTGCTGACCAACTGTGGATCATGTGGATTGCTGCGGGGAATTGGAGTTTTGGGATGTCTTCAACTGAAGCGTCGCCGTTGCCGACTTGGAATGATTTTGGATAGCCTTTGGAATTCATTAATATTAAGTCAAATGTCCACGGTTTTGAGGCTAAACTCCTCCACTTTTCCAGGCTAGATTCGGGTTTCTGCACTAATTCAACATTCAAACCTATGGTTTTTAGTCCGCTAGCTGCTTCCTCCATTTCATATTTTGCCCAATTTCCTTCCTTGGGATAACTGTCATAAAGCATTGCTGTTTGGCTGTCTAGAAATATGGCACACATGGCTTGATAGATCGATCGTACTTCCGAGCCGTAAATCCAGCCAACAGCCGCCCAACGTTCGCCGTTGGGGTGCCTTCCCAAACCGTCGGTAACGGCTAGTTGTTCGTCTGGTTTTTCAGGAGATTGATATTTGACTGCTAGTTGGCGTACAATGGTTATTGTGTCGATCGGGTCTGCGAGTTGAGAGTAAAAATATCCGGTTGATTCGACGGCTTTTTTAATTTCTATTTGCAGATTTTTCCACTGTGTGTTATTGAGGGTATCGTTGGGTTTGCCGAAGTTGCCTTCTAGAAATACTAAAGGTTGGCCGTGAGCGGCTGCTAAGGCCACTGCTGCTGAGCGTGCGGGGTCGTTTTCTGATGTGATTACTACTCCTGGGGGTTCCCAGCCGAGTTGTGTCCATTTTGCTTTTAAGGTTGGAGTATCGGTGGCATTCCAGGCTGCTGCGGCGGCGTTCAGCATTAATTGTTGGAGTTTTTGATTTTTTGGCAGTTGCTGTTTGATGCTTGGCAAACGGACTATTTCTTCGGGTTTAAAGCGCTGCACAAACATGGGCGTATATTTTTTGTCTTCGATGAGAATAGGCCAGTTTCCTTTGAGATTCCATTTTTGGATGGCTGCTAAAAATGTGGCTTCGTCGGGTACTAAAACTACGCGGTTGACTGTTGGTATATTTTCGCGGACGATGGCTGATCGGAGGCCTGTTTGAATGGGCCAGGGTTCTTGTTTGGCTGAGGCGGGAAGTTGAAAGGGTTTTTTGAAAAGGCGATCGCATCCGACACCGATTATTGCTAAGCTTACAATAAGTGCGATCGTCAGGAATTTAAATTTTAACTGTTTTTTCATAGGGGCAGGGGAAGGAAGGAACTAGGTTATAAATACTAACAATTATCGAAATATTTTTAGGGACGGCAAGCGGATGTTTCGAGGTGCGGGACAAAGGAAGATTGTAAGTGCGATCGGGTTGGCAACTTTTAGTATTATTGCCTTAGCAACTACAGGTTTAATAATTTTCGCAGCGAACCGTTCGTCAGTCAAGCATCAAGTCCGGCAATTGCTGACAGCGAGGGAATGTCAAGGTTGCAATCTTTCCGGGGCGAATTTGAGCGAAGTTTTTCTGGAAGGCGTCAATTTAGAAAAAGCCAACCTGAAAGATGCGAATTTGTGGAGCGCGCATTTGGTAAAGGCTAACTTGAAACAGGCAAATTTGGCTGGGGTTTACCTGATAAGCAGCAATTTGGCTGGGTCAAATTTGGAGGGAAGCAATCTAGAAAATGCGTTTTTAGAGGATGCTTATTTGGGAGGCAGTAATTTGAGAACTGCTAACTTAAGAGGTGCTTTTATGAAAGGTATTTTTCTCGTTAACGCTGATTTGGAAGGGGCGAATTTGGAGGGTGCTAATCTGTGGATGGCTAATCTGGAAAGTGCTAATTTGAAGGGTGCTAATCTGAGAAATGCTTTGCTGGTTAGTAGCCAGTTGAGAGGAGCGAATTTAAAGGGGGCGATTATGCCTGATGGTAGGCGGCATGAATAATAGTCATTAGTCGTCTTTAATTCGGCTCTGCCTGGTCTAGACAATTGCAATTTACCCTTCTCGTGCGTTAGTCTTAATTGTCTAGTTTAAATACTCAACTTTCTGAATTTCAGAGCTAAACATTTTCCATTTTCCATTATATTTGTTGAATTGGTGCCTTAACACCATTCTATTATTTCTGAACTGCGGGCCTCTAATTTTTGTTGTCGTTTGATCTACTGTAACTATCGCTGTATTGCCTGAAATGGTTGCCACATCAAATTTGTTCATTACATAATTTAAATCGTAGATCGAAAAACTTTGTGCAATCGCATTTTTTGTTAGTTCAAATCCTGGAGACTTTGGGTCTATTGTCGCCATATAAGCTTCTATATTTTCTTCATTCAAAGCTTTCAGATTTAATATGACAACTGATTCAAGTGCTGCTTTTTCACTGTTGACATCAGCTACGACTAAATTTGGTTTTTGTTTTCTAGGTGAGGTAGTGGTCTGAGAGTTGGTAAAGTGAAAGAGATTTTTAGGTGTTTGAGAAGGGTTTGTGTTGGTAGCGTAACTGCTGAGCAATAATGATAAAGCTGCGAAGGGGAATGCTGTTTTTAACAGTTTGATATTTAAACGTAGCATGGCTGTTAAAAATCATAATTAATTACGCCATTTCTAGCATAAATCACAATTCATGTCAATCTGTTAACTTCGCTCGGTTTTTTTTAGGGGCGATCGAGCTTTTAATAAATGCCCGGAATTAGTTTTTTGACTCGCTGGCGGTAATCTGAATAGTCGGGATATTTCTCTAGTAGCCATGTTTCTTCGCGATTGGCTTTAATGTCGAAAAATATTAGTAAAATTGCGCTGGCTATTAAGTGGGATATACTGAGGTGAAAAAGTGCCCAGCCGAAAGCGACGAAAATTAAGCCACTGTATAATGGATGCCTCACTATTCCGTAAATGCCTGTTTGGACTAATTGTCCGTTTTCTATGGGATACGGTAAAGGCGTGAGGTTTTTTCCTAAGTCTATCAATCCTTTGATGATGAAAATTAATCCGCTTAAGCCGAGAATACTGGCCATAAACCAGATAATATAAAGTAATTGAGTTGATTCAATTTTTAATCCGGGCAGTTGATAAACTGGTAAGATTGCAAATCCTGTGAGCAATGCTCCTTGAAGCAGGACTAAATATTCGCCGCGGCTGTTATTGCGCCAGCCTTGGGGCGTGAAGCCCCAGTCAGTTAAAATTTTCATAGTAAGACGAAGTTCGGCAACGGATTTTGTAACGGATGTAACGGATGGAAGGAAGAGGGAAAAGGGGAGAAGAAAGTGAACTGTAAGTTGGGTAGACTGAACTAAAACCCAACCTACGGCGAACAGCGAACAGCGAACAGTCAAAAGTCAACAGTCAACAATTAACAAATTTATTCTCGCCAAGGACGTGTCATTAATTCTAGTTGGTTGACTTCATCTTGGCTTAAACTCCAGCCTAATGCGCCTGCATTTTCTTGGGCTTGTTTTGCGGTTTTGGCGCCGGGAATGGGGATGACTCCGTTTTGGCATATCAACCAGTTTAGGGCAACTTGGGCGGGAGTTCGATCGCGCTTTCGGCCCATTTTTCGCAGCGTGGACATGACTAATTCAATTTTTTCGAGGCCGCTTTGGCTGAAGCGGGAGTCCATTTTGCGGGCTCCTGTAGGTGGTTCTTGGGCTGTGTATTTGCCGGTCAGCAATCCTTGGGCTAAGGGGCTGTACGCTAAAATTGTAACTCCCAATTCGCGGGCTGCACTCAAAATTCCTTGTTTTTCTACTTGCCGCGACAGCAATGAGTACCGGACTTGATTTGTTGCTAGGGGAACGCCTCTGGCTGCTAGTATTTTGTGGGCTTGGCGCATCTGTTCGACGGAATAGTTGCTGACTCCTACTGCTTGAATTCTGCCTTGTTTGACTTCCTCGGCTAAGGCGTTCATTAGGGTTTCTTGACTCAGCAAAAAAGTGAAGGGCCAGTGCACTTGGTAGAGGGCTATTTGTTCTACTTGCAAGCGTTTTAAGCTGGCACTCAAAGCGTCGGAAACTGATTTTCCTGTAATCCGCCAAGGTACGGGGCCGAATTTGGTGGCTATTTGCACGGGTTGGGTGGTTTTTTTGAGAAACTGCCCCAGTAATTCTTCTGACAAGCCGTTACCGTAGACTTCGGCTGTGTCGAAAAAGTTGACTCCGCTGTCTAGGGATGTTTTGAATGCTGCTTCGACTTCGGCGGCGCCGTAGTTGCTGCCGTAGTTCCAAAATAGTTTGTCGCCCCAAGCCCAAGTTCCGACGCACAGGGGAATGACGGCTGGGCCATTTTGTCCCAAGGTAATGGTTGTCACGGTTGGTAAATCCACAATTCTTTATTGTCTATTATTTTTCTATAAATAGTCGCGATCGAGCTTCTAGCCTGGGGAGGAATGGCGGCTGGTGGCGGGTATCTCAGTTACTATAAATGAGTCATGCTGTGTTTATTTGAGTAGCTATGTCGATCGACCGTTTGCCAGATTCAAGATTAACAGATTCCGCGACTCCTGCTATCAAAAGAGTTACCCTGCTGACTATGTTCCGGTTGGGTTTGTTTCAGATGGGATTGGGCATGATGTCGATTTTGACGCTGGGGGTACTCAATCGCGTCATGATTAAGGAGTTGGCGATTCCGGCTACTGTGGTCGCTGGTACGCTGGCCATGCACCAGTTTGTCGCCCCGGCTAGGGTGTGGTTTGGGCAAATGTCTGATGCTAAGCCTTTGTTTGGCCATCACCGCACGGGTTATGTGTGGGTAGGAAGCGTTTTATTTGTGATTTCTGCTTTTTTGGCGGTGCAGGTGATGTGGGGCTTAGGCGCTAGTTTGGAGGCTGTGGGTTGGACGACTCCTACTTACGGTTGGGTGGGTTTGTTGGGTTTGATTTTTGCACTTTACGGTATTGCTATTTGTTCGAGTTCGACTCCTTTTGCTGCTTTGTTGGTGGATGTTTCCGATGAGGAGGATCGATCGAAGTTGGTGGGTGTGGTGTGGTCGATGCTGATGGTTGGTATTATTATTGGGGCGATTGTTAGCAGCGGTTTGCTGAAGCAAATTGATGGGGATGTGCCGCGGGAAGTGTTGCAGGCTTCTATTAATGGTTTGTTTGTGAAGGTGCCGGCGCTGGTTTTGCTGTTGGTGGGAATTGCGACTTTTGGGGTTGAGAAAAAGTATTCGCGCTACGGGGTGCGATCGTCCGCAGTGAATCGAGAAGATAAAATTACTCTGGGAAGTGCGCTGCGGATTTTGACTGCTAGCCGCCAAACCGGTTTGTTTTTTACTTTCCTGCTGATTATGACAATTAGTTTGTTTATGCAGGATGCGGTTTTGGAACCTTACGGCGGGGAAATTTTTAAGATGTCGATTTCGCAAACTACTCAGTTGAATGCTATTTATGGTACTGGTGTGCTTTTGGGTTTGAGCGCAACTGGTTTTTTAATTGTGCCGCGCATTGGCAAGCAAAATACGATTAGATTAGGTTGTTTGTCGGTGGCGGCTTGTTTTGTTTTAATTATTTTATCTGGATTTACGGGCAATCCAATTGTGTTTAAGTCAGCTTTAATGTTGTTTGGGTTAGCTTCGGGAATTACCACGACGGGTGCGCTGAGTTTGATGTTGGATTTGACTGCTGCAGAAACTGCTGGGACTTTTATTGGCGCTTGGGGTTTGTCGCAGGCGATGGCGCGTGGTGTGGCGACGATTAGTGGCGGTGCTATTTTGGATTTGGGCAGAAGTTTGTTTGGGGTGCCGATGTTGGCTTACGGTTTAGTTTTTGCTGTGCCGGCGGCGGGTATGATTCTGGCTGTTTGGCTGTTGGGTAGGGTGGATGTTCGGGAGTTTCAGGATAATGCTAAAAGTGCGATCGCCACTATTCTTCAAAATGAATTAGACTGAGGTTTGGCAGTTGTCAGTTGGCAGTTGGCAGTTGGCAGTTGTTAGTTGTTAGTTGTCAGTTGTTAAGCTGTTCGGCATTTAAAGGAGGATAGTAGGGTGCGTCAGTAATAAGCGTTTCCCATGTATAGTCAGTGTTCTAGCTGACGCACCTTACCTAGAGCGTTAATGGTTTAAATGCGTAACAGCTTATTGCAATAACGAATAACCAACAACGAATAACCAACAACCAATAACCAATAACTAATGACTAATTTTTGGGATTCTATTTTAAGTTTTTCTCAGACTACTGTCAAGACAGTCGGCCAGCAGTTTTTGAAAGATTTCGGTTCTGCACAAGCGGATGAGAAGGATGATGGGAGTTTGGTTACGCAGTCTGACAATTGGGCGGATGCGGAGATTAGAAGTGCGATCGCATCTACTTTTCCCAGTCACGGAATTTTGAGCGAGGAAGGAGAACACGTTTTCCCAGATACGGAATGGTGTTGGGTTGTCGATCCTCTGGATGCTACGACTAATTTTGCTCGGGGAATTCCGATTTGGGGCATTTCTTTGGGTTTATTGTATCGCGGAACTCCGGTTTTTGGCTGCGTGCATTTGCCGCCGGTGAATCAGTTTTTTCACGGTTTTTATGCAGGGGAGTTGGCGGGCGACAATGTATTGGCAAATATGCCTCAAGGTGCTTTTTTGAACAATCAACCGATTTGTCCGACTGCTGATAAGATGAGCGGGAATCATATTTTTAATTTGTGTTCCCGGAGTGTGGGAATCGGGCCTCATCTTCCCAGTAAAATTCGGATGTTGGGCATGGCTAGTTACAATTTTTTGACTGTGGCTTCGGGTGTGGCTATGGGAGGGGTGGAAGCGACTCCGAAAATTTGGGATATTGCGGGGAGTTGGGTAATTGTGAAGGCTGCGGGTGCGGTTTGGCTGCCGCTGGAATCCCAGGCGATTTTTCCCCTGGAAGTTGGGAAGAATTACGGGAGGATTTCTTATCCGACTTTGGTGATGAATCGGCAGGAGTTGGTGTCGGTGTTTTTGCCGTTTGTGGAGGCTTGGAAGAAGAAAAAAATGGGGTAATTTAGGTGAATCGAAGCTATCCCGTAGGAAATCGAACAATTATTAAATAAAACTGCAGGGCAGGCGTGACGGAGGAGTCTCCCACGTCTGCCGTGCTGTTTGGAAGAAATATACCGACCGATGACCGATGGTTTAAGTATGTCTACTCTTGTCTATTTCTGCCAATCTGCGATCGGGTGGTTTTGTTTTACGTCGATCGGGTGAGGCGGTGCTGGTACAATTTGTGGTAATGTTTTCACGAGCTATTATCTCTAGGAAATAAAATTACACCCGTTTTCCAGTATAGGCACAAGGGAAAATAGATTTACAGCGGTGTTGGCAAAAGCAGATGAGTGGTATGTTGGCTATGTCGAAGAGTTAGCCTGTGGGAAGATACAATAATACACCGGGGAAGAAACTCGGAAAAGTCTGCGGTTTGCGATCGCACTAATCTCGATAGCACAATTCTCGCATCCGATTTGCTGACAGCGGCAGTCCCAATTCTAGCAGCGTTTGTAAATACTCGTCAGGCGTTTTTGGCGGATTCTTGAGCCTGATTCTTTGTTTCTCGGCTGCTTTGCATACTGTTTGCCAGTTGAGGTCAAGCAAGTCTAAAATAAAATCATCTGGATGCTGCGCTAAAATGTAGTAAGGTGCAAGAGCTTCTTCAGGAAAATCTCTGAGATTGAAAGTAATAATAAACTTAGAACGAGAGTGAATTGCAGCAGCGAGGATATGACGATCGCCGGGATCGGGAAGTTCTAACTCTTGTATAATTGTCTCATAGCCTTGCACCAAGCAATTTTCAACACTTGCATTCATTAATCTTTTGGTTCTGGCAAGCTGTTCAAATCTTATATCGGGACGGTTTATAAGTACATTTCTCATCCACTCGTCGTGAATTTCTTCAGTCCAACGTGCCTCAACTATGTCGGTAGTTGCCAACTCTACAAACAAGTCACGAAGAGATGCCGAATACAAAACATTAGCATCGTAAACAACAGTTAAAATTGCCATGCTTTAATGGTACAAACCGAGTGCTTCTGATTCAGATACAAGCCTATCCATAATTTTACTGCTTTCTTCGTAACTTTGTTTCTTATAGTCCATTAAATCTTCGTAACGTATCCGGCGACTGTTCCTGACTGTCTTGTAAGGGATTTTGCCCGCCTCCAGCAACTCCCGCATATATTTATCTGAAACTCCCAGGATGTCTGCCGCTTGATAAATATGAAGTTCTTTAGTAATTGGAGTTAGCTTGACAGTATTGCCGCTGCTTGTCTGTTGCAAAATCGCTAATAGCAGGGGCAATGCTGCGGCAGGTATGTCAATTGTCTTTCCCTCTTTTTCGTTTAATATCAATTTGAGGGATTCGCCAGATGGATGATTTTGCAAGTGCGATTCTAAAGCGCGGCTGCTGGTTTTGGCAACCGCTGCTTCTGCTGCTGTCGGCAAAGCAGGTGCTGAGTCGGGATCTCCGGTGAATGTCATGTTAATTTGGGGGTGAGAATAACAGGCAATCAATTATAATTGTAGCAATTTGAGAATGCGATCGCCAAAATCGAGCAAGGAGGTTAACCTGTGGCATACAGCGACTTTACAACTTTAGCGAAAGTTAGAGAATCTTTTAATTTAACCGTAGAAGAACCTTTAGATTTGTTTGGTGATATCCCAGAGGTACAGCCAAGTTCCTATTTGCAAACTACTTTAACTGAAAACCTGTCCTTAGCTACTGCAATTAATACAGAAAAGGCTCGCGCTGAATTAATTATTGCTCCAATATTATTGGAAGTCAGGCGGCAATTTAATTTTCAAGTTGGTTTTTTCTCTGGTTCAGAATTCAATGTAGATGTAGAAGCGGGCTTAAACGGGTATTGCGATTATATTCTCACTGCATCGAAGGATTCCTATGAAATTCGCGCCCCCGTAATTACTCTCACAGAGGCTAAGAATGAAAGTATTAAATCCGGTTTAGGGCAGTGTATTGCAGAAATGGTAGCCGCCCAATTATTTAATCAGCGCAGCGGAGAGCAAATTGAAAGCATTTATGGGGCTGTTACTACGGGTACTGATTGGAAGTTTCTTAAATTGAGTAACAGCACAATTTTTATTGACAAGCGAGACTTTTTTATTAATGAAATTAGTCGGATTTTGGGCATTTTAACAATGCCGTTTCAAGGCTTTTATTCTATGAATCGCACTTGATGCAGCCAGCAAAATAACAGATGCTGGGATTAGGGACACAACATTGCTGTGTCCCTACTGCAAAATGAATTTATTGCTTCAGGCGATTAATTTCGACAGCACATTAGACAACTTAGCACCGAGATTCTCAACAGAGTCCTGCTGTTTGGGATCTTTCATCGTACCGTCAGCATTAAATGCTTCAAAAGCTTGGGGAATTGCTTTCTGATCGGGGAGTACCAATACGTTAATATTCCCCAGGATCGATCGCAAATGCACCAATCCCCGCAAACCCCCAATTCCGCCTGGGGAAGCACTCATAATTACCGCTACTTTGCCAGTAAATGCCACCAATCCCGGTTCACCCGGTGCTGGGCGCGATACCCAATCGATCGCATTTTTCAACACAGGCGTAATTGAACTGTTATACTCAGGGGAAGCTATCAAAAACCCGTCATGCGCTACCATCAATTCCTTCAAGTGCCGAGCATTTTCTGGCATTCCCTCTTTGGCTTCCAAATCTTCATCAAATAGCGGCATCGGCAAATCGCGCAAATCTACATAAGTAACTTCTGCACCCGCCGCCGTAGCCCCAGCCGCCGCAACTTTTACCAGCAGTTTGTTGTAGGATGCTTCGCGGGTACTCCCGGCAAATGCGAGTATTTTTGGTCTATTGTTCACGGTATTTCCTGATATTTTGACAAGATAATCTTGACATTTCCAAGCTAAATTTTAGCAAAGGAAGGCGCGCGCTGTCTCTTTCCTTAAGATATATTAGTTAAATAAATTGTCACCAAAAAAAAAACGGGCAGGCGTGACGGAGGAGTCTCCCACACCGGGCGCGCGGTTTGTTTGTAGTAAATATAACCGACCGATGACCGATATGTAAAGTGTGCCTTGGTGCATCGAGTTTCTGGAATCTGCGATCGTGCTATTGAATTTTGTGCGATCGGGTGATGCGGTGGGGTAAAGTTTATATTAAGTCCGATCGTCGCTCGCGCCATCTTTGGGTAACATTAAACTTAAGAAACACCAAAATAATTTTTGAGATAATACAAAACAGCATTACAAAAAGGCTGGTATCGCCCTTCCCCATTCATTTGTTGACAAACTTGAGCTAATAATTCTGCCTCTTCCTGTGTTATTCCTTCCAGTGCTTCAAATGCTTGCTTTCGTCCCTCTGTTAAGTCAAAATGATTGAGTCCCAAAACTTTAATGGTTGTTTGAGCATCTTTTTGATGAGCTAAATTATTTGCAGTTGGCAGTATCTCACCACTGCTAGAGTAATCAAAAAATTCTTCACAGTTGGCTTGTAGTGGCGAAACCCCGATCGCAAGATTCTGCTTCTTATTGCCACAATACTCTGGCCAATTTGGATATCTGCCACAAGAAGCTAGCATATTTGTGTAATCAACAGATAATTCTAAATCTGTTTTGCTCTGAGGGGCTAGATGTTCAATATGGCTATTACTTTGGTCAACACTATTACAGCAGTAGCAGCAAATATAGCCTTGTTCACTTAGCAAAGAAATGTGTACCGATCCTCTCTCAGGGTTGAGAAGACATTTGTAATCATAGTTGTAACCGAGAGACTTCTGTGTAGCCTTCCAGTCGGAAAAATTTTGAGGCTCTTTCCCCTTTTGAATATATTTCATTTATTGAGAATTTCCTTGCGTTGAATTAGCCAATCTGCTCTCACAAATTCAGGATCTTCTTCTCCCATTCTGTGTGCTAATTCTTGGCGCAATCGCCGTGCGTTGTCGAGTTCCCCCTTGTCTATGAAACGAAACAGTTCGCGTAAAGATTCTAGAATTTCCTGCGGACGTTCTGGGGTTCCCATAAGCGTTTCTAGAATTCGATTACTATCTTTCCCATAGGATGGTACTCGCTCGATCGCAATTCCTTCAGATGTTGACCTCAAAAGATGAACCCATTTGAGATCGCTGATTACCTGTGGCGAATGAGTCGTAATTATAAACTGGCAATTTGGGAATGTTTTTTTCAGATTCGGAATAATCGCCCGTTGCCATTTTGGGTGCAAGTGTAGCTCAATCTCGTCAATCAAAACAACGCCGGAACCCTCAAGCGGATTGCAATCTGGATTCGGATTTGCGATCGCCAAACGCCTTGCTAAATCTCCTGCTAGTGCTAACAAGCATTTTTCACCATCGGATAGTTGATTGACGATCAGTTCATCACCTTGTTTGTCTGCCGTCATTCGCAAAGGCGATCGCCTAACCCGTAAATTTGAAAAGCCGTCTAGTAAGTTAGCGATCGCATATCTGACTGCTTCTAGTTCCCGATCGCGATACTGATCGGAATCATTTAGTCGTATTTCGTTTTCTAAATCTTCCCGATCTCTAAACCATTCAAAAAAGCGCCTAAAATCGATCTGCCCTCCCGTGAGAACCTCGTCATAAGCAGTTATCTGCTCAAACGAATGTTTCGTCCTAATCTTCAAAGGAATATCAAGTACAGCACGGTTAGTTGGGTAGTAAACAGCCAGAGGCAATGCTGCGTAAGAATTAGCATCTAACTGACTGTGTATGCGATCAACAACTGTTTTTAAGTCCCCAAGGTTGCTGCTAGTATCCTTGCTTCGCCCTTTACTGACCTTGGTTAAAGACCATACCACTTCCGGCCAGTCATGGATTGAAATTGTAATTTCGTTGTGAGTTTCTTTGCATCCTTTTTTGATATCATCTTCGTGGAAAAAACGTCCAGAACTATTGGGAGTTTGAATTCGCTTTGTCAGCCAGGATAGAAGAATAGCCAAACACTCAAGTATGCTGGATTTTCCCACACCGTTGATACCGATAAACACAGTCGGCTCATCGGTATCAAACTCCAGGGTCAAATCGCTGATGCCTCGGAATGAGTTCATTTTTAGACGCTTGACTTTCACGATTTGGTTCTCCCTCTGGCTGAGTGGGTTATATTTTTGAGATCATATCAAATCAATGCTTCCAAACAAAGTCAGCAATGGGTCTATCTGCCGACAAAACAGGATTGTCACTGGAATTGAATAAGATCGATCGCACTTTTACCTTCCCGACTCCCAAACGCCTCTCGACGCGACTGGGAATGCCGTAACCGTAAATAATGTGTCCTTTCCCCGCCAACACCACAACTTGATAGTCGGGGTTTGCTTTGACAAATTCAGCTATTTTTTCCGCCATAGTTTCGTCCCACAAAACTTGGGCTTGCAAGAATCTTTCAAAAGCCGTACTATTTCCCTGTTCTGCCTTTTGGTGTTGCTGGTAAACTTCTAGCAGCAGTTGCCGATATTCGGCGTTGTCGGTGCGAATTTCGGATATTGGCGGTATGTGCTTTTTTTCCTCTGCTGTGAGGCTTTCTAAACCTTGACGGGCAACTTTTCTCGTTACTTCGGATGGTGTATTTAAGGCGAGGACGGGTAGTTGATTTTCTTTGGCAAACCGCAAAATGGGGGCGTAAGATTCCCAGGGAAAGCGCCATCTGTGATCGTACTCTGTTTGCTCGACTAATTGCTGTTCAGTCAGTTTACCTGCTAAGTAGTTGTCGATCACGCTTTGAAAGGGACGCTGAAACATTTCCATCGCGATCGCAATTTTCCGATTTTGCCGCTGCATTTCTCGGATAATCTTTAGTTGAGCTTGGTGGTCTTCCGCGCTATCGTGGGTTTCTCCCAGATACACGACTTTTGCCTTCACCAACTGTTGCAGAATCTCTTGGTTAGTGTAAGTTTGCGGAGGTTGAGGGTTCGCCGTCGTTTGCGCTGTCACTACACTGCTGCACAGCAGAAAGATGCTGAGCGATAAGGCGCACAGTTTGATGAGTTTGGTTGTTTTCATACAAATATTATGCCGTTTCTCGCAGCAGCAAGCACAGCCGAACTCTACTATTTTAGCTGAGCACTTAGAAAGCTCAATGCTTAATTTAACTTCATAATTAGTTATAATTATCTATATCCATAGAGGATTGTCTTCTCTCTTCCCTTTTCCCTCTTCCCTCTTCCCTCTTCCCTCTTCCCTCTTCCTTCTTCCTTCTTCCTTCTTCCCTCTTCCTTCTTCCTTCTTCCCTCTTTTGTAAAGTTTAGTTGCAGGTACTTGCGCTTCTAGAAGAAGGTGATAAATTAATAATATGAAGCAAACAAAAAGCTTCTCTGACAGATACCACAGCGACGTTCACAATAGAATCTAAGGAGTAAAAACGCTGTTTAATCTCACATCTGTCTCATTAAAAACCAATAGCAGCACCCACCAACAAAGCTGATACTTCCTCAACTAATGAGAGGGGAGCAATGCAAATGAATCTGAGGATTATTGCAACTCCACATCGAAGTTGAAAAACGAGGAAATCACTCGGTACATATGGCTGGGTGCTGTTGTTGTTAAAATAAATTTTCGGTTTGTGATATCATGTCAGGTCTATTACCCTGATTCCTGTAGGGGCGGGTTCACCAATAATATTTGCCAAAAACGGACAATCTCACAAACCCGCCCCGGCAATTGTATTAGGGGCGATTGATCGGACATGATATGATGTTTTTTTCAGTAAAGGCAGAGCCTTTAGATATGCGTTACCGGGCAGAACCGGGTAACGAGCATACAAGGAGAAAAACTAGAAAATTACTGGAAAATTGTCTCGTCTTCCTTCCGCCACGCGGGATCGACGATACAAATAAATATTAGCGGCTCTGTGCCGCAGTTGTAAATAAACTGCTTGGCGTTTGGGGGAATGTAAACTGCATCTCCGGCTTCTACAAATTGATTTTCGTCGTCGATGTGCATCTCCCCAACGCCGCTGAGGATATAGTAAACTTCAGAAGTTGTCAGGGAGTGCAGCGCAGAAGTTTGTCCCGCTGGCAAAGTGGCATGGGCTAAACTGTAACGCAACTCGACAGATTGTTTGTCGGGATGCAGCAATTCTCGCAGTTGAGTACCGTCGCCAGCAATAAACTCGTCGCAGTCATTTAGCTTTTGAATTAGCATTCTTTCCCATCTCCTGAAAATCTCTTTACCACAACTTAAGTTTAATTGAAAGAGCCAGAGATGTTAAGAAATATGTAAAGTGGCGGCCGATTTTTTTAACCGTAAGTTCCCGAATGCGATCGATAATCAGGACAGTCGATCGCATCTTCAGATAAAGCTATTGTAGGCTGAACGGGACACTTGAGGTGGTAGTCGCCGGTGAAAAATACGCAGTTAGCACAAGGAATTTGGTGCATCCTCTGAGCTCGACGCAGGGAGTCGGTGACAGTACGCCCGACACTCAAACATAGCAAAAAAACTAAACCCCAGGCGGAGACAAAACACAGCGGGACTAAAACAGGCTGTATTGCCTTAAGCAAAAAGTCAAGCATAGCAAGAAAATTTAGCGTTAGAAGCCACACATACATTAGAGTAGTGGAATTGCTGATCGATCGGCCAAAAAGTTTAGAATCCTTTACAGCTCGATCGAGAAACCGGGGAATTATGGCATGATAAGGAACAGTCCTTAAATAAAATTAGAGGAAATCAGTTATGACTCTGCGATTAGGCGATACAGTTCCCAACTTTACCCAAGCTTCGTCTGAAGGGGAAATCAATTTCTACGACTGGGCTGGCGATAGCTGGGTCGTGTTATTTTCCCACCCGAAAGACTACACTCCAGTGTGCACCACAGAACTCGGTGCAGTGGCCCGTCTCAAGTCTGAATTTGACAAGCGGGGCGTCAAAACCATTGCCCTCAGCGTCGATGATGTGGATTCTCACATGGGCTGGATTAAAGATATTGAGGAAACGCAAAATGTCACCCTCAATTATCCGATTTTAGCAGATGGCGATCGTAAAGTTTCCGACATTTACGACATGATCCATCCCAACTCGCTAAACAACTTAACAATCCGCACAGTTTTTGTGATTGACCCGGAAAAGAAATTGCGTTTGAGCATTACTTATCCGGCTAGCACAGGTCGGAATTTTAATGAAATTTTGCGAGTAATTGATTCCTTGCAACTTACGGATAAATACAGCGTTGCGACTCCGGTTGATTGGAAAGATGGCGACGATTGCGTAATCGTACCTTCGATTACCGACCCCGCAGAATTGGCAGAGAAATTTCCCAAAGGCTACACGCCGGTTAAGCCTTATTTGCGGATGACTCCTCAGCCGAATAAATAGGTTTAGCATTCCTGGACGCAGAACCTAATTATGTAAGGTGTGCAGTGCACACCTTACCTCTATAATTCCCGCGTCAAACCAGCTTGTAGTTAGGACTTGAGTCCTTAATCCTGATTTTTGAGGACTTTAGTCCTCACTACAAAAAAATAAATTGTGCAATCTTGTGTAAACACTTTAGATTTGAGGAAAGGCAAAATGCTGTCATCAACAATTGTGTTGCGAATACCGCCCAAATTGCAAATGACAGACGACGAGTTTTTCGAGTTCTGTCAAATCAATAGTGAATTACGAATTGAACGCAACAAATCGGGAGAATTGCTAATTATGCCTCCTACTGGTTCGGAGACGGGAAACCGAGAAGGTAATATATTTGGGCCGCTGTGGGTTTGGGCAGAACAAAATGGTACTGGTTTAACGTTTACTTCGAGTACAGGATTTACTCTGTCAACTGGTGCAGAAAGGTCGCCGGATGCTGCTTGGATAAAATTGGAAAGATGGAATGCTTTGTCACCCGAACAAAAGCAAAAGTTTGCCCCGATTTGCCCGGATTTTGTAGTAGAACTCAGGTCGGCTTCTGACAATCTCAAGCCATTGCAAGAAAAAATGCAAGAATATATGAGAGAACCAGGAGTGCAGTTAGGCTGGTTAATTGACCGCAAAAATCGCCGAGTTTATATTTACCGTCCTGGTTTGCCAGAAGAATGTTTGGAGAATCCGGCTACCGTTAGCGGCGACCCCGTTTTGCCGGGATTTGTACTCAATATGACCCGGATTTGGTAAAAGTGGTAGCAATAAATATCAACTTATTGTAAAAATTAATAATAGGATGCAAACACGCAAAAAATATGGATATTAAAAACGGCTTTGTAGGCACAATCGGCAACACACCACTAATTCGCTTAAACAGCTTCAGCGATGAAACTGGCTGCGAAATTCTCGGTAAAGCAGAGTTTCTCAATCCCGGCGGTTCCGTTAAAGATAGGGCTGCTTTATACATCATCAAAGACGCAGAAGAAAAAGGCTTGCTGAAACCGGGCGGTACCGTTGTTGAAGGCACTGCGGGCAATACTGGCATCGGTTTAGCCCACATTTGCAACGCTAAAGGTTACAAATGTTTGATTGTGATTCCCGATAACCAATCTCAAGAAAAAATCGATGCTTTGAAAACCTTGGGCGCTGAAGTTCGGACTGTTCCCGCTGTTCCTTACAAAGACCCAAATAATTATGTCAAATTGTCTGGAAGATTGGCTGCGGAAATGGAGAATGCAGTCTGGGCAAATCAGTTTGACAATTTAGCCAATCGCCGAGCCCATTACGAGACAACTGGCCCGGAAATCTGGGAACAAACAAACGGTAAAATTGATGCTTGGGTAGCCGCAACGGGTACCGGCGGCACTTTTGCTGGGGTAGGAATGTTTTTGAAAGAAAAAAATCCGGCTATTAGAATTGTCTTGGCAGACCCGATGGGCAGCGGACTTTACAGTTATTTCAAAACAGGGGAAATTAAGACTGAAGGTAGTTCGATTACTGAGGGAATTGGCACCACTCGCGTGACTGGAAATATGGAGAATGCCCCGGTAGACGACGCCATCCAAATTGACGATACTGAAGCTGTCCGGGTGATTTACCAACTGCTGAGGAAAGAAGGGCTGTTTATGGGCGGTTCTGTGGGGATTAATGTGGGGGCGGCGGTGGCTTTAGCGAAGCAAATGGGGCCTGGACATACGATTGTTACGGTACTCTGCGACGGCGGGGCTCGGTATCAGTCGCGTTTGTTCGATCGACAATGGTTGGCTTCCAAAGGTTTGTCACCAGATTAACCGTAGGGTGCGTTGCGGCGCACCTTAAAATCTGGGTATATATAAAATCTGGGCATATATGCGCGCACCTATTCCCATGATACAAAAATAGCATATATGTAGCAGATTGTCAAGTAAAAAAACATGAAAATCACAGAATCTTCTAGGCAAGTTCTTGTTTGCCAAAACCGCACTTGTCGCAAGCAAAATTCAGCAAAGGTACTGGCAGCTTTTCAGAAATTGTCGCCATCAGAAGTTGAAGTTGTTGCTAGCAGTTGTTTGGGACAGTGCGGCAACGGGCCGATGGTGTTGGTGCTGCCAGAAGAGGTTTGGTACAGCGGTGTTTGTCAGGAGGAAGTTGCGGCAATAACAGAGCAACATTTGCGGGGAGGAAAGCCGATAGAGAGGATGCTTTATCGCAAGTTTCACCGACTTTCTCATTAGTCGATCGCCCGCGTTCAAAATTCTTCGGCAAACAACCGGCGGAGAATTTCCGTGACTTCGGCGCAAAATCTGGCGTCGAGTTCGATCGCCAAGCGATCGACATTGGAACCGCCTACAGGTTTTTCTGCCCGCAAACTCATGGCTAAAGTTCTGAGTTTTGCCGGCTTTCCCGCCGCCTTCGGTCGCTCGTCAACAAACCGCACTAAAGCCACATAAACTGTTTCTAGGGTTCCCCTGATCGAGCTCAGTCCGTAACCCAATTTTGAGATAATTACTGGAGAAGTGATCAGGCCATCCATCCCCAAAGTTTTAATTGCTACGTCCACATATCGAGCGCTGTCATGTCCCATTGCTCTGACAATGCTTTCTAAGCTGTTCCACTGAGATGCTTTCAGGCGCGATCGCTGTTCGATGTGGAAGTGCCATCCTAACATGGAAATCAGCCTGGTCAAGTCATAAGCAGATACGGAATTACTTTGTTTGGTACTGTTTAATGCGGCACTTAAAACCACTTGTTTTTTGGTAAGGTCGAATATTTTTGGGTTGTTGTGATAAGGATTTTCCCCGTAATCGCCGCGAAAAATTAGGTCATTATTGCCAGTAGCGCTCTTCAGCCATTGCTCTAGTCCTATGCGAGTATCGAAGCGTTTGAACATCGCGGCTAAGGAGTTTGAACTTGCTATATTTGAGGCATAGCTAATCATGTCTTTTGCTAAATCGTAAAAATAATAATCGTGTTTTTGCCCGTTGCCATCTCTAACAACGCAGTTGTCTATGTCGCAGTCGGGATATTTGCTATTTACTTGACTGACGATATTAAGGAGCGGGATAATTTTAGTAGCACTCCACTGCTCAGCATTGGTAAGGGCGTTTTTCCCCAGCCACTGCGCCTGAATTTTGCCGTCTACAAAACTACCAATGCAAACGCAGGCTTCTTTGATGTCTTCGTGGAGAAAATTTAAAGCTTGAGAGTTAATTTGAGGTACTTCTCCCAGGCTGGGAAACGGGGTAAGTTTGAGGGGATTATTGGGTCCGGGAATATAGCTAATTACCTTTAAGCCGTCGGGTTTCTGTTTGAGATAATCGGGATAGTTTTTAATGTGTTGTTGGTAAGGGGATTTTTCAATGCCCCGGTCTAAAAAAGCTAGTTTGTTTATGTTAGCTTGGGCATCTATTTCCATTTGGAGGTAGTTTTTGTAGATGCGGGCTCGGTCTTTTGCGAGTTCGAGGGAGGTGAGGTTCATGATAATAGTTGGCAGCTTGTTACGAATAAGTAAATCACTATACTAGGATTTACGCAAACAAACCGGGGTTCTATTTGTAAAATTTTGGGTTATGGAACGAAAAATTAATGAAGAAACCGGGCATCAGACAGTAACTGCGTCCAGGAGTATATACCTAATTTCTGGCCCTGCGATCAAGCTTTTTTGCCGCGTACTTGAATGCGTTTGTCGGTTTTTTGTTTCTTAATCCAAGAGAGAAATTTCTGGAGTTCAGGGTCATTTTTGAGCTTTTCCAGGGTGTTGAGATCTTGGGCGAGGTGTTTGTTGTCAAATAGAGAGTGAATCTGGCGGTGACAGGCTGAGCAAATGTCGATTGTCGGGCTGGGATCTTCGTTTTTGCGCTTGGTGTTTTGTTTGGGGATGAGGTGATGGGCGGTTAATGCTTCCATTTGTCGATCGCACAATTCGCACTGCATAATTTTCTCAATACTCCTGGATAGGGGAATTGCTACTTTTAGTTTAGCGCGATCGGCTTTGAGGATGTGAATGAAAGGCGATCGCACTCTCCAAACAATAAAAAAACCCCCAATAGGGGGTCATACAAATCTCTTGTGGCAGAGGTTGAAAAGCCTCTGGGATCACAAAATATACAGTAACAGAAACAAAACAATCCAAATCACATCCACAAAGTGCCAGTAAATCTCAGTCGCTTCGATGCCGAAGTGGTGCTCGCTAGAATAGTGACCTTGCACGCGCGATCGCCACACCACCCCTGCCATCAGCAGCACTCCAAACGTAACGTGCAAGCCGTGAAAAGCAGTCAAAACGTAAAAGCAACTGGCATACAAATTAGTCGTCAAGCCAAACTCTAAATGAGTGTATTCGTAAACCTGACCTGCCAAGAAAACTGCGCCCATAGCAATAGTTACGAGCAACCAATTCCGCATTCCGGCGGCATCATTCTTTTTAATTGCAGTATCAGCATTGTGAATCACAAAACTGCTAGCAATCAAAATCACCGTATTAATTCCCGGCAGCAATAACTCTCGTCCCGGCGTACCTTCAGGAGGCCACACGGGGGCCATCGCCCGATAAATCAAATACGCGGCAAACATACCGAAAAATATCATGCCTTCAGCGCACAGGAACACAATTACACCTAACATTCGGTGGTCGGGATGCTCGACACCGTGTGCTTCTACTTCGCCCTCGTGGTGGTAATTTAGGGCTGTTTTTGTCGGATCGATCGCGGGAATTTGCATAAGAAATTGGTAATGAAGAAGTCAGTTGTCAGTTGTCCGTGGGCAGTGGGCAGTTGGCATTAGTCATCAGTCATTAGTTAACAGTCAACCGTTAACAGTCAACAGTCAACAGTCAACAATGCCCAATGACTGATGACTGATGACTAATAACTATTCGCCATCTTGACTTTCATCAGCAGGAGAATCAACATTTATCTCTGATTCAGGAGCGACCAAAGTGGCAGTACCGCCAAAGAAAGTTGAAGCTTGAGCCTCCGCAATAGGAATACCTGTTTTCTGGGCGTTGCGGGTGGCATTTTCCCTCAGCTTGAGCCTGAGACGTTCCCCTGTATGCTGAATTTTTTCCATGCCGTAATCGTAAGGCCCCGTTGCCAATACCGGCACTCCTTCAAAATTTTCGATGGGGGGTGGCGAAGTCGTCATCCATTCCAAACTCAAAGCTTGCCAAGGATTGTCACCTGCTTTCGGGCCGTACCTCCAGCTCCAAATCACATTAATGATAAACGGGATTGTAGACACTGCCAGCATATAAGCACCGACAGTACAAATGACATTAATTGTGGTAAATTTCGGGTCGTACATTGCCACCCGCCGGGGCATTCCTTGCATCCCCAAAGCGTGCATCGGCAGGAAAGTTACAGTAAAGCCAACATAGGTTAAAACAAAGTGAACTCTACCCCAAAATTCATTAATCATCCGCCCCGTCATTTTGGGGAACCAGTGGTAAAAAGCAGCGTAAATGCCAAACACTGAGCCACCAAACAGCACGTAGTGTAGGTGAGCGACGACAAAATAAGTGTCGTGAACGTGAATGTCGAAAGGTACGGAAGCTACCATGATCCCGGTGATGCCACCGAGGACAAATGTTGAGATAAAACCCATCCCAAATAGCATGGCGCTAACAAGCCGGAGTTTGCCTCCCCAAATAGTTGCCAACCAGCTAAATATTTTAATCCCAGTTGGTACGGCGATGATCATAGTCGTGATCATAAAAAACATCCGCAGCCAGCCGGGAGTACCGCTGGTAAACATATGGTGCGCCCACACGATCAAGCCCAAAAAGCTGATCGCGAGACTAGAATAGGCGATCGCCAAATAACCAAAAATTGGTTTGCGGGAATGCACTGGCAAAACTTCTGAAATCACCCCGAAAAAGGGCATAATCATAATGTAAACTGCCGGGTGCGAATAAAACCAGAATAAATGCTGGTAGACGATGGGATCGCCGTTGCCTGTCGGGTTAAAAAATGCCGTCCCTGCTAACAAGTCAAACGACAGCAAAATCAAAGCTGCGGCTAAGACTGGAGTAGCAATCAAAGTCAGCGCTGAAGTCGCAATCATCGCCCAGCAAAACAAAGGCATTTCATTGAGACTCATGCTCGGAACGCGCATGGTAAAGATGGTAACGGCAAAATTTACCGCCCCCAAAATCGAAGAAGTTCCGAGAATCAAAACGCTCAGAATCCAAATTTCTTCCCCGGCTTGAGCAGTAACTAAGCTCAAAGGGGGATAGGAAGTCCAACCCGCCTGCGGAGCTCCTACCAAAAAACTGCTCAACAGCAACACGCCGCCTACGGGAATCAGCCAAAAGGCAACGGCATTCAGCCTGGGAAATGCCATGTCTTTGGCCCCAATCATTAAGGGGATCAAAAAGTTAGCAAATCCGGCTCCGGCGGGCACAATCCACAGGAATATCATCACCGTCGCGTGAACAGTAAATAAACTGTTGTAGAGTTCGGGGGTGACAAAATCGGAGTCGGGGGTGGCGAGTTCTGTTCGCACCAAAGTTGCCATCACGCCGCCGATTAAATAGAAAATAAATGTTGTGACCAGGTATTGAATACCGATGACTTTGTGGTCGGTATTAAAAGTGAAGTAGTCGCGCCAATGTCTATCGGCGGGCGCTGTTCCGCGAGCCTCAGTGTTTGCACTTTCTTGGAACTGTGCTTGTGTCATAGTTATTAGTCATTAGTTATTAGTCATTAGTTATTAGCTAAGGATAAAATACCCAGTGGCCGGAACTAATGACTATTTTTAGTGATGAGTTGGGTGAAGTTGTTCTAGGGTTTCGGAATTAATTTTTATTTCCCTGACGTAGGGAGCCAAAAATTCTCCGTCTGACAATTCCCCAGGATTGACTGCAACTGCTTGCTCTAAGTTTTGACTGCTAGCAACTTGCTGTTCTTGCAGCCAACTGTCGAATTCTTCGGGCGTATGAACGACTGCTACAGCTTTCATCGCTCCGTGATAAGCGCCGCACAATTCAGCACAAACAACCCGGTATTCGCCGGTTTTAGTTGGTGTAAATCTCAGTTCGCTCGGCCGGCCGGGAATTGCATCTTGTTTGAGGCGAAATTCCGGCAGCCAAAATGCGTGCAGCACGTCTTGAGCTGAGATATTTAGCTGTACGTCGCGGTTGGCTGGCATATGCAGTTCGCCGGAACTAACGCCGCTTTCTGGATAGCTAAAAATCCAGGCGTACTGCAAACCTGTGACATTTACAACTAAGTCTGCTGGTTTGTCTTCATTTTCTGGGGAAGCGCCTACGCCTAAAGCAACGAGTTTTTGAGACGGAATTTGAGGGGCGTTTTGGGGTGTATCTGAGAGTGTGGCTGCGATCGCACTTCCTCGCATCTTAGAGTGCGCTTGCATGGTGCCGTGGTCGTGATTGCCCATCGGATCGAGGCCTCCCATTGAGTTGTAAATCTCAAAACTGTAGACTCCGATTCCTAAAATAATCACCGCCGGCACGGCTGTCCAAAGAATTTCTAAGGGAAAGTTGTCATGCCAAGGTGGCCCGTCTGTGTTGTCTCCTTGACGGCGGCGATATTTAATTGCAGCAAAGATGAGAATTCCCTGGACCATGATAAATAGTCCAGTGGAAATGGTCATCATTGTATTGAAAAGTGCGTCTATGTCGGATGCTTCGTCAGAGGCGGCGATCGGCATCAAACCGTGATTCTGCCCGTACCAGAGACTGATCAGAGTCACTACGATGCCTGCGAGCATGGTGAGGATGGAACTTGGAATGTTCACGCTGGTACTTCTTAATAGCGACACTTCTTCGCTTGAAAAATGAAGGAAGCGCCTCTGGGTTATCAATTTTTAATTGTAAATGGTATTTTTAGTAAAATGTCTCTCTTAAGGGTTACTTAAGGCTTAGAATTTTTGACCGATCGCCTGCGCGCCTCAAAAATACGTCTTTTGTACCTTGACAAAATTCAGTAAAAATGGTAAATAATCGCTCTATTTGGCTGCTAAATTTGAGATTTTTTCTCAAACACCATCAAATGCTGCTGGGGCAACATATCTTTTGTCTCTTTCCATACTAAACCGACGGCGGCCATTTCTTTTTTCACCTGCTTCTGCGTCATTTTGTGCAAACCTTTAATGGGAATCAGCGGGTTTTCGCCCCGATACTCGATCGATACCGTGCGGCCTCCCGGTTTAAGTGCTTTCACAATTCCTTGCATCATTTCTCTGGGATATGCAAATTCGTGATAAGCATCGACCATCACAACTAAATCCACGCTGTTTTCCGGTAAATTCGGATTGTCGATACTTCCCAAAACTGGCTCAACGTTAGCGATATTTTTTTCTTGTTTATTCAATTTAATAAAATTAATCATTTCCGGCTGCACGTCAACTGCCAAAACCTTTCCTTCTGGAACTAAGGGAGCGATGCGAAAGCTAAAATATCCCGTTCCTGCTCCAATGTCGGCTACAATATCGGTTGATTTTAAATCGAGATTGTTGACTAATCGAGCAGATTTTTCTTCCATGCCGCGAGACGGTCTTTCCAGCCAACTAGCCCCTTGATATCCCATGACTTGGGCAATTTCTCGACCCATGTAAAATTTGCCGATTCCGTCGGGATTGTGGACAGTTCGCTGCTGATAAATGGAGTCGCTGTTGGCGGTTTTACTTGCTGCTGCACAGGCATTGAGCGGCAACAGGCAAATTATTGCGAAGATTATTAATGTTAAGGGTTTAATTAATTGTTCTGTTTTTTTCACGATATTTCTGATTTTGTGTTTAAATTTATTTCTCGTTCCCTGGCTCTGCCTGGGAACGCAGATCCAGAGGCTCTGCCTCGGTAATATCCACAAGACTTCAAGACTTAATTGACAGCGGATTCTAACAATCTGATTGTACCAGAATTTGCGTCAATTTCGACTTGTTTGCCGATCGGCAAAGTGAACTGCTCCCGAATGTGTCCCACCATTGAACCATACCACGCTGGAATCTTCAAAGGGCGAATGTGGTCGGACAAGACTTGAGGCAAGGTTAGGGACTCTTGGGGTTTTTCAGCTTCGCACTTGGTACACTGCCCGAAAATAAAACCTGATATTTGATCAAGAATCCCCGCTAATTTAAGCTGCGTCAACATTCTATCGATGCGATAAACCTCTTCGCCAACTTCCTCAACAAACAAAATACTGTTTTCCCATGTCGGTAAATATGCAGAACCCACCATTGCTGCGATTACTGATAAATTGCCACCGATTAGTTTTCCCCTAGCTGTTCCGGGTTCAATTGTTTGAACTTGCACGCTTTTGGAGTTTTGCATGGTTATAGAGCCTCCCTCAAACAAAACTTTTTTGACGTAATTTACTGTCAATGGGCTCCAAGTTGACACACCTAAAGGGCCGTGAAAAGTAACTATATTAGTTTTAGCATAAATCGCCAATAACAGCGCCGTAATATCGCTGAATCCCATAATAATTTTGGGATTGTTGCGGATAATATTGTAATCCAGGAGTGGCAAGATCCGACCGCAGCCCCAGCCGCCCATCCCGGTAAAAATAGCTCGCACTGAGTCATCGGCAAAGGCTGCGTTGACATCGGCGGCGCGATCGGCATCCTTGCCTGCTAAATAGCCGTAGCGGTCATAAAAATGCTCTCCCAATTTAACTTTTAAACCCAGGTTATCCAGAACTTTAAAAAATGGCTGCACTTCTTTTTCGTAGTTGAAAGCGGCAGGATTGATTAAAGCTACAGTATCGCCGACTTGCAGGCGGCGCGGCTCGATCGCAGTTTTGGGAGATACGTTGGTTTGGGCGAGTGGCAAAAGCTGAGTACCAATAGCAGTCAGCCCAAAAGTTCTGATCAGAACACGGCGGCGGAGAGTCATAGCTGTTAGTTAATTTTTGCTATAATTGTATAGCAAAAATTCTGTCAGATCAGTTAAAAATTGCCATTTTCCAATGAAAACAGACACTAAAATCTCAGCTAAAAAATCTTGGGCTCAAGCTTTAGCCCGTCCGGCTGCAGAGTTTCCGCTGACTCAGCTATTGGTTAAAAGCGGTAAAATTCCCGCAGGATTGCGCGGCACTCTCTACCGCAACGGGCCCGGGCGTTTGGAACGCGGCGGCATGAATGCGGGACATTGGTTTGACGGCGATGGTGCAATTTTGGCAGTACATTTTACCGATGTCGGTGCTGCTGCTGTTTATCGCTACGTGCAGACAGCGGGATATCAAGCTGAGGAAAAAGCTAATAAATTTCTCTACCCTAATTACGGCATGACAGCACCGGGGCCTGTGTGGCTGCGCTGGAGCAAACCTGTTAAAAATGTTGCCAATACTTCTGTTTTAGCTTTGCCCGATCGACTTTTAGCATTGTGGGAAGCCGGCCCGCCTCACAGCCTCGATTTGCAAACTTTAGAAACTATTGGCATCGATAATTTAGGAAATTCAGCAGGAGAATTTCCCTATTCTGCTCACGGCAAATGCGATCCCATGACGGGCAATATTTACAACTTTGGAGTTACCATTGGTGCTACTACAAAGTTGAATCTCTATAAAAGCGATGCTACAGGCAAAATTCTGCAAAAAGCAACTGTGGCTTTAGATGGAATTTCCATGATCCACGATTTTGTTTTAGCTGGGAAGTATTTAATATTTTTTGTACCGCCGATGCGACTAAAAGTTTTACCAGTGTTAGCTGGAATTAGCAGTTACAGCGAGTCTTTTGAATGGAAACCGGAGTTAGGAACCCAGATATTAGTTATTGACTCAGAAACTCTATCTTTAGTTAGTCGCGGGGAAACCGAACCTTGGTTTCAGTGGCATTTCGCTAATGGTTTTGTCAAGGAAGATAGTTCGGTGGCTGTAGATTTTGTGCGCTTCGCTGACTTTCAAACTAATCAGCGGCTCAAAGAAGTAGCGGCAGGTGAAACTCGCACTGATGCGGAGGGGACTCTGTGGCGGGTGCATCTCAATCCTCAAACTGGCAAAGTGACAGCAGCCGAAGAATTGCTGGATCAACCTTGCGAATTTCCCGTAGTACCTGCTTCAGAATTAGGGCAAGACTCACGATATATTTATCTGGCAATGTATCGCCCTGACGTTGATATTGTACCGGAACGTTTCGGTGCGATCGCCCGTTTGGACACGCAAAGCCGCAATCTCACAATTGCCGACTTGGGCGAAAATCGCTATCCCACAGAGCCCATCTACGTTCCAGATATTTCCTCGGAGAAAGGTTGGATAGTAACAGTTATTTATGACGGTAATTCTGATAGCAGCGAAGTCTGGATATTTGACAGCGACGGACTTTCTGATTCCCCTGTTTGCCAGCTAGAATTGCCCGGTGTCATACCTTTGGGCTTTCACGGCACTTGGAAATCGGCAGTATGATAAAATTGTAAAGAAGTGTTGCGGAAGATTTATTAAAAATTGTTGCCGCTTCTCTGTCAAGTTGTTAAGGTGTGTGTAGATAGGAAATTCTCATATCTAGGAGGTGTGGAATTGATAATCTGCATTGCTCAATTATCCTGTGCCAATTCGCACCAATCCCCGGCGATTGTAAGTCGCGGTGGCACAGGATATCGTCTGCCTCTGCGGGCTAAAAAAAGAGGGTAATAAAGCCCTGGCGGATAACCAATCCCCGGCGTATATTCCCGGCGAATGAATTCGCGGCTACACAGGCAAAGTCCGCCTTCGCGGACTGAAGAAAACCAATCCCGGCGAATAAATTCGCGGCTACACAGGCAAAGTCCGCCTTCGCGGACTGAAGAAAACCAATCCCGGCGAATAAATTCGCGGCTACA
>NZ_JAUBRC010000026.1:0-19675 GCF_036701635.1 Microcoleus sp. N9_B4 | reverse complement strand
CAGGCAAAGTCCGCCTTCGCGGACTGAAGAAAAAGCGGTAATAAAGCCCGCTTGGTCATGATTTCCGACTAGGTTTGCCCATCTCAGGTTTGTCTGCTTGCATGAGGTTACATGACCAGATATTTGACTGATTCCTGGCAAACCAAAAGTTTAGTTCAACTCACGCGCACGTTAGCGATTCAACAGTTTTGGGTTTTGAGTTAACCCCACGAATAAATTAGGCTTATCGGAACAAGATAGCCTTTTCAACAATTATGAATTATGAGTTGTTATCGCCAAAACACTCAACTCATAACTAATAATTCACAACTCACAACTCATAACTCCGTGCCGCGGTGAGCATCAACCAAAAGGTTTAATCTATTATGCAACTTCAAGGAAAAACAGCTCTTGTTACAGGAGCTTCGCGCGGAATTGGGCGATCGATCGCCCTGGAATTAGCGCGACAAGGAGTCAAACGTTTGTTGATTGTGGCGCGCAACCGCAAGCAATTAATTGAACTGGCAGAGGAAATCGATGTTTTGGGCACAGAAGTAGTGCCGTTAGCTTTGGATTTAACTCAGTCAGTAGCGGTGAATATTGCGATCGCCCAAGCTTGGCGAGATAGCGGCCCGATTCACCTGCTAGTCAACTGTGCAGGCGTCGCGCACCAAGCATCTTTCTTGCGTTCCCCGCTGCCATTAATCGAGGAAGAAATCGCCTTAAATCTGCTCGGAACCTACACAATTACCCGCTTGATAGCTCGGCGAATGGCGACTCAACAAGAGGGAACAATCGTCAATGTTTCGAGCTTAATGGGCAAAATTGCCGCTCCCACAATGGCGACTTATTCTGCTACCAAATTTGCCATTTTGGGATTCACGCAAGCTTTGCGTAGCGAGTTAACTCAGTACAATGTTCGAGTCACAGCTTTGCTGCCCTCTCTAACAGATACCGACATGGTGCGAGACTTGGAGCAATTTCGCTGGGTAGTGCCCACAACTCCCGAAAAAGTTGCCCTAGCACTTGTCGCGGGATTGCACAAAGATGCGCCGGAAATCTTAGTAGGATATCAAAGTCATTTAGCAGTTTGGTGTCACCGAATTGCGCCTTGGTTGCTGGATTTTGTGTTGCGGATGGCGACTCCAGAACTACGGGATAAATCGCGCGGCCGCAAATTGCGGGAGGCTTTAGCTAGCGGGCGATAAACCCTTTTATGGGCGGGCTTTCCGGCCCAACCCCTACTCCCCACAAGAAAACTCATTCTTTGTGGAACGGGCATCTTGCCCGTTGCGGGCTCTTCGGCCCATTGGTGTCAACTTAAGCTGTCAGCCCGCCCACCCGGTAGTCCGCCAGGGAATGAATTCCCTGTCGGATTGTCGGATTGTCGGACTACCTGTTTAACCTGTTTATTGACACCAATGGGCATTGCCGTTTCCCTACAAGGGCTATGTACTTACTTACCAGCAAAAGTGCTGTATATCATTTCCACTCGCCTTGCAAGGTAAAAGCAGCCCAATAATAAGGAGATTTCCATTTTTCCTCCTGCATCATTTCAATCTGCGCCGCCCTCAAAGCTGCCGCCGGCGCTAACTTTTGTTGCACCATTTTCTGATAAAACTTTTGCATTAACACAGCAGTTCCTTCATCATCCACACTCCACAAACTCACCGCCACCCGCTGCGCCCCCGCATACATAAAACCCCTTGTTAATCCCACCATTCCTTCGCCTTTAACATTCTGTCCCATGCCCGATTGGCAAGCACTTAAAACCACTAAATTTGCCGCCAGTTTCAAGTTGAAAATATCCGTGAGGCGCAAAAAACCATTGACAAGATTGCCTTTGTCATCTACCATCGACATCACCATTCCTGACAGTTCGGGATTTTTACTGTTGGCAAGGCCGTGGGTGGCTAAGTGAATGATTTGATAATTGACTAAATTTCCATCGGTAGCGGTAGTGCGACTGGCATCAAAATCAAATATTTGACGGCTAGAAGCTGAGGGGAATAAGCTGGATATTGTTTGGGCTTCTTGGCGGGTAAATGGTAGACGATCGGGGGGCCATTTTATCTCGGAAGCACGAAGCGAGCGATTTAAACCGAGGTTATTTGCTTCTAATTTTTCTGTTGTTGCTTGGGTGATTTTTCCTTTAATTCTTTCATCGTCTGGACTGAAAACAGGGTCTGCTAAAATTGCTAAAGTTTGGCTGGGCGGTTTTCTATCTCCGTAATTTTGCCTGAGAATAGCGAGAGTTGAGGCAGAAGGCAGAGTGATAATTTCATGTTCGGCAATTAAGGAAACATTGGTATTTTGTCCGGCGGTTTGGGGAAGAGTTAAAGCGGGAAAAGGGGTATAGTGCAGCACGCCGTCGGGAACAATTAATAAGCGTTTGTTTGCTAATTGGGCTGCGGCGGGCTGTAAAATTATTTGACCGAGATTTGCACTTGCTTGGGCAACTTTTTGGGGAATATTTCTCTGGGTTGGGCTAGTGACTGCGGTGCGGAAAGCCACTGCTGCTGTTTCAATGTCGGCGCGTTTTGGCAATTCATAGCTAGTTAGTCCCGTTGATGTCACCACCCACAAATAACTGCGAGATTCGCCCAGGGAATACTGCAATAAAATCGTGTTTTCATCGAGAATCTGTTTCTGAATTTCTGGCAGCGTTAAAGGTTGGGGTTGGGTGAGGGCAGCGTAGCGGGGGCTGGCGGTACGAATCTGGGCTTGAATTTGCTGATATTGTTGCAAAAGTGCGAGGCGCTGTTTGTCGATTTCAGCGATTTTAGTTGCGTTGGGGTTGGGGCTGCTGATTGTTTCGATGCGCTGCTTTTCAATGGCATCGAGTTGCTGTTGCAGGCTCTTTTCTTGTTGCAGTAACTCGGGGGAAATGCCTTCGCGAATGTTGGCGTTACTTTCTTGCAGGAGTTCGAGGAGGCTGCGGGCCCTCGAACGTTCGCTGGCTTCTAAGGCTTTTGTATCGTAACCGGATTGAGGATTAGTTTTATGCAGTTGCATTAACAAATCGATGTAGAATTCGTAGTAGTTTTGTACTGTGGCAAAGTATGAGCTGCGGAGTTCTGGGCTGGCTATTTTGGTGCGGAGATTTTCGATGATTTTGAGAGAGGATTCAATATCGTTGAGGGCTTCGGTAAGATTGTTTTGAGCGCGTTTGACAGAAGCCATGTTGTAAAGGGTGACAGCTTCTGTTCTAGCGTTACCGACGGCCTGACTCAGGAGAAGAGATTGGCTGTAATATTCTAAAGCTTTTTGTTTCTCTCGCAAAGCCGAGTAGATAGCGCCAATGTTGTTGAGGGTGGTAGCTTCCACTGAGCGATCGCCGGTGGCCCGAGTCAGGGGAAGGGATTGGTTGTAATATTCTAAAGCTTTCTGTTTCTCTCCCAAATCTGAGTAGATGCGGCCAATGTTGTTGAGGGTGATAGCTTCCACTGAGCGATCGCCGGTGGCCCGAGTCAGGGGAAGGGATTGGCTGTAATATTCTAAAGCTTTCTGTTTCTCTCCCAAAGCCAAGTAGATACCGCCTATGTTGTTGAGGGTGGTAGCTTCCACTGAGCGATCGCCGGTGACCCGAGTCAGGGGAAGGGATTGGTTGTAATACTGTAGCGCTTTTTGTTTCTCTCCCAAATCTGAGTAGACTAAGCCAATGTTGTTGAGAGTGACAGCTTCCCCGCTGCGATCGCCTGTGGCTCGTTTTAAGGGAAGGGATTGGTTGTAATACTGTAGCGCTTTTTGTTTCTCTCCTAAAGCCGAGTAGATAGCGCCAATATTGCTGAGGGTGACAGCTTCCCCGCGACGATCGCCGATGGCCCGTTTCAAGGGAAGGGATTGGTTGTAATAGTCTAAAGCTTTTTGTTTCTCTCCCAAATCTGAGTAGACTTTACCAATGTTGTTGAGGGTGATAGCTTCCCCGGTGCGATCGCCGATGGCCCGTTTCAGGGTCAGGGATTGGTTGTAATAGTCTAAAGCTTTTTGTTGCTCTCCCAAATCTGAGTAGACTTTACCAATGTTGTTGAGAGTGATAGCTTCCACGCTGCGATCGCCGATGGCCCGATTCAGAGGCAGCGATTGGTTGTAATAGTCTAAAGCTTTCTGTTGCTCTCCCAAATCTGAGTAGACACCCCCAATGTTGTTGAGGGTGACAGCTTCTTTCTCGCGATCGCCCGCTTCTCGATACAGTTTTAATGCTTCTTCATATTTGACGATCGAACCTCTTAAGGCTTCCGCTGTTCCTTGTTCGTAGAGTTTCTCTGCTTCTTCATATACTTTTTGGGCAGCCTCGCTACTGTTAGTTTGTGCTGTTTGTACGGCGTTGCCAACGAGCACGGCTGCTGCCACTGGCTGACTTAGCTGAAGCGAAAGTGCGATCGACATACCGGTCAAAACCCATTGAGTGCGATCGAACATAACCACCCCTTTTGTATTTTTGTCAATCTTACTCACTAGCCCGCTTAGTGTAAAGGCAGGAAGAAGTGAGGGCGATCGGCATTTTTGCTAGAGTTAACAAGTAGTGCGATTCCCTGCGGGATCGCTACGCCGCGCGTACTTTTTCCCAGCATGAACAACATCCTAACTACCCCCGATCCCGTAACCAGCCACTGGGATTGCCCCGAATGCGGCGGCACCGGTACCCTCAGCCCAGAAATTTGCCCTGTTTGCCTCGGAGCAAAATACATCGATCTGGCGACAATAACTAACTGGATGCTTGATTTTATGGAATCTCGCGGCTGCGATCGAGCTGAGATCGATCGATTGCGAACCGAAAACCCAGACCCGCTAACATTAACTTTTTGCCTCGAAGTTTGTATCGCCCTTAAATAAACAACGATATCAAGTCTACTTAATGGCTTATAAATCATTTACGGGCATCGGGCATGGTCGGAAAAAAAACGCACTCTACAAGTTGATTTAACTTATATCTTGCACCATTCTCAATTAGCCTTTTAGGAACAGGCATCTTGCCTGTTCCACAAAGAGTAGATTTTCTTGTGGAACAGGCATCTTGCCTGTTAAGCGAGAATGGTGCAAGATGTGAGTTTAACAGAAACGAAATAATGCCCAATGCCCTATTCCCAATGCCCAATTCCCAATATTCAGTGTCCCTTAACCGGATGTTGCCCGTAAAAAGGCAAAGCATCCGACCAATCAGGGCGACTTCCTTGTTTCCACTCCAAATAAGCTAATTCCAACACGCTAGAAACCGACGAACCCAACTCGCTGCCAACTTCAATTAACTGATAGGAATTCCCCCAATTATCCAATTTTTCCTGCCAAGATTCAGGAGTCATTACCGTATCGGTAAACAACTCAGTTACACCAGAATCTTTGTTAACTGAATAAACAGCCCCAAACAATTGACCCCGCTGTGCAGGCATTTGCACCGCGATATCATCTCTCAAAAGCCCCCCCTTAGCAAGGGGGGGTTGGGACTGGGCGGGTTCATTTTCTTGTAGGGGCAAACCCCCCGTGGTTGCCCCGATGCCTGAAATGCCCATGAAATCATCTGTGGGTGGGGGCGGGCACGGGGGCACCGCCCCTACAAAATCGCGGGGGGGTTCCATATTCAAAAGCCCCCCCTTACCAAGGGGGGGTTGGGGGGGTGCAGCCCAAGCCACAGCCGCCAGAGTTGAAACCGCAAAAACCGGAATATCCAACTGTTGAGCCAAAGTCCGCGCCGTCACCATACCCATCCGAGTCCCCGTGAAACCTCCGGGCCCCTTCGCCACTGCAATAAAAGCCAAATCCGCCCAAGTTTGCGGCCCAATAAACTCGACTAAATACTGATGCAAATGAGTTGCTAAATCGCGATCCAAATTCCAAGTTTGGCAGCGAGAATCTCCCGCAAAATTGCTGATGGCTAAACCGAGTTCGCGACTAGCTGTGTGCAGGGCTAAGCCGTATTTTTTAACTGATGTTCCGTCTTGGGGATTGCTATTCACGATTACTGATAATTTTCCTTAACAAAAAACAGTGGCAAAGCTACAACTAAGCAACCCAAAAGAATGCCAAATATTCCCGTATTTAAAATCCTAGAATTACCCATGCCGCCACTCATCAAAAACAGCACTACTAAACTTGCAAATAAATTTTTATTGGCAAATTCTTTGTGTTGGGAAACTTGATGCTTCACCGTCATAAAACCCGACGAAACTATTAGGGCGAACCAAGAATTAAAAATGACTATTTGAGAGCCAAAGATAAACCACACTAAGGCAAACATTAGCGCATCTATCCAAAAATCCTGAGTTTTCAACTTCGGCAGCCAAAATTCTTGGGTAGCAACAGGGGCGATTTTCTTGAGTAATTGATTGTGTTGCAGCCGCACGAGTTTGTTTCTCAATTTAATCTTGGGATCGATTTGCAATATTTGCTTCCACTCCGGGCGGCGAGAATTGTTGACTCTTCCCAACAGCTTCACGGCTGCGACTTTATTTAACTGCAAATCGGTGAGTCTGGTGGCAATTATTTGAGATAAGTGCGGATAGTAAACGGGGTTGTCTTCGGTTCTATTGATGACGATATTGAGCTGTTGCTTGGCTTGACTGACTTGGATTGTAACATTGTAGGGGGCGAGATCCTCTTGCAAAGCTTGCTGAATTTCGGCTTGCTGTTGGCGAGTGAAAAGCGACACACCGGGCGCAGGTGTAACCACCCGTTCTGCGGGCGTTTCCGGCGCGTCTAGCACCGGCTGTGCGTCTAAATACACCGGTTTGGGGTTCAAGTGCCGGATGACTGCTGATGCTGAACTGTAGCGCCGATTGGTGGCACTTTGAAGCATGGTGTCGAGGATGCGGCCGAAATCATCACTAACAGCAGTCTTCAAATAATTTCGCCAAGCCCAAGAATCCTCTGTACTGTCGAACAAATCGAAGGGAGGAATTTCAGTCAGCAAGTGAATGCAGGTAACGCCCAAACTGTAGATATCGCTGGCAAAAACTGCTTTCCCCATCAATTGTTCTGGGGCTGTATAAGCAGCACTGCCGATGATTGTACCAGTTTGCGGCAAGCCGGTTGCTGTTACTTTCTTAGCTGCACCAAAGTCTACTAAAACAATATCTTTTTGGAAAGGAGAGGGTTGATAGGAATTTTCTAAGGCGGGTAAAGGGGCTGGAGTTAGCCGGCGGCGAATGATATTTTCTGGTTTGATATCGCGGTGAATGACTTTGGATTTGTGGACGAAGTGGAGAACTGGCAATAAATCGTTGAGGATTTGCCGAATTTGAGTTTCGGTGAATGCTCCTTTTTGTTCTAATTCTCTGGCTAGGTTTTTGCCGTCTATAAATTCTTGTACTAAATACTGTCTCCCCTCTTGTTCAAAATGCGCGATTAATTCTGGAATTTGGGGATGTTTTCCCAAGGTTTGTAGCTGGGCTGCTTCTTGGTGAAATAGTTGAGCGGATTTTTCTGCTGCGGTATTTTGCGGGAAAAATTGCTTGATTACGCACTGCGAAAAAATCAGGGGTTTGGTTTCATCAACTGCTAGAAATGTTCGGCCAAAGCCTCCTTGCCCGATCGGCTTTATGGTTCGGTAGCGAGATGCTGATGGTGTTTCTGCGTCAATAGTTAACAACAATTTTGATCCGCAACTTTGGCACAATTCTGCATCACCTAGGTTTTGCGGATTCTGACAAGTTGGGTTTAAGCAATAGCTCATTTGATTTTAGATTTTAGATTTTAGATTTTAGATTGAAGAATTGGTAATGGGGAATTGGTTATTAGAAGTAGGTTGGGTTGAGTGATAGCGAAACCCAACACTTATTTTAAATGAAGAGTTGGGTTTCGTAACCTCAACCCAACCTACATATTTTGAATTTCACTCTTATTGAGAACCGCTATAATGACAATTGTCAACAGTCAACTGACTTAAGTCGGGACGAGTTCGCCTGGCCGCAATTTTGCCCATTTGCCGGTCTCTTGCTTGAAACTCTCACACCCAACTACATCCCATTCCATTTCAATTTCGTCTTGGCGGGGACGGATGTTGACGTTGATGGTGGGTTCTACGGGGTCGAAATCGGGTGTTTCGGTGAGGTGAAGCTGTTCGTGCTGTTCTTCTACGGCGTAGTAGGTGAAGCAGCGGTCTACATAGTGGCAGTTAATACAAATACACATTCTTGATATCCTCTGTGCATTTCAAAAAGATTGGTGAAATTTGAGCTTTCTGTTAATCTAGCGTAGCAAGAGTTTAATTGTTTGTAAGGAAAGTAGATTTTTGTTGCGATGCCGATTAATTTGCCCTCTTCATTATCTCCTGATACTTGGCCGTTTGATTTGGAACTGCTGACACCGCCTGCTTATCTGGTGGGCGGTGCGGTGCGGGATGCGCTGCTGGGGAGGCGATCGCACTATTTTGATTTAGATTTCGTTATGCTAACACGGGCCGTGAAGACTGCTCGAAAAATTGCCGATCGCACGAATGGTGGATTTGTCTTGTTGGATGCGGAACGGCAAATTGCGCGGGTTGTATTTGCGGGCGGTACGGTGGATTTGGCGCAGGCGGAAGGGGGGAGTCTGGAGGGGGATTTGCGGCGCCGGGATTTTCGGATAAATGCGATCGCCTGCAATCCTTTTACAGGAGAAATCATCGATCCTTTGGACGGTCAAACTGATTTGCGCTTGGGTTTGCTGCGGATGATTTCGCGGTCAAATTTGGAGGACGATCCGCTAAGGTTATTAAGAGCATACCGCCAAGCGGCGCAGTTGGGTTTTGCGATCGAACCTGAAACTCAATCGGCGATTCGGGAATTAGCGCCGTTGTTGAGTCGGGTAGCGGTGGAACGGGTGCGGACGGAATTAGGTTATTTGTTGAGCAATCCAGAGGGTGTTTCTTGGATTTGTCGCGGTTGCGAAGACGGTTTGTTTTCGATTTGGTTTGAAAGTGCGATCGACCGTTTTGATATTTTGACTAAAATTGATGCGTCTGCTGCCAAGTTAGCGACAATTTACGCGGAATTAGGGAAGGAATTCGGGCGTCAGATTCGAGATACGATTAAAACGCCGTTGTTGGCTGTCGGCAAGTTGGCTATTTTGGCAGATTCTGACCCGACAATTGCTGAAACTCAGTTGCTGCGGTTGAAGTACAGCAATGCCGAGATTAAAAGTGCGATCGGGCTTTTGAAATACTTGCCCAAATTGCAAGCAAAACCTATCGCGGAAATGTCTTTGCGAGAACAGTATTTTTTGTTTCGGGATGTGGGAATAGTATTTCCAGTTTTAGCGGTTTTGGCGGTGGCTGCGGGAGTTGCGATTGATGAAATTTCACTGTTAATTAATCGCTATCTGGATAGGGATGATATTATTGCTCATCCCACACAATTAGTTAGCGGCAATGATTTGATGGAATATTTGAAATTGCCCAGAAGTCCGCGCATCGGTCAATTGTTGATGGAGATTCAATTAGCGCGGGTTGAGGGGAGAATTGCGACTCGCGAAGATGCGCTGAAATTGGCGGCAGAGTTGGTAGATAAATCAGTTGAAGTTTAGATTTTCCACTAATGTTAGAAACGGGCAAGATGCCCCTTCCACAAAAGATAAAATTTCTTGTGGGGTGGGCTTCTAGCTCGCCCTAAAAAGATAAAATTTCTTGTGAAAAGTTGCTCAGAGCAACGCCCTAAAAAGTTAGTATACAATGGTGCAAAATGTGCATATTAACTTAGATATTGCACCATTCTCAATTAGCCTTTTCTGAACAGGCAAGATGCCCCTTCCACAATAAAATTAAGTGTCTTGTGGCACGGGCATCTTGCCCGTTCTTGAGAATGGTACAAAATGTGCATATTAAACAACATCCCTTAGTTCTTCTGGTAATTCAAACTTACCATCGGCACCCGGTTCAAACTCAACAACTTTCAACACAGCATCAACATTCAGCGGCCCGTAAATGTGCGGGTAATTCTCACCCGCCGCCAACTCATACTTAAGTTCAGCTTGCACTTTGTCCGAGTCAATCAAAAGCAGCAGCAATCCTGTTTGTCCCACAAAAAATTTATTAGCAGATCTAAGAACTTGTGGCAGAGTCGAACAGTGGATAAATCCTTCTGTATCTAGCGTATCTCCGCGATAGGATTGAACTTGTTTTGCTTGTTCCCACTGTTGGCTGCGGGTGATGTGAAAGATAACGCTCATAATTGAATAAGTTCTAGGTTTAATCGACAATTGGCAGCAAAATTTGAGACGGACAATTCCCGCCACAACTTACTGTCAGCGTGATAATTTTAGCATCGATCGCCCGCGCTTCACCGGGAGGCGCACCCGTTCCCGGATTTACATCGTAAGCGGGGAAACAAGCCGCACTCAAACTCAGACGCAACGCATTACCTTGGGCAATTTGCATACAAGTGGCTTGCAGCACTATTCTTACAGGTGTTTCATCTGAATTAACCCGCACGTAACCTTGACTAAAATTGTAGACGCTGCCGCTATGTTTGACCTCAGAAAGTATCGCACACAAATCAAAACTCGACGCATCGGCGGTACAAAATACTTCGACAATTATATCTCCAGCTAAGTGCAAATCTGTTGTTAGCGGTGCCGAAGTGTATGTTAACACATCGGTGCGGCAGTCAATAGTCGATCGCTCCATCGCACCTGCAGGAAATGCAGCGTGACCTCCCAAGGATGGTACCGGCCGCCAAGGGTCATGTACGAATATATCATCAGTCCCAACATCCGCGCAACAATCTGTTAAAATACCCGCATCTTCTCTCATCGCGGCAAGTCCGGTAGTTGCTAAAAAATAAGATTTATGATTATTATTAGGCCATTTATCAAATTTTCGCCAATCATTCCTCCCCATCTCAAATAGCGAAATCGGCCGCTCATCTAATATTCCTGTATCAACTCCTTTGAGGAATTGATCAAACCAGCGAATTTGCAACTCATCCACAGGATTTGAAGCTGCCAAACCATAATCCAACGCTCCAACTTTTCGCCCCCAAGGTAAATGCGCCCAAGGGCCAATTATCAAATGCTGCGGACAGGAACTCCGGCTAGCCATTTTTTTGTAAAGATGGATTGTTCCCCGCAAATAAGTATCAAACCAACCGCCAACGTGCAGCATTGGCAAGTCTAAATCTTTGATGTTTGGCGATAACTTTTCCCAATACTCGCTCGGTCGATAATTATCCAACCAATCGTGATAATATGAGTCTGGTGCAAGATTTTTAATAATCTCAGGACGCGCGGGTACACTATCGTATAGCGGGAGATTTCTCGAATCTGCATAAAAGGCTTGATAGGCAGAAATATCGGCTTTTAAGCGAGCGGTTTCTGCGGCTAGCTGAATTGCCCAGCCGAGATTTGATTGCAGGCAAAACGCGCCGCCTTCATAGGCCCAATCTGCGTATAAATTGCCGCCTACCATTGCCGGACAAATTGTGATTAATGCGATCGGTTTAGCAGCCGCCGCGTAGAGTTGAGTCATGCCTTGGTAAGAAAAACCGTACATTCCGACTTTGCCGTTACTTCCAGGCAAATTAGCTGCCCAATTGACGCTATCAAAACCGTCTTGTGTTTCGCTAACAAACAGGTTAAATTCGCCTTCGGAAGTGCCGCGTCCCCGCACGTCTTGGATGACAACGATGTAGCCGTGTTTGGCGTACCATGCGGGATGGGAATATACTAATGTAGAGGCGATCGCCCTTCCGTAAGGTTGCCGCATTAACAATACTGGAAATTCGCCCTCCGCATCGGGGCGGTAGATGTCAGCATCTAAACGAACCCCATCTGTAGTTAGCATTGACGCTGTTTCTTTCGGGCAAAGTTTCAGCATAAATCCTCAAAAACATCAAATAAAAAAGTTAGTAGTAACTGAGATGTTGCACCCTTCTCGATCAGCATTTTATGAACAGGCAAGATGCCTGTTCCACAATAAAATTCATCTCTTGTGGAACAGGCATCTTGCCTGTTCTTAAGGGGCAAGATGCCCAACCCCTACTCCCCACAATAAAATTCACTCTTTGTGGAACAGGCATCTTGCCTGTTTTTGAGAATGGTGCAACATCTCAGTAGTAAGGGCTTTAGCTTTTTCTCTAAGGACTCAAGTCCTTACTACAAACCTAGGACTCAAGTCCTTACTACAAACCTAGCACGGTACGAGTACATCCGATCGCCCGAGAACTCTCATATCTTCCTCATCGAGTTCGACTGGTGTACCGCTGCGAATTAGTTCCACAAAATCCTCATTCGGCACCATAATGCACAAAGTGTACAAACGTTCACTCCCCGTATTCTCAATTACGTGAGTGCCAGTTGGAGGCACTAACAAACTATCTCCAGGTTGAATACTAACTGTTTTGCCGTCGCAGGTTGCTTGCCCACTTCCTTTGAGTACAAAAAACATTTCTACTGCCAATTGATGGCGGTTGGGAGGAGTTTTGCCGCCCACATCGAAAATCTCCACGCAAACTGTTAATGAAACATTAGCTATTACCGGATCGAAGACGATCGCTAATCTATTAGTATCGCCCGGACTGATGCGAAATGCTTGGTAGTCTTTCGGAGACTTTATAACAGGAATCATGCACTGGTTTGTCATTTTTTTATTGTTAGTTGTGAGTTTTTATGTTTCTGTTGTCATTAGTGAGAATCCCGAGTCATTAGTTCAGGACTTACTAAACCGGCTTTGTCTGAAAAATCGTTGTTTGATAACTAGAGATTTACGAATAAACCTGGTTTCTGGCATCGAGTAAGTCCCAATACGCTTGGGTTAAAACTGTTTATTCCCCGGAGATCCCCCTAAATCCCCCTTAAGAAGGGGGACTTTGAGTAAGTTCTTGTCCCCCCCTTAAGAAGGGGGGCTAGGGGGGATCGGGCTTAACCCAAGCGTATTGGAGTAAGTCCTGTCGCAGTTTAGCCTCAAAAATGTATTCCTAATGACTGCTGACTAATGACTAATGACTAATGACTAATGACTACTATTTAATTGCTTCTAACATAGCCTGAGAATCCGACAAAAAGCCAAAACATTGTTTAACGTTATAAAGAGTAGCTTGCCAGCAATAGTCGGGAGATGTCGTAGCTGTACAATCTTTGACTAAAATACAGTCGTAACCGAGGAAATTAGCATCTTGCAGGGTAGCCATGACGCACTGATCGGCGTTTACTCCTCCAAAGAAAAGTGTAGTTCTGCCGAGGTTCCGCAAGATACTATCTAAAGGAGTATCCCAAAAGCCACTCATCCGATATTTATCAACACAAATATCCTCCGGTTTGGGTTTTAATTCATCCACAATCTGCGCCGCCCAACTCCCAGCCATCAGTACAGGTGCGTTGTTTTTTGGCAGCGGATCTCCCAAACCTATGCCGTCGCCTGTGGGATTGTAAACGTGACGGGAAGCTGCACTAATATTGAGCAAATCGGGGCGGTTTCCCCAGTTGATCCAAATAATTGGTACTGCGTGCGATCGCAATTTTGGCAGCAAATTTGTTAAAGGATTAATTGGAGTTCTGGCGGGCGTTACATCTACGCCAATATGTGCTAGCCAACCGTCGGGATGACAGAAATCGTTTTGCATATCTATCACCAACATTGCTGCTTTTGCTAAATCCAAACGCAGAGTTTTAGTTTCTGTTTCCAGAGTAACAGGTTGAGGCGCGATCGGCGATCGGGTGATATCGGCAATTTTGGCATCAACTTTCCAAGCATTCGGCGGTACGCCCAAGGTGCGGAGAGAATCAGGATTCATATTGATTTTGACTCAAAAACAATTTCAATCTTATAACTATTTGATTGTCACTAACTTGTCATATCTTAAATCTTGGTTATAATTAAGTATCAGCGGCAACTATTTGAGAGTTTTTAGGATTTATTAACTTTATTACAGGCGACCGCCAATGTTAGCGCCTGGGAAGCATACAATAAAAATTAATGTAAATTTACAAAAAGGGTAAATCTATGAGCTTTACAATTCAAAATGCTTTAATTCCGGTTGACAGCGGTTATGAAACTACAGACGTGCAAGTGGTGGATAATTGCATAAGTGCGATCGGGCCCAATAACCCCCCCTTTAATTCCCCCCCTTACCAAGGGGGGGATAGGGGGGGTCAAACAGTTATTAACGGCAAAAATAAGCTGCTGCTACCCGGTTTTGTCAACGCCCACACTCACTCTTCAGAAATGTGGCAGCGGGGCATTATTCCCCCTTTGCCGCTGGAGTTGTGGATTGCCGAATTGTACGATTTTACACCTCTCGATCCCGAACAAGTTTATTTAAGTGCCTTGGGAACTGCGGTAGAAACATTGCTGTCGGGCGGTACAAGCGTCGTCGATCATTTAGTTTTGATTCCGGGGCAAGAATTAGAGACAATCGCAGCAGCAGTTCGCGCTTATCAAGAAATCGGTATCCGCGCTTTTATCGGGCCGTTAATTCAAGATGAATCCCTGACAGCGGGAATGCCTGCGGGCGATAGTGGCATCGAACACGCGGCTTACATTCGCTCGACTAAGGCAACTTTGGAATTAATGGAAACAGCCATAAAACAGTTTCACAATCCCGAAAAAGGTGTTAATATGTTGTTGGCGCCGACGGGAATTCAACTGTGTTCCGATGCTTTGTTTGAAGGCTGCATCGATTTGAGCGATCGCTACAATCTTTGTCGGCACGCCCACCTATTAGAAACCCCCGCTCAAAAACAGTTAGCTTACGAAAAATACGGCTGTAGCGCTGTCGAACACCTGCAAAAAATTGGTTATTTAAGTCCCCGAACTTCCTTAGCGCACTGCGTTTGGCTAGACGATTCCGACATGGCGATTATGGCAGACACTGGAGCGACAGTCGTACACAATCCCCTCAGCAACTTGCGGCTAGGAAGCGGGATAGCGCCGATTTTGAAATACCGTCAAGCGGGAGTCAACGTATCTTTTGGCTGCGACGGCGCTGCTAGCAATGACTCTCAAGATTTGCTGGAAGCAATTAAAATTGGTTCGATTTTGCATAATATCACGGATTTGGACTACCGCCAATGGATTACACCGCGCCAGTCGGTAGAAATGGCCTCGCTGGGAGGAGCAAAAGGCTTGAATCTAGCCGATGAAATGGGTTCGCTGACAGTCGGTAAAAAAGCAGATTTTGTGCTGTATGATTTAACCAGTTTATCATTGCTGCCACGCACAGATCCGATCGGCTTGCTGATTGTGGGACGCCCGACTAATGCGGTAGATAGCGTTTGGGTAAACGGCAAGCAAATTGTTGCCGAAGGTAAGGTGAAAACGATCGATGTTGATGCTTTGAGGCGGGAATTATTCGATCGCAGCGAGTGGAATAGTGAGCGTCAATCGCAAACAGTAAGTGAAATAGAAGCCCACTATCGAAAAGTCATGAACCTGCAAGGCTATTCTTAAAAAATTAACCAATTGAATATGATATCATGTCCGGTTGAATCACATAATTGGCGCCGTCACTAAAAATTAACGCAATCAACCTCGGAAATCCCAATCACTCAGAAGCTCTAGCCATGACACCCCCTAACAACCAGATAAATGTAGACGCCAGACTTGTTGCAGCTAATACCAAATTTGGTTTTAACTTGTTCAACACCCTCAGCAAACAACAGCCGAATCAAAATATCTTTATTTCCCCTACTTCGGTCGCCCTCGCACTGTCAATGGCATACAACGGAGTCAGCGGAGAAACCAAACAAGAAATGACAAAAGCTCTCGAATTAACGAAAATGAGTCCAAAAGCAATTAACGCAGCAAATCAAAATTTGCAAAAGAGTTTGCAAAAAAATGATCCCAAGATTCAAGTATCAATTGCCAACGCGCTTTTTGTCAGAAAAGGCTTCTCATTAAAACCAGAATTTTTGCAAATAAATCAACAATACTACCAAGCCAATATTAGCGAAATAGACTTTCAGAGTCCGCAAGAAGCTCTCAGCATAATTAACAACTGGGTGAGCCAAAAAACTCAAGGACAAATTGATAAAATAGTCACGAAAATCACCCCGAGTACACTTTTATTTTTGATTAACGCCATCTATTTCAAAGGCAATTGGGAAACACCATTTGATAAATCTCAAACTGCCAACAAAACTTTTTATTTAACAGACAGCAGTTCCAAAGAGCATCCAATGATGTCCCAGAGCGGCTCTTATCGGTGCTACGAAACAGACACTTTTCAAGCAGTCAGTTTACCTTACGGCAAAAAAGGCGCTCTGAGTATGTATATTTTTTTGCCAAACTCCAATACCAATTTGGCAACTTTCTCGCAGCAATTAACAGCAGAAAACTGGAATAAATGGATGCAAGAATTTAGAGTTAAAAGTGGAATGATTGAAATACCGCGCTTCAAAATGGAGTATGAAGTTCAACTGAAAGATACACTTATAGCTTTGGGAATGGCAGAATTTTTCGGTGGAGTGAAAACCGACTTTTCCCCGATGACTGATAGCCAAGTAGAAGTAGAATCGGTAACACACAAGACATTTGTCGAAGTTAACGAAGAAGGTACAGAAGCAGCAGCCGTGACTGTAATTGAGTTAACGAGATCTATGCCGGCTTTTCAAATGAATGTAAACCGTCCATTCTTTTGTGCTATTCGAGACAATACTACAGGAACAATATTATTTATGGGTACTATCGTTGACCCCCAATAATATCAAAAATAGTAGGTGCATCAGGAAATGTTCGATCGACTTTTAATCAAATAACCCTAGCTGACGCACCCTAACAAGCTAATTATACGGTAAAATATCAGTCTAAAAATAAGCATATTTGCGAAAAATTGATGATTAAATTGCACAAATGGCAGCGGATACTGGCTTTAATACTTGTTTTTACGATCGCCCTTACCTCCTCCGCGATTTTATCCCCCCGTCTCTTGGCTCAAACCCCGCCCACCACCCCAAAAACCGAAGTGCGCGGCGTCTGGCTGACGAACATTGACAGCGACGTTATCTTCTCCCGCAACAACATCATTGACGCTGTAAATCGACTGGATCAACTCAATTTCAATACCATCTATCCGACGGTTTGGCAAGGAGGCTATACGCTTTATCCCAGCGCTGCCGCCCAACGAGTATTCGGACAGTCGATCGACCCATCGCCCGGATTGAAAGACCGAGACATCCTCAAAGAAATTATAGCACAATCCCGCCAAAAAGGTATAGCAGTAATCCCCTGGTTTGAGTTTGGTTTCATGGCTCCCGCCGAATCGGAATTAGCCACACTTCACCCCGAATGGCTGGCGCAGCGGCGCGACGGTTCAACTATTTGGAAAGAAGGCCAACACGAGCGAGTTTGGCTGAATCCCTTTCATCCCGAAGTCCAGCAATTTATCTTAGATTTAATCCTAGAAATTGTCGATAATTATGATATAGATGGCATTCAATTTGACGACCATTTCGGCTTGCCAGTAGAATTTGGCTACGAACCGTTAACCGTGTCAATGTATCAAGAACAAATCAAAAGTCCTCCCTCCAACGACCCCCGCGAAACCTTCTGGGTGCGCTGGCGCGCCGACAAAATCAACGACTTCGTGGGGCGAGTTTCCCGCGCCATCAAATCCCGCAAACAAAAATGTATTGTCAGCTTATCTCCGAACCCTTTTCACTTTTCTTTACCCGCCCACTTGCAGGACTGGTTTACCTGGGAAAGACGCGGCTACATTCAAGAAATTGTGTTGCAGGTTTATCGCAGCGATATCAAGCGTTTTAGTGCCGAACTGGAACGGGAAGAAGTTAAACTGGCTAAACTTAACATTCCAACTGCGATCGGCATTTTAACAGGCCTTAAAAATAATTCCGTGCCCCTCAAACAAATTCAAGAACAAGTGCAAGAAGTGCGAAAAAGAGATTTCGCTGGCGTGTCGTTCTTTTTCTACGAAAGTTTGTCGAATTGGGCGAAGGAAACCCCCGAACAGCGCAATTCGGCATTGCAAGAATTCTTTCCCACAAAAATGCAGCGCCCGCCATCCGAAGGCAGAATTTGAAACCCACGGTTAAAATGAGAAAAATCATACAGCGCTTAGGAATTGTCATCTTATCTTTAAGCGCTTTCTTAACAATTGGCTATCTCACTCCCACAAAGTCGGGAGATTACTCGCAAGCAGATTGCACAATCTCTCTATACATTTCCAACCAAGGCATCCACACCGAAATTATTGTTCCAGTTAAAAATGAATATTTTGACTGGAATCAATTTTTACCGCTAACAGAAATAGGGCGGGATGCCACTTCTGATGATAAATATTTGTCTTTTGGCTGGGGAGATCGAGCTTTTATGTTGGAAACTCCCACATCAGGAAGTATCAACCCAGTTACAGCTTTCAAGGCGCTATTTCTCCCTACTCCGTCTACCGTACACGTTCAAAGTTATCGGGTTTTACCCCAAAATATAGAAACCAAATGTGTGAAAATTAGCGGCGAAAATTATCTGAAGATGGTAGATTTTATTAAAAATTCATTTCAATTAGACGCACCAGGTAAGAAAATAAAAATTAGCTACGGCTACGACAACAGCGATAGTTTTTATGAAGCAAAAGGCAGTTACTATGTTTTGAGAACTTGCAACGACTGGACGGCAGAAGCTTTGCAAAAAGCCGAGGTCAATACTCCTTTATGGTCAACGCTTTCTTCGGCGATTATGTTTCATCTTAATAGCGGTTGCGAATGTCACAAATAAATGGTACTAGGCGATCGTAAGACTCTCTTTACTTTAGGTTATAAAATTTATAATGAATGATTATGTATGGGTGGGAATGTTGCCTAAAGTTGCATTCTTTTTTTTAGCTGGTATAATTAGCAATTTGAGGAAAAATTATGAACGTAATTCCAGCGATCGACTTATTGGATGGAAAATGCGTCAGATTGTATCAGGGAGACTACGCGAAGTCTCAAACTTTTAACGACAACCCCGTCGAAGTCGCCAGACAGTGGGTAAATGAAGGCGCGACAATGCTGCATTTAGTAGACCTCGACGGCGCTAAAGCCGGTCATCCAGTCAACCAAGCAGCCATTGAAGCGATCGTCCGATCAGTAGACGTTCCCTGTCAAGTAGGTGGCGGAATGCGCGATCGCGCTTCTGTTGCTGCTATCCTCAATTTAGGCGTCCGGCGCGTCATTCTCGGCACTGTCGCCGTCGAACAACCGCAATTAGTTGGCGAATTGTGCGCCGAATTTCCCGATCGAATTCTGGTCGGCATCGATGCCAGAAATGGTAAAGTTGCTACTAGAGGCTGGCTAGAAACTTCGGAAGTTTTAGCGACAGAATTGGCGCAAAAAATGGCCGAGTTAGGGGCGGCTGAAATTATTTACACCGACATTCACCGTGACGGTACTATGGAAGGGCCGAATTTGGAATCTTTGCGCGAAATTGCTAACGCTATTTCGATTCCGGTGATTGCTTCCGGTGGCGTTAGTTCGATCGCAGATTTGTTGAGTTTGCTGGCTTTGGAACCAATTGGTGTCAAAAGTGCGATCGTCGGTAGGGCAATTTATACCGGCGATATCTTGCTAAAAGAAGCAATTCAAGCAGTCGGACAAGGGCGGTGGCAGGATGTACCCCCAGATTTGGGTTCTTCAAGTTTTGCTTGATAGTCATGTCGAGTTAACTGGCTACCCAATATGTAACAGTTATCAATTTCCGACTCACAATCAACAGTCAACAATCAACAGTCAACAGTCAACAGTCAACAGTCAACAGTCAACAGTCAACAGTCAACAGTCAACAGTCAACAGTCAACAG
>NZ_JAUBRC010000025.1:0-105309 GCF_036701635.1 Microcoleus sp. N9_B4 | reverse complement strand
TTCCTTCTTCCTTCTTCCTTCTTCCTTCTTCCTTCTTCCTTCTTCCTTCTTCCTTCTTCCTTCTTCCTTCTTCCTTCATTAAAATAAGGACAATTAATATGGACGAATCGCCAATATTCCCCCAACAAGACGATGTTGTGTCTGCCCCTACCAGCGCTTTGATGTATCAATGTACATTCAAAGTCAGCGAATTTATGGCAATTATGCAGTCAAAATTGGTAGACGAAAAATTATTTTCAGACGGCCTGGATTGCGAGCTATTAAGTGCTGGCAAAGACTGGACTAAAGGAAAACTTAGAATGCGTCTGGAGTTCATTCCGCTGGAACCTGAAATCAAAGAGCAAAAAGCCCTTCCTGCCGCTGCCGAAAGATCAGACACCGTGCAAAACTACGCCGTAGATAGCTCAAATCAAACTGATATAGATGAGCCATTAAAGCAATGTGACTCAACAGAAATAAGTAATCATTTTCCTATTTCGAGGTATCCAGACCGCGACCCCCAAAGTATAGGAATGTGGAGCTAGGAAGGCCAAGACTGAGAGATTGGGAGAGGGGGAGGGTTCCCCTTCTTTGCTCAAAATCCATCCATTAAATCCCGTACACTGCTCGTTTTCTAACTTCCTGATTGTTGCTTAGTGAAAAACTTCTCTCATGGCTGAATCTTCCAATTGGACGCACTTGCACGCTCAAGTGCACAGGACGCTGCTGTACCGACAAATATTGCCATCAAATCAGCGATTGTTAGTAGCAGTATCTGGCGGACAAGATTCTCTGTGTTTAATTAAATTACTGTTAGATTTGCAGCCAAAATGGGGGTGGAACCTAGCGATTGTTCACTGCGATCATCGTTGGCGTTCTGACTCGGAAGCCTCGGCCAATCATGTAGAACAATTAGCTAAAAACTGGGGAATATCCTACTATTTGGAAACAGCCTCGGACATCCCCAAAACAGAAGCAGCGGCCAGACAGTGGCGATATCAAGCTTTAACCGAAATTGCGATCGCCCACAACTACCCCTACATTGTTACAGGCCACACAGCCAGCGATCGCGCCGAAACACTCCTCTACAACCTGATTCGCGGCAGTGGCGCCGACGGACTTTCTGCCCTCACCTGGACACGGCCCCTCGCCGATTTTAGATTGGGGAATTCCGGCGAAAATCCCAACTCCCAAATATCTGCCGATTTGAGATTGGAAAATCAGGATGAAAATTCCCAATCGAAAATCCAAAATCTAAAATCTAAAATCTATTTAGTTCGTCCCTTGCTCGAAATAACTCGATCGCAAACAGGTCAATTTTGTCTAGAGCAAAAACTACCCATTTGGGAAGATTACACAAATCAAGACTTGCAATATAATCGCAACCGGATTCGATCGGAATTATTGCCTTATTTGGAAACTCATTTCAACCCAAAAGCCCAACAAGCCCTAGCTCAAACAGCCGAACTCCTCCGCGCCGATGTAGAATATCTCGAACTTGCAGCCAGCGACTTGCTACAGCGAGCAATGTCTCCAATTGCAGACAGCCCGCAGGTGAATTTTCAACTTCCCGTCAAGTTAAATCGCTCGATTTTGCGCGAAGCACCCCTGGCCTTGCAGCGACGGGCAATGCGGCAAATACTGCAACAAATATTGCCCTCGGCGCCCAGCTTTGAAAGCGTAGAAAAACTAACGAGCTTAATAGTAGCGCCCAACCGATCGCAAACCGATCCATTTCCTGGAGGAGCGATCGGTCGAGTCGAACACCCTTCGATAATTTTAGATATTAAATTTTAAGCTGAGAGCAAACCCGAAAGGACTTGCCGCAACTCGGAAACTACCCGATCTTGCTCGTCTCCCGTCTCCTGCACCCGATCGAGTTCCCCCGCCACCGCTTCGAGCTTTTGGCGTAGCGCATTCAAATTGTCCTGCACCGGCTGCAACATTTCTTGATAAACATTCACTCTGCCCCATAGTTGCGCCACTGCACCTTTCTGGTTGAACAAATTCTGCTCTAACTGCTTGAGTTCGTAGCGTTTCGCCTCACTTTCCCCATTTTGGCGGTTGACATTTGCCTCAATTTGGGATACGGCTTCTCGCACCTGCTGAATTTCGTTTTCCAGTCTTTGCAATTCTTGGCTTTGCTGCTGCCGCTGAGTATCGAGCTGTGCGACAATCGGCCCCAAATCAATATCTCCTCGCTCTTGTTTGGAAGCATTAGCAGTACCCAGGCGTCGCCACAGCACCGCCTGATGCTGCTTTAAAACATCTTCCCGTTCCTGCAACCGGAGGCGCTGTCCCACCAGAGTTTCGTTTAACATCTGATAACTTTCGAGTTCATCTGCCATTTCATTTTCCAAAGCCATGCGATCGTACTCGCTAGCAGCTTGAATTTTCTCTTGCAGCTCCTCGATTGTCTCCCGCTGCAGAGTCAACTCCTCCTCTTGATCGTTAACAAACCGGAACACCTTTTCCAAATCCTGTTGCAGGTGTTGCACCAGCCCCTGTAACTCATCAACAGACATCTTCTCCAAAGCTGACACATCTACTTTTTGCTCCGTACCCGCAGTACCCGAAGCAGATGCGAGCCTGGAAACTTGCTGGTAAAGCTCCTCAACAGCCCGCACCTGCAAAGACACCGACTGAGCCTGCTCCTGCTTAGCGCTGAGGGTACTTTGCAGGCCTTTAAGCTCCGCCCGAGCTTGCGCCAAAGCTTCTTGAGATTGGTACCACTCTTGCCAGCGGTTTTGGAGGCTCTGATTTTGTCGATCGACCTCTTCTTGTTGCTGTTGAGCTATGCTGTTTTTTTGCTCCAACTGCTGCCAGTGCTGATCCAGAATTGCCTGTTGAGCGCCCACGGCACCAAGAGACTGATTCAGTTGTTCCCGCACCCCTTGAGCCGAAGCAATTGCCCCTCCCAGCTTCTGCATCAACTCCTGAATCCTCTGGGTCTGCTGCTCATCAACCACTGCCCCCTGCGGAACCTCAGACTGCTGCTGGGCCACCCGTTGCTGCTCACCCCGCAACTGTTCCCAAGCCGTCTCAATTTCCACGCGACTGCGATCGACTTCTTCTCGCAGTCGGTTAGCTTCATCTCGAGTATTTTCAATTTCTGAGCGCTGAGCCTCCAGCCGCTCCAACTCCTCTTCCATTTGAGCCAACTGCTCTTCGCGGGCTTGCATTTCCATTTCCCGGCGATTGAGTTCCTGACTCGAAAACGTCAGAGAAGCCTTCCACTGTTCAATTTCCTCTTCCTTATCCTTAAACTTGTCCTGCAATCGCGAGAAATTTTGCAGAATGCTCACCAACTGGCGGGCCGCCTCCTGAATCCGCTGCACTTGCTTGCTAGCACTCAACTCAACCAGCACCAGCGTGCCGTCGTTAAACTTATTAGCTTCCTCAACTGGGATCGCGTCATCGCCTGGTACAGCGCTCCAGTTATGTTCGCCCCGCTGACAAGCTAGCAGTTTCAGTTCAGCCTTACCGCCACCGAGACCAAAGCCGCTTCTCTGTTTTTGTACTTCCGCTAGATACAGCACACTAATAGTCCTCTGCTTCGTAAAACCTATCCCAACTTACTTTAAGTTACTTAAAGGCCTAAAAGATAAGTGGTGTTTACTTCCTACGCTGTTGGGTAGACGGCTAATTCCAACATAAGTAGGCTATCCCCCTTAAGCCAAAGGTTCTTGACTAAACATAACACTGCGTGTGATCTTTAGTCAACTTACCTAAAGTAAATAAGTATAGACAAGTAAGGATAACTTTTTGCCAATTAAGTCTTACTTTTTGGTGTCGTTTGCCCAATCGGGGGATAGCATTTTTTTCTAACTTTTCTTCAGCACTCACGCATAGCACGTTCTCACGGGAGAACTTCCAGAAAGTACGGCCGCCGCCAGTTGTCTGGAGGAATGAGAGAGCAGTACCAATGCCGCTTGATTAAAGACTAGCTCTCACTGCGGAGACTGCCATAGACCAAACCTGAAAAAGGTCAGTCCTTGAACCTCCCCACGGATAAATCCGGGGGATTCTTACCCACCTTCAAGACGACAAAGGGATATTCAAATATCCCTCTACTCACTCAAAGAAATTTACTTCTCCCGGAGCGCCGACTTGCTGAGTTCTTCATATTTTTAAGGTTTAACGTGACCTATGCTGCAATGATTTGCCCTTTAACTATTCCGAATGAATCGGATTAGTGCGTTAGCGGGGTTGCTCGCCCTCTAGGATATTTCAATGGGTTGAAAATTATTCTTACTCTGGCGAATTGCTCTGTGCCAATTATACCACCCTGGTTTTAGCAACACAATCGTTTCACGAGACTTAAAAGTCCCTACCGACTGATCCCCAAGTCTAAATCCCCATGTCCTTAGCCCTGGGCTTGCCTCTGCCGTTTCGATCCAAAAGTTTCTATAGATTTTACAACGCTTTAGTTATGGGTCGATCGTGAACAAAGCCTTTGCTGGCCCCAAGCTGGTGCCTTGCTCCGGCGGAGTAGGGATTTGAACCGCGCTGCCTTAGAATAGGGTAATGACGCGAGCCTATGATGCTCGCCGCGGGCGAGCAAAAAGGTCGATCGGCACTGAGGGTTTTCCTGACAATTGCCAACAAAGGTTCATTTTGACTGCACCTGATTTTAGGGCTGTGGCAAACCCAAAAAAAACCTCGATCGCAACTCATCCAACCCAACAGACTAGCCTCAAGTTCCCATCGGGGCTCGATCGGCACTTGCTGCTGGTAGCAGCGGTAAAACCAGAGAATCCTCGGTATTTTGAAGTTGACCTACGCCAAGATGTGCTGGAGAAACTGACGGCATACTCAGCCAAAAACTTCAAAACTTTGGCGAGCGAAGACTTGAACCAGTCGGGAATGCCAGCGTGGCACACTCGAAGAACCCGTGCAATCGTGCAATGTGGATTCTACGAGTTTAGGCAACAGTGGGAATACTTGGGAATACTAAGGTGAAACTCTACACTTAGAGAATGCCGCGAGTTTCGCGGTTTCAGCTTGTGGACTGGTAGCGCGGCCGAGGAGCGGCAACAAGTATCGCCCTTTCGTCAATTCCCAATTGTGAGATCGGCATCAGCGCGTAAATTATTGACGGAAACTAAAGTCAATCTTTTCGCCAGCACACAGTCTTTCCGAGCTCAGACGCCAACGGTTTTAAGGAGGACACTTTAGCTGCATGCAGGGAAATTTGAGTGAAATAGACATCCGCAGCATCCTGCAATTGATTGAGTTAGGTCAGCGAACCGGAGAACTGTTCGTAGAGGCCTACACCTCCACCGGCAGCAGCACGGGTACTCAACCTACCCTGCGCTCCCTTGCAGGACAATCCTGGTATGTCTTCTGCTTCAACGGTCAGATTATTTACGCTACCCAGAGTGCGGGCAGTTTGTTTCGCTTGCGCGACTACCTGCGCCGCTACAAAGCAGATACCGCCCTCGACAAAATCCAAGTTCCCTATATGGCATCTACCAATGCCCCAGAATACGGCTACCTATGGGCCCTGCTAGAAAACCACATCCTCACCCCAGCTCAAGGGCGCAACATCATCCAGAGCATGATCCACGAAACCCTATTTGACTTGCTCAGTCTTCACCAGGGTTCCTTCACTTTTGAAATGGGCCCAGCTTTGGCTCCTCAACTGACCAGCTTAGAAATTAGCTCGCTGCTGGCCAAGATTGTCAAACAGGTGCAGCAGTGGAAGCAGTTTCACCCTCACATTCAGTCGCCCAACCAATGCCCGGTGATTTCAGACCCCTCCGAGCTGCGAGTAGCGCTGCCTGTCAATACCTTTAATACTCTCAGACGCTGGGCCGACGGCCACACTTCGATCCGCCAAATGGCGCGGTACCTCAACCGAGACGTGCTGACTGTCGCTAAGGCGATTTACCCCTTCGTGCAGCAGGGATTGGTGCAAGTATTTTACGAACCCTCTGTTGCCCCGGCCAACAATAAAAAAGAATGGTCGTCCCCAGAAACCAAGGTTCCGAGAGTTGTCTGTATTGACGACGACAATACTATTCGCAAAACAGTTGAGTCAATTTTAAATGAACACGGTTACGAAGCTACTACGATCGGCAATCCCCTCCAAGCCCTGAGTTTGGTGTTTCCACTCAAACCCGATTTAATTCTGTGTGATATCGCCATGCCGGAACTCGACGGCTACGAAATTTGCGCTATGCTGCGTAGTTCTAGCGCTTTCCGGCAGACGCCGATCGTGATGCTGACGGGCATCGACGGATTTATCGATCGCGTTAAAGCCCGCATGGCCGGAGCTACAGACTTTTACACCAAACCTTTTGGTGAAAGCGAGTTATTGATGCTGGTAGAAAAATATGTGGGCCCGGGCTACCCTCGGCTCAATCTCTCGGAAAGATTATTAGATCGATCGCTAGAAGACCAATTAGAAGAAAAATAACTTTCGCACCGATGCCATGATGGGAGCTTTTTTGTACCTGCGGTTAGATCAAGTCTCGGCCGCCACAAAGAGAAAGCTGGGGGTACTATTGGCGATCGCACCATAAACTAGAATGTATTAATCCGCGCGCTGGCATAAGGGCGTCGGTAAAACTCTGTTCAATTTCTAGACCCAAGTGGGTCTAACACGCTCAAAGTGCAAATATAATATACTTGTTCTCCACTTGCAGCCGCCCCGAAAAACTGATGCACAGAGATACTTATTGCTAGGTATTTCTGTACAAAGTCAGAGAGTCCAATTCTCAGTCTTAAGTGACTCCGTTCATGATTGTCGCGACACCAGCCATGTCAACAACTCCTCGCTAATCCGAGTATCGGTTTAGCATTCATCGCAGAAATTACCCCGAGTTTTACCAATGGAGAGGGCGGTGGGAGTACCAAGTGAAGCTTTAGGGGTTTCACATTAATTGTTCGTAGTCGATTTGAGCTAATTTGTCAGCAAAGGTCGCGCGAATTTATTGGTGGCAGTCAATTATTGACGGAGCAAATGTATTGCCAAGCACCTCCGGCAGTCGCGCCATTCACCCCTTGGCTGTGTCAAGCTTGGCTGTGTCAAGTTTCGACCATCGAAGTTTCGATCGAGTTCTTCTTGGCGGGAAACCTCAACAATTTTGCTAGAAATGCAGGTGTCAGAATTATGATTAGCGGTAGCCCAGACTTTATATTACCAGGACTAGGCGTAGATCCGGCTCCTGAATTCCAAGAACTAGAAACTCCCGAAGGCGAGCTGCACCTGCGGTTCTACGTTCCTTCGGGGAACGAGTTCGCCCTGCCAGCGACAGGGATTAGAGAGGTACTATCCCCCTCCCCAGACCGCATGACACCGATCCCCAACGTTTCCTCTTTGCTTTTAGGTACGCTAAATATGAGAGGACGAGTGATTTGGGTGGCAGACCTCGGCCAATTTCTGGGAGACCAAACACCTCTGAACACAGATAGACCCGAAATCCCGATCGTGGCTGTGGAAGACCAAGACACGATTTTGGGGCTGGCAGTCGATCGAATTGTGGGGATGGACTGGCTCGACGTAGAGCAACTGCACTCTCAGAACAATGCACCAGACGGCATGATTCCATTTCTGAGGGGAGAATGGATGTTAGGTGCACCAGCTCAGAAAGTGCTCCGACTGCTAGATCAAGTGAAAATTCTGCGCTCGGCGCGGTGGGCAGCGTGAAATCGATTTTAGATTTGCGATTTGCGATTTTCGATTGGGGTCTAACCATCAACAGTCACACGACTTGAGGCGCGCATCTAAACATTCAATTCAAGATAAAAATCAAAAATCTCAAATCTAAAATCTAAAATCCAAAGAGGGCGGCAAATGGCAACAAGTACCAACTTTCAGCAGGACTACCAACGGGCAGAAGCGGCCTACATGGATGGCAATTATTCAGAAGCCGCAGCCCTAGTTTATCAATTAGTAGAAGATTTTCCCGAAGACCCCAGCGCTCGCCTGCTGTGCGGACACATTTACTGCTACGGACTGCAACAGTATGAGGTGGCGCGGGAACAGTACACGGTTGTGCTAGGCCTGAGTGATGACCAGAGTTTGGTGGAACACGCTCACAGCGGAATTACCTACACAGACCAATTTTTATCTGGAGAACTACAAACGGAAAATTTCGAGGCTTTGTCTGCTGAAACTGAATTAGAATTCTATCCAGACTTATCTCTTGATGAAGGGTTAGAAGACCCGGATTTGGGACTTTTCCAAGGAAATTCCCCATCCCTTTCCTATAGAAGTCAATCCCCAGACGACATGGAAAACGAGGACTTGGCCGACTTGGGCATGAGTGGCTTGGGGTGGGAACCAGAAGACGACGATGGCGCAGGCTCAGTCCCAGATTTAGCCTCACATTCTAACCCCTTTGGTGGCGACAGCGGCGGAATGGCAGCTTATGCTGAGAACTCCGGCTCGCTAGACGGCATAGACGAGTTTGCCGACTCGGACTTTGCAGACCCTTTTGCCTTAGATGATGGAGGGTTTGATGCTGCTGACGTGTCTAGCAGCAAAGTGTCTGGTTCAAGCGCACCTTACTCAGGAGATTCGTTTTCAGAAGCTCCGACTCAGATGCTCAACGGTCAAAGTTTTGCCTCTTCAGACATCGGGAATTCCTTCGACTCGAACCAACTAGACTCCCCCATCGCGCCCTCGGACAATTTTGGCGAACCTTTTGCTGCGCTCGATTTGCCAGACGAATTCGACGATAACTCCGACTACGACTACCAATCCCCGCCCCAGAGTGGTCAAAATTACGGTCATAACGCACCTGGGGCCGAAGAGGAAGACCCCTTTGCCGAGGCGATGCCCTCGTCGTCGGGTTTCGGGTCTTCTCGACCTCAAAACAAACAGCCGAATAACGGGTCGGACTACTCGTCAAACTATTCGCTGGCGGAAGACGAAACGCTGTTGATGGGAGGTGCTGTCCCCAACTCTCAAAGTCAAAGGTCGAGTCGGGGACAATTTAATTCAGTCGATCGAGCTTCCGCCAACAGCAACGGTTACAGCGACTCGGAACCCCCGGCATTTAGCTCTAGAGACAACTTTGAGTTAGATGCTTTTGAAGACGACGCTTTTAGCGATTCTTTCTCTTTCGACGAAAACGAACAAGCGACAGCTTTTGGGTCGTCCGACAATAACAGCAGTGCCTGGTCGTCAAAAACTGGGAACGCTCAAGAACACAGCGACTTTTTAGACGAATTTGACGAATTTGACGATTTGGGCAATTTGCCGGACTTTGATATCTCAGAAGATGCCACCAGTTCGATCTTGACTAGAGGTAACACCAATTTCGGCAACTCGACCAGCGGCATGATGGGAACGACCGGCAGCAGCCTGGACTTTGACAACAGCGATGGCTCAGCAATTCGGGATGACGAGATATTTAGCATCAACGGCCCGGCTGATACGTCAGTGCCAACTTTTTCTCCCAGCGAAACAGAAGCCCTCGATACTTCGGTAACAGTAGAACAGGGGGGACTGGCTTTCTTGGAAAATGCCCCTTTGTTTACAAAACAGTTGTACACGGCAATCGGGGCGGGACTGGTTTCTCTGGTAGCTGTGGCTTTCGTCACCAACATTGCCTCCTATCAAGCTCTGCGGCAAGACAAACCGGAGGCGATCGTTTACCTGCGCCAAACAGGCTGGGTAATGACCGCAGCAGCAGGCTTTACGAGCTTTTTAACTTCTTGGGGCATCGGCCAGTTGATCGCCAAGCAGGTACGCAAGTCGTCGGACAATTTGCAAGCTCAGTTCGATGCTGTATCTCAAGGAGCTTTGGACGCTCGCGCTACGGTTTACTCGGAAGATGAATTTGGCAAAATGGCTGCTAAATTCAACCACATGGCGAAGGTCATCCAAACCACGATTAGCGATACCAGGCGCAAGTCGGACGAGCAGGAACAGGCAAAAGAAGACTTGCAGCGCCAAGTGATTCGCTTGCTAGACGACGTGGAAGGAGCGGCCCGGGGTGACTTGACGGTGACTGCGGAAGTGACCGCAGACGTTTTGGGTGCTGTTGCTGACTCGTTTAACTTGACAATTCAAAATCTGCGCGAAATCGTCCATCAGGTGAAGCAGGCGGCTCGGGAGGTCAGCAAAGGCGCGACAGATAGTGCTAAGTTTGCGGGCGATTTGTCTTCCGACGCGCTGCGGCAAGCTGAGGAACTGGCAGCAACGCTGAATTCTGTACAAGTCCTCACCGATGCGATTCAGCGGGTCGCAGAGAGCGCTAGAGAGGCGGAAGAAGTGGCCCGGGGCGCGGCGGCAACGGCTCTGAAAGGGGGCGAGGCTGTGGAGCGGACGGTGGCCGGGATTTTGGAAATTCGAGAAACGGTAGCAGAAACCACGAGAAAAGTCAAGAGGTTGGCGGAAGCTTCTCAAGAAATTTCTAAGATTGTGGCTTTAATTGCGACGATCGCCTCCCGGACGAATTTATTGGCCCTCAACGCCAGTATTGAGGCGGCGAGAGCTGGGGAAGCGGGCAGGGGTTTTGCGATCGTGGCAGATGAGGTGCGACAATTGGCAGATCGATCGGCTAAGTCTTTGAAAGAAATCGAACAGATCGTGATGCAAATTCAAAGCGAAACCGGCGCGGTAATGACGGCGATGGAAGAAGGGACGCAGCAAGTTATTGAGGGGACAAGATTGGCAGAACAGGCGAAGCGATCGCTTGAAGATATCATTCAAGTAACTAACCGAATTGACGTGTTAGTGCGATCGATTACTGCCGACACAGTAGAGCAAAACGAAACAGCTCGCGCGGTCGCCAGTGTGATGCAGGCCGTGGAGTTAACCGCTCAGGAAACGTCCCAAGAAGCGCAGCGAGTTTCGGGTGCTTTGCAAAATTTGGTGGGCGTTGCTCGCGACCTTTTGACATCGGTGGAAAGATTCCGAGTAGAAACAGCAGAAAGGCAGTAATCAATTGTCTAATTCTTTTTTTGCTTGCTGATTTACAAGCACGTTAGTGTGGCAATAATGGCATACAAAAAGCAACCTCGCAGTCTTGAAACCGCTGCGGGGCTGCTAATCCAACACCTAAAGGAAGTAGGAGTTGCACAGATGGACGACAACATAGTAGAAGTAATTCCTGGCATCTTTGGTGAAATACAGCCGACGGGCTGTATTATCTGTACCCTATCAAAAAACAGCAGGGGCTATGCCAACAAAAGACTTAAAATTAACGGTGAATGGAAAACGCTGAATGTTCACCGTTTAGTATTAGAAAATATCTTAGGTCGTCCGATTAGATCGGAATACTTTGCTTGCCATACTTGCGATGTTCGCAACTGCATTAATCCTAACCATTTATGGGAAGGTTCTCGACTGGAAAATTCTCAAGACAGGTTTAAAAAAGGACGGATTAAAGATGTAGGAAGTACATCGGCTCCTCAACCTCAAAAAAAAGTGCGAGGTCGAGAAATAATTCCCGGCATTCGCGCTGAAATACAGCCGAATGGCTGCATGATTTGCACCTTGGCTAAGCGAAGTGATGGTTACTCTGTTAAAACTATCAGAATTAACGGAAAAAATCAAAGTTTCTATCCCCACAGACTTGTACTGGAACACAAACTGGGACGGTCTGTTAAACCCGGTTATTTTGCGTGCCACAGTTGCGACGATCGCGGTTGTGTCAATCCTGACCATTTGTGGGAAGGAACCCCCGCCGATAACTCCCGCGATGCTATAGAAAAAAATCGCTTTCCTTTCGTTCCCGGCAAGATATCTATCCACCGCAAACTCCAACCCGAACAGGTGCGCGAGATTCGCTATCTTTTAAGTGAGGGCATATCGAAAAGAAAAATAGCCAGGACATTTGCGATATCTCGCAGTCAGATTATTCTCTTGGCAAGGGGCGAGATATACAGAGAGCTTCTCTAGAACTACTAACATAGACCCAATACAATAACGCTTAAAATCAGGAATAAAACTATGCTGCCGGAGCAACAACAGAGGATAATGGGCTACTTTATTGAGGAGGCAAAAGACCACCTCAATACGATCGAACAAGGCTTGCTGAATCTGCAAACCACGATCGAAGACCCAGAACTGGTCAACGAAGTATTTAGGGCCGCTCACTCTGTCAAAGGAGGAGCAGCAATGCTGGGGCTGACTAGCATTCAGCAAACAGCTCACAGACTAGAAGATAGTTTTAAAGTATTAAAAGAGTGCAGCGTTAAAGTAGACCAACAGCTAGAATCCCTTTTCCTGCGAATTTTTGACACATTGCAAGGGCTGTTAGAGCAACTGTCGGGGCCTTTTGGACTGACAGAGGAATTGGGAGAACAGATGGTTCGAGAATTAGAACCAGTATTTGAAGAACTTAACGGGCACTTGGGAGGACTCGTTGGACACGGAGAACACCATGCAGACGAGAGCTACGCGATGCCAGTACCCGAACCAGTTATGGCGGGGATGGGAGTCGGGGCTTTTGCCTCATCAAGGAGTATTCCGGATTCGCGGTCAGTTTACGCACCTGATGCCAGAGCAACAGAAGACAGCGCGCTGCAGCTAGTATTTGACTCGGACGTGCCGGCGAGGATGCGGGAACTCCTGCAAGAGTTCAAACAGCCGGAGGGGCTAGAAAGCAGGCGGCAACTCAAGAACATTTGTCGGAACTTGCTCAGGGCGGGGGAAGAATTTGAACTGCCCTGCTGGATAGAATTGATCCAAGCTGTATCCAAGGCGATCGCCAACCCAGACAATACCTACCGTACCTTAGCCCCAACGGTGATCAAAGACATCAAACAAGCGCAAGAACTCGTAATTTCTGGTCTAGAATCGTCGATCGCACCAAGCGCAAAACTTCTGGCGCTGCAGCCTGCTGTTCTGGTTCCAGAAACGGATTTTGAAGATTTGCTGGCCTTCGCTCAACCGAGTACATCCGGGACAAATGTTGTTTCTGTTGAGGATGAGGCCTGGGATCTGGTGGGATCGGGCGATGCCCCGGATGGATTGAACAAGTTGCTGCCGACTATTTCTGGGCTGAGTATAGACGAGCTGTTCGACCAACTCGACAGTGGCGACAGCAACGATGACAATGGCATTCGATTGTCCCAGTTCGACGAGGATTCCGCCTTCGCAGAATCGGATATAGAGACGGGTGCTTTTAGAGGTTCGACCCGCACCGGCCCGGAAGTGGGCGCGGCAGAACTCAACACTTTAGCTGACTTGTTTGACGGCGAGTCCCCGGATCTCGACGGCGCTTGGGAAGAAGAAGAAGACCTCGACTATGCACAGTCTTCTGGGATATCGGCGGCGGGAATGCTGGGGTCAGACGATGATGACAATTCCGGCGATTTTACTGATTTGTTGTTTGACGAATACGATGCCGAAAGTTCCGAAACGAACACGAAGCCTCCGATTGACGACCTGACGAGTTTGTTTGGGGAGGATTTGCTCTTTGGAGAGGAGGCAGAGGGCTCGGCAGTAGCTGCCGGTCAGAAAAAGGCGGGTTCGAGCCAGCGGTTAACTCGCAAACAGCTTAAAACGGGTAACGGTAGGGGCGGTTTGGAGCGGCGAGACGACACGGTGGCCCCAGCCAGGAGACAAGCGGACGAAGATGCTCTCGGTACGCTTTTGGACGAAGTGGCTGCCCAAACTTCTGCTGGTGTTACGGAGGATGATGATTTCGATAACTTGTTCGGCGATTTAGGCGATTCGGATGAGGCAACGGGTGTGCCGGCAGTCTCTTCGGAGTATTCCCTCAAGTCTGAGGCTTTCGACGCAGGATCGCAGGAGCCTGCAGCAGGGGGCGGCAATAATGATTCAGCGGGTGCAGAAGCGCTTGCTCTCTCTGAAATAGATGATTTCGAGTTCCTCTCTGAGCTTGGCGAGGACTCGGATGTGAGCGAACTGTTGGGGATGACTTCTAATTTCCTTTCTTCAGAAGACGAAGGTGGGGAGAACGGGGGCGATCGAGATCAAGCTGCAGGCATCGCACAAAATGAGGAAATGGGCAACGTTCTTAACATGACATCAAATTCTGATTTAGATATCTCTGCGGATGAAAACTGGCTAGAAGATGCTTTCGGCCTGGAAGACGAGTCTGTGCAATCGCTCAACCTGGAAGTGGAGGATACGGATTTAGATGCGCTGTTTGGGGATATGACCTCGGGTTCGATTTCTGAGGATGAACAGACTGTGCGGGATCGGCAAGGAGTGGCTACTTCCCAAGAAGCTGCTGATTTGGCTGAGCTTTTCGGTTCTGTACCTACCGGTACTGAGTATGACGGGCAAGCTTCGGGGCAAGCCCGTGGGGGTTGGCCCAATGATAGGGATTCAGAATTGCTGAGTGCCGATGTGGGAGTTGATCGGGGCGAGTTGGGGAGTTTGTTTGAGAACAATGGTGCGGCTGTTTCCGACCAAGGCTTGGCAAATTCGGCAGCGGTTGAACAGGAGGCTTTGTCCGACGATCGTCCTGAGTCGGAAATTTCAAATAATGTCGAGTCTGATGAGGGTGTAACTTTCGATTTCTTGGAGGATATGTTTGGGGAAGGCATGGTGCTGCAGCCCGATGCTGTAATGGCGCCAGATGAGGGCGCGGCTCATGATGAGGAAGAATTGTCGGCCGAACTTCCCGATGGTTTGTTCGACGAGGCGGGTGCGGATTTCTTCGATCGAGCCGAAACAGATATCGCCGGGGATTCTGAGGGCGAAGATGATTTGTTTGATGCCCTAGAAACGGATTTTTCGAGTGTGGATTTAGAAGCACTGCCTGCTGAATCTCTCGATGGTATGTTTGATGGCGATTCTGACTTGCTCTCAGCAATGGAAACCGGCGCTACTCTCAACAACGAAGAGTTAGAGGGTTTTGATGATTTGTTGGATTCGATCGATGCTGAGGTTCTGGTGACTTCGGAACTGACGACGGGCTTTTGGGACGCTGAGGACGAGTCGGCCCAGGCCGATTCCTCGGAGTTGGAAGAGGGGTCGCTGGCAGACTTTTTTGCCGATGGCGAATCAGGCGCTGAGGACGACGAAGGCAATTTTGACGATTTAGAAGCGCTGTTAATTGCAGGGGGTGCTGGAGCTGTTATAGCAGCTTCTGCGAGTACAAATCAGAGTCCGGTAAATACAGAAGTTTTCTCGGATCTCGAAGATCTCCTCAGCGAGAGCGCAACTATGCCGGAAATTCACGGGCTACCGGCGACAACTGCCAGTAAAGCTCCGCGCGCTGCCGCCGAGGAGAGCGACGACGAATTTGGCGATTTGGAAAAACTGCTGGAAGATTCCAAGGACAGCGGCCGCCAAGGGGAAGGCAATATGGGGCCGTCGGCGATCAACAGACCCAGGCGCAATATGCGCGCGGGCGGGTTCGGCGACCAGACGATGCGGGTGCCGGTCAAGCAACTGGACAACCTCAGCAATTTGATGGGGGAACTGGTGGTAAACCGCAACAGTTTGGAGCAAGACCAAGAACGGATGCGGCAGTTTTTGGACAATTTGCTGCACCAGGTAACGCTGCTGAGCGATGTGAGCCAGCGGACTCAGGATTTCTACGAGCGGAGTCTTTTGGAGATTGCTTTGCTGGCAAACCGCCAAGGACATCGATCGGCCTGGCGCTCTGAGGATTCGGCCCACACCAGGGAAAGTGCCTGGAGACCAGAGGAAATGGACAGGTTTACTCCTTTCCACAGTTTGGCTCAGGAGATTATTGAGCTGATCGTGCGGGTGCGGGAGTCGGCGGCGGACATTGAGTTTTTGGTGGATGAGGCCGATCAGGTGACTCGCCAACTGCGACAAGTCACTACTCAACTGCAAGAAGGTTTAACTCGCGCCCGGATGAAGCCGTTTGCGGAGACGACGGACAGGCTGTTCCGGGCGGTGCGGGAAATCGCGATTAAGTGCGGCAAGCAGGCTCAATTGCAGGTTGAGGGTAAGGATATTTTGATCGACAAGATGATTGTGGATCAACTGTATGACCCGATGACTCATTTGGTGAACAATGCGATTACTCACGGGATCGAAGCGCCGGAGGTGCGTCTGGCGGCTGGGAAGCCTGCAGTCGGCAGGATTACGATTCGCGCTTTCCACCAAGGGAACCAAACGGTGGTTTCGGTTTCTGACGACGGGGCGGGAATTGACCCGCAAAGGGTGAAGGCGAAGGCGATTAAGCAGGGTATGCTGACGGCGGCTCAGGCTCAGAGGATGTCTCGCTCGGAAGTTTACGATTTGCTGTTTATGCCGGGTTTCAGCACTCAGGAACAGGCGACGGAGTATGCAGGCCGCGGGGTCGGTATGAATGTGGTGCAGACTTCCTTGCAGGAGATTCGGGGCACTGTGTCGATCGATTCAACCATCGGCAAAGGGACTGTGTTTACCATCCGTTTACCTCTAGTGTTGAGTATTTCTAAGGCTCTGACTTGCATTAGCGATCGCGCTCGCATTGCTTTCCCGATGGATGGGGTCGAGGATATGATCGATGTGCCTCGCGATCAGGTGACGACGGGGGCGGATGGTTTGCCTTGCATTGAGTGGCGGGGTCAAAGCTTGCCGTTCCGGCCGCTGCGGGATTTGCTGGCTTACAGCCGCCATTTGGGTCGGGGCAGTGTTTACGGGTTTAATACAGACGATGACATGATTTCGGTGATCGTGCTGCGCTCTGCTGGCAATTTCTTGGCGGTGCAGGTGGATCAGGTTTCGACGGAACAGGAAATTGTGATCAAGCCGTTGGAGGGGCCGGTGCCGAAGCCGATCGGGATTGCTGGGGCCACGGTGCTCGGAGACGGTCGGATCGTGGCAATTGCAGACGTTCTGGAACTGATCGATTTGGCTACTGGAAGGCTGCGGAAGGATACTGGCGGTACGCTTTGGGATGAGGGCGATCGGGCTGCTGCGGAGGCGGAAATCGAGAAGACTGAGCCGACTGTACTGATTGTGGATGACTCGATTACGGTGCGATCGCTCTTGTCGATTACTTTCGAGAAGTCTGGCTATCGTGTGGAAGAAGCTCGCGACGGTAAGGAAGCTTGGGAAAAGATGAAATCTGGTCTGCCTTGCGATATCGTTTTCTGCGATATTGAAATGCCGAGAATGGACGGTTTGGAACTACTTTCTCGGATGCAGAAGGATGCGGTTTTGTGTGAATTGCCGATCGCGATGCTAACTTCTCGCGGTGCTGACAGACACCGCCAAATGGCTTACAGTTTAGGCGCGAAAGGCTATTTCACTAAGCCTTATTTGGAGGAGCAATTGCTTGATGCTGCTTCTCGGATGTTGAAAGGTGAGGTTGTTGGTGCTCCGGTTGGTGTGTAATGTGTAAATCGGCATTTATCTGCGGTTGAAAAAGGTAATTTCTTAACCGCAGATAGAGGCAGATAGACGCGGATTCACGCAGATAATCTCTAATTCATCTGCGTAAATCTGTGTTTATCTGCCTCTATCTGCGGTTGCAAAAAAGGGAATTTGTTAACCGCAGATGAAAATGGATTGACACGGATTGATGCAGATTTAGCTCGCGCTTTCGGTTTTGGTGGTAGGCTGGGAATGTGGGGTGTAGCGGAAGGGCGATCGAGGTTATTTATGGATGCTAAAGAACTTTTAGAAAAATACGCCGCAGGCGAACGAAGCTTTACAAAAGCACAGTTAAGCGGGATAGACCTCAAAGGTGCAGACTTGAGTGGAATAGACCTACGCGGTGCAAATTTGACGGGAGCTGAGTTGAATGAGGCAACTCTGAACAAAGCAAGCCTCTATGGAGCAGACTTCAGTAGAGCATCCCTGGTAGGAACAAACTTAATCGGGGTGGTAGGTAATAGTGTCAACTTCAGTTTTGCAGACCTCAGCGGTGCTGACTTGAGTATGGCAAACCTCAATGGGGCAAATTTGAGTAATACTAAGCTGGACAATGCAAACCTGAGTGATGCCCAATTAAGCTCCGTATCGTTAACTAAAGCCTCCTTGAAGAACGCAAATTTAAATAGAGCAAATCTGAGCGATTCAAATTTGACGATGGCAAACTTGACAGGAGCAGAATTGATTCAAGTGAAATTAGCGGGTGCTAACCTCCAAGGTGTCAATTTTCAGAGAGCCAAACTCCGAGGTGTCAATCTGTCTGCATTTAACTTATCAGGTGTGAATCTAACTGAGGCTGACATTAGTGCAGCAGACCTCACAGGGACAAATTTGAAAAAAGCCTGTCTAGAAAGGACAAATCTAGAAAAATCTAGTCTTAAACAAGCAAATTTGATGTTAGCAAGTTTGGAGGGAGCCAACCTTAAGAAAGCAGACTTGACTGATGTTCAAACCTATGGTTGGAATATTAACAATGCCGACTTCACTGGTGCTATAATGCCCGATGGAGAAATCTACCAGCCTGAAACCTCTGACGGAAAAATCTACCAGCCTGAAACCTCCGAAAAATTATCCAAAAAAGTGACATCTATGACGCGCAAAATTATTCGTACTGACAAAGCACCCGCACCTGTGGGCCCTTATAATCAAGCGATCGCCGCTACGGGCACTATGCTGTTTGTAGCTGGCCAAATTGCGATCGACATTAGACTAAACGATATTGTCTACACCGACGACGTGGCAAAACAAACCGAACAAGTTATGGCAAATCTCGAAGCCATTCTCACAGAAGCCGGCGCTACTTGGTTGGATGTCGTAAAAACTACGGTTTTCCTCAAAGATATGAATGATTTTGCCGCTGTGAATGCGGTTTATGCGAAATATTTTGATGCGGAAACTGCACCGGCGCGCGCTTGTGTGGAAGTTTCGCGGTTGCCGAAAGATGTGTTAGTAGAGATTGACTGTATTGCGGTTATTTAACGTGAGTTAGAGTGCTGACCTGGCACGTCGATCTTTCGACGTGCCAAGTATCTAGAGTCTGACTCCTTAAGCTGCAATAGTCTCACTACTTCTTCAAATTAGCAGGAGGAGTTTCAGGTACAACCCAGTAGTAGACTGTTCTCTCGCCCACTTTTACTACCTGCTCAGGTTTCCAGTCGCCCATATCGAATTCATGGGACACAATGCGCGTACCTGGTTTTAATTCACTGAGTAATTTGGGGCGCAGTTTTACGTTAAGTTCTGGCAGTAGGTAAAGCGTGACAACTGTTGCCTCACTGAAGTCTGTTTGGAATAAATCTTGCTGACGAAACTCGACACGATCGGTCACGCCAGCCTTTTTGGCGTTCTCGTTAGCTTCTCGAATGCGTTCTGGGTTGATGTCAATACCAATGCCCCGCGCGCCAACCTTTTGAGCGGCTGCAATCACAATCCTACCGTCGCCACTACCCAAGTCGTAAACCACGTCATTGGCTTGCACGTTTGCGAGCCGCAGCATTTCATTCACAACCGGTACAGGGGTTGGAACGTAAACGACATCGGGTTGACGGGTGGGAGCTTCTGTTGTGGGGCTAGGAGTCGCTTGAGCCAGATCGGAAACAGAATTAGTTTGGGAGGTGGCAGCCGGAGTTGGAGCCACTGTCTCAAAGTTACGTTGTTCGGTACAACCGATCGCAGCAAAACTGAGAATGCTAACGCCAACAAAGAGTGATTGCCTAATGGTTTTGAGTTGCACGATCGTAAATCTCCAAAAAAAGTTGCTATGTAGTATGACGGGCAAAGGGAATACCCAGTAGAACAACGATGACCCCTACGATCGCGCCGATGCCTGTATAGACCAGACTGGAATAGAGCAAATAGCCACAAATAGCGCAGAACACTATGGGAATGATCGGGTAAAGCGGTACGCTAAACGGGCGAAGTCGATCGGGTTCTCGAATGCGTAAAACAATCAAGGACAGGGTGCTGATCAAAAAGAAAAACCAGAAGATGGGCGCAGTGTAGTCCACCATTGTTTCAAATCCTTTGCGGGTGAAGGTTCCCAGCCCAATCAGCGTCAGGGCGATCGCACCTTGCAATAAATAAGCGGTTGTTGGTGAACTCGGATGCGGGTGCCAGCGTCCCAACCAACGAAACGCAGACATATCCTGCCCCAGAGCAAAGCTGCTGCGTGCCCCCGTAAAGATGCTGGCGTTGATCGACCCCAGCGTGGCGGTCACAACCAGTAAACTCACAAACGCGGCTCCTGGTTCACCCAGCACTCGCCGCAGTAAATCTGATGCAACGGCTTGAGAGTCGGCCATGCCTGCGATACCCAATCCCCGCAGATATGCCAGATTAATCAGCACATAAAGTCCTGTAATGATGCCAATGCTCCAGAGGAACGATCGCACAATATTGCGCTGAGGGTGGTGAATTTCGGCAGAAATGTAAGCGGCTTCATTCCAACCACCATAGGACAGCAGCACGAAGACCAGCGCTAAGCCCCAGGAAGAGGTAGGAGAGGCATCGGAGGGAGGGGGCCCGACGGGAGGAGGGGAGGATGCCAGACCAACTACGATGACCAGCAGTAAGCCTAAAACGAGTATCACCGCTAGCCAGTTCTGGAGGCCTTTACTCTGGCGCAGTCCAATGATGTTCAGCATTGTGAGCAGGACGATCGCGACTGCTGCGTAAATTGCAGGCGAGTAGCCACCTAGTCGAAATAGCTCAGAGGCATAGTCGCCAAACACAAATGCCAGCAGCGCGATCGATCCAGTCTGAATCACGGTCATGCGTGCCCAGGCAAATAAAACTGCGATCGGTTGCCCAAATGCCCGTTTCAGGTAGTAGTAGTTGCCGCCGACATGGGGATATGTCGTTGCCAATTCGGCGTAGCAAAGTGCCCCCAGCAATGACACAACACCGCCCATCAGCCAGACTCCTATGACACCACCAACCGTTCCGGTATTAGCAGCGACCAGAGCAGGGGTTTCAAAAATTCCTGCGCCGATTACTAGCCCGACAATCAAGGCGATCGCATCAATTAGACTAATAGAGGGTTTTGGAGTCCCTGTTTGGGGTTCGTTACGTTCTACCAGTGCAGTGTTCTCTAATCTATTCACAGTTTTAGCTTCTCAACAAGTAGAATTTGTAACGACACCCAGGCGTAAACCAATTTCCGTTTTGCCCAAAAATCCGACGCCCACTCAGAAGAATTAAAATTCCTGCGATATCAGAAATTAAAAAGAGTTGCTGGAAACGTGAACTGTTCATCCTCAAAAATCTATTTAGGAAAGGGTTGACAATCAAGGTCTACTCTTAGCGTCAACAGCAAATGTGACTCAAAGGTGACAATTCCCACATTTTTCCAATTAATTACTCAGAACAGGTTCCCATGCTTCGATTGTTTGCAGATAATCAAACCAGAACGAACCATTGCTTGCAGTTGAGGTAGCATCTACCAAATCCGCGTCACTCCTGAAATCAATACATAAGCGCTTCGATCGCCAATCAGACAACCGCACAGATAATCCATACACGAGACTCAGCCTTTTGCAAGATGACCAAATCTACACGATCTTGCACAATAGCCATCATGTTGTTGAATGGTTAGAAGCACTCGATTGCTAGATCGGGGCTTGGTATTGTCGGCAAATTTTAGGCTCAAAAGTGATTAAATGACGATCGATCGTGTCTACAAGAAAAAGTGATTTGAACAGGTGGATAAGCGGTGTTAGCTGTTTTCTTTGATTCACAAAAATTGATGGCAATTGGAGCGTAGCTCAAAAGTAATTAGTAGGTAAAAAGGCATGAAACGAACAAACATTCTTAAAAGTGGACTAATGTTCAGCATCATGGGTCTAGTTGGCTGCACTTCTCCCCAGGCGCAGGTGCGCGAAACACCGGCTTCTGTTCAAATCAGTAGTGAAACGCAACAGGCACAAACTAATCAAACTGCCCAGCCAGCCAGTTGCAAATTGGTGGAAGACGGGTTTGGTCCGCAGGGGCAGGTGAGTGTACGAGTGGAGGAAGTGGTGACAGGGCTGGATGTTCCCTGGGGGATTGCCTTCTTACCAAACCGCGATCTGCTTGTTTCTGAACGATCGGGACGGGTGCGGCTAGTGCAAAATGGCAAGCTGCGCCCCCAAGCGATCGCCACCATCAATGTCAGCGATCGCGGTGAAGGTGGATTACTGGGCATTGCCGCTCATCCCGATTTTGCCAATAACCGATTCTTTTATGTATATTTCACGGCCAACCAAAATGGCACTCCAGTGAATCGGGTGGATCGCTGGCAGTTGTCCCAAGATGGGGTGAGTGCAACCCGCGATCGCACCATTGTTGACAATATTCCCGTTGCTCAATTCCACAACGGCGGACGCATTCGGTTTGGTCCCGATGGGATGCTTTATATTGGCACCGGAGACGCCAGAGATCCAAACCTTTCTCAGAATGTCAAAAGTCTGGCAGGCAAGATTTTGCGCGTCACCCCTGATGGCCAGGTGCCCGCTGATAATCCCTTCCCCGGAAATCCTGTTTATATCCTGGGGATTCGCAATACTCAAGGGTTTGATTGGGTGAATGTATCGACTCTGTGGGTCAGCGATCATGGCCCCAGTGGCGAGTTAGGGCGATCGGGACACGATAAAGTCAGTGTTGCCAAGGCAGGTGATAATTTGGGCTGGCCCACTATCTACCGTTGTGAATCACAGCAAGGATTGGTAACTCCTGCGATCGTGTGGCGGCAGGCATTACCCCCCGGAGGAGCCACCATCTACACAGGCAATGCGATTCCTGAATGGAAAGGCAACCTCATAGTTGCAGGACTGCGGGCAGAGCAATTGCAGCGAATCGTCATCGATCCTCGATCGGGTCAGGTGCAGCAGCATGAAGTGTATTTGCAGGGGCAGCAGGGACGGCTCAGAGAAGCGATTATGGGCCCCGATGGGGAATTGTATGTGACCACCAGTAATTGTGATGGTCGCGGCAGTTGCCCACCAGAACAGGACAAGATTCTTCGCATTACTCGCTGAGTCAGTTTTTGAACCTGTCACCTTCTGATCACTTTTCGGCTTCAACTTGAAAACAGGTAGAGAATCACGATCGCTCGATCGATTTCTTTACCTGTTGTTTTATGAGTTGAATGGGTAATTCTAATTGGATGACAATCAAAACCGGAATACTCAACAGTTTGCCAGAATGGGCAAGGCCTGTACCTTTCCCGATTAAATCAATCGCTATCAAAGATGCTTGGGGGGCCGTCAAAGCAGCCAAACAGGGATTTAAGAAAGACGGTCAAATTCGCAAATGTAGGTTTCGGAGTAGAAAAATACTAAGCAGTCTATTTATGTGCCAAAATCGCCCATAAAAGATTGTGATGTTTACATTATCATGTTGCAACTGGTAGCAGGCACAACGCTCATTTTGTTGGGAGTTGCTGTTCTCTTTGCCTGGCTTCAAACTCGAATTGAGCCTATCGATCTTAGAGAAGACACAATTTCTAGTCCTTCTCATCGCAGGCACTAAATCCATGCTTGCGATCGGCGGCAGTCGCTCTATTTCCCACTCGCCAATGGTGCAGCAATTTTTCGATCGACCGCTTAGTTATTAAGTCGGTAGCTGATCAATTTGCGGACATTTTCAACCGGCATTGCTAATTCTTGGGCGATCGCTGCTTCGGCCTGACTGGTTTGGGTTACTGGAAACTCGTATTCCAGCTTCTTTAAAGTTGAGTCACTGGTGTTGACAAAAATAGTGGTAACGCCCAGGCTGCGATCGATTTCTGCATTTATGCTCAAGATTGTTACTGGTAATCTCCGATTTAACTGTCTATCTGCCGGGAGTTTGTTGACAGAGTTATAAGGACGGCTTAGAGTTTGAGCCGCGATGAAGTTACCTGTAGTCCAGAATAAGACTGCTACCAAAGGCAGAGGTAACCAGAATTCCCAGGCAACGCGGTGTAGAAGTGGTAGGAAGCGAGGTAAAGCCATTGAAATGTTGGATTTTAGATTTAGATTGCTCGAAATAATCTGGAGAAACTACCAACATTTTAGTGAGCTGCAGATTGGCATAAATCTTACCTGTGATGGAGGCTTTTCCTAAATTTCTTCTCTACCATACATACAATTTGCTGAACAATGGTTAGACGGATGCGAATTCTCCTGGTAGAAGACGATGTAGATCAACTGGAGCCACTTCAAGCAGCTCTCTCTGAGGCAGGACATATTGTGGATGGTGTAGAAGATGGGGCGACGGCCCAGTGGATTTTATCGAAGCGGGACTACGATCTGTTGATCCTGGATTGGTTATTACCTGAAGTCAGTGGCTTAAGCTTATGCCAGCAATACCGCCGTCTGGGAAAAACGGCCCCAGTGTTGCTGTTGACCGCCAAAGATGCGATTGTTGACAAAATTAGCGGTTTAGACGCTGGAGCAGATGATTATCTCATCAAACCTGCCGATGTGTTTGAACTGTTGGCACGGGTGCGGGCATTGGGACGACGATCGCCGCTTTGGAAAGGGGATACTTTACAGGTTGAAGATCTGACTCTACATCTATCAACGCTGACTATGGAACGGAGGGAGCAAAGTCTGCATTTATCGACTCGCGAATTTCTATTTCTAGAGTATCTGATGCGCCATCCTCGTCAGGTACTCTCCCGCAGCCAAATTGAACAAGCCTTGTGGGAGTGGGGCAGCGAACCGGAGAGTAATGCGATTACTGTCCTGGTGCGTCGTCTGCGGCAGCGATTGCAGATGATAGGTGCTGTCAGTTGGCTAGAAACCGTATATGGTATGGGATATCGCTTGAATCCAGATGTTTAATCGCAGCCGCCGCAATCTTGCCCACTGGTTTACGCTCTCGATGGGGGCTATTCTCATCATTTTTGCAGGGATCATTTACTACCAGCGCTCGGTTAACAGCTTAGAACAGATCGATCGACTACTCTACAAAAAAGCCAGAGTCATGGCTGCCAATATTGAGTATGGTTTGCGGCAGGGAAAAGAACACATCGATCTGAGTAACGTTCCGATTCTTGGTAATTATTCTCCCCCGTCTGACAGTGAAGTTGTTTACGCCCGGTGGTATTCAGCGACTGGACAACTGCAACAGTTTTATGGGGCGCAGCCCTCGGATCGGATTCAGGCGATCGCGGCGTTTCAAACCATTCAATCTCCCCCCGAGTGGCTGCGACAATTAACCCTTCCGGTTCACCAGAAAGGACGGACGATTGGCTACCTCCAGATTGCCATCCCATTGACGGATGCTCAGGAAACACTGAGAGAGTTACTGATTGTGATGGTAGTAACACTGCCCTTGACTCTGGGCGCGATTAGTCTAGTAGGTTGGTTTTTAGGCGGTTTGGCAATGCAACCCATTCAAAATGCCTATGCCCAAATGCAAAGATTTACATCTGATGCTTCCCACGAACTAAGGGCACCGCTTGCCACAATACTCAGCAATGCCCAGGTTGGCTTACTCAGCCCAGTCGATGCCGGCAAGCCTAAGCACTCTCGATTGGAAAAGATTGCTGAAACGGCTAAGTCGATGAATCGGTTGGTGACTGATCTCTTGTTTTTAGCACGACAGGCAGGACAGTTAGACCCAAACTCGCTTCAATCGATTCACTTAAATGACCTGTTGAAAAATACGATCGCCACTTCATCAATACAGGGTGTTGCCCAGCATTTAAGCCTTCATTTAGAACTGCCTGAAGAGAGAGTTATGATCAAAGGCAATTCTGATTTATTAAAACAAGCTATCACTAATCTACTCACCAATGCCTGCAAATATACCTTACCTGAAGGAACAGTGTGGCTGCGGTTATTGAATCAATCTCATCGCATTTTAATTCAAATAGAAGATAGGGGAATCGGCATTCCAGAGGCAGATTTGCCACACATTTTTGATCGATTTTACCGAGTTGATGAGGAACGAACACGGAAGAAAGGCGGCTCTGGATTGGGATTGGCGATCGCCCAGCAAATTGTGGAAGCTCACGGCGGACACCTAACGGTAAGTAGCGAGGTTGGGAAAGGTTCTTTGTTTCAAATAGAACTGCCCCTGTCATAGAAGATATCCTGCGGCTATAACGGGGACATCCAAGATTGTCACTCTTGAATCACAGTTGCGATCGATTGTGTAGTTGCGGTTTCAGCCGCAGAGGGTAAAGTGCGCGACTGTATTAACTTCCACAGCCGATCGCACTCTTGTCGATCTGTCGCTGTCGCGCACCTACTCCCAAATCCATCTGAAACAATCAGATTTAATCTCAATTAGCAATTAGCAATTACTAATCACCAGTTACCAATTAGCAATTAGCAATTACTCTATAAGTAATTACCAATTACCAACCGTAAACTATTTATTCAGCGCTTCGCGGGCGGCTACCGCTTCGTCGGGATGAATATTCAAGCGGGTCAAATTAATTCGACCTTTGTTGTCAATTTCTCGCACTTTGACAATCACTTCATCGTTCACAGCTAACTCGTCTTCCACTTTACCAACGCGGTAGTCCGCTAACTGGGAAATGTGAATCATTCCTTCTTTTCCGGGCAAAATTTCCACAAAAGCGCCGATCGGAATAATTCGAGTTACGCGGCCGACATACACGTCTCCTGCATTCAACTTGCGCGTCATGCCTTGGACAATGTTGTAAGCCCTTTGAGCTTTTTCGCTGTCGTTGCCAGCAATTGTCACGGTTCCGTCGTCTTCGATGTCAATTTTGACACCGGTTTCTTCGGTGATGGCTTTGATCGTTTTGCCACCTGGTCCAATTACCAAACCGATAAATTCTGGATCGATTTTCAGGGTTAGCAAACGTGGTGCAAACGGCGACATTTCCTTGCGGGGAGTGTCGATGGTTGCCAGCATTCTTTCTAAAATGTGCAGTCTGGCCGGTTTGGCTTGGCGGATGGCGGTGGCAATCACATCTAAGGGCAAACCTTTGATTTTCATGTCCATCTGCAAAGCAGTAATCCCGGTGTCGGTACCGGCTACTTTGAAGTCCATGTCGCCTAAAAAGTCTTCAATTGCCTGAATGTCAGTCAAAATTCGGACTTCATCGCCTTCTTTAATTAAGCCCATTGCCGCGCCGCTGACGGGTTGGGAAAGGGGAACGCCTGCATCCATTAATGCTAGCGTTGAGGCGCAAACTGAACCCATTGAGGTCGAACCGTCGGAAGAAAGGATTTCTGAAACTACGCGAATCACGTAGGGGAAATCTTCTTTGGATGGCAAAACGGGCAGCAAAGCGCGTTCTGCGAGGGCTCCGTGACCGATTTCTCGGCGTCCGGGCGATCGCATCGGCTTGGTTTCTCCTACCGAAAACGGCGGGAAATTGTAGTGGTGGAGGTAGCGTTTGTCTTGCTGCGGGTGCAAGTCGTCTCCTAAGTCTTGGGCGTCGCCTGGGGTTCCCAGGGTAGCTGCGGACAACACTTGAGTCAAGCCCCGATTAAACAACGCACAGCCGTGTACTCGCGACGGCAGGACGCCTACGCGACAAGAAACGGGTCGCACCTCGTCTAGCTTGCGGCCGTCTACACGGACGCCATCTTCGAGGATCTGCTTCCGCATCATTTTTTTGGTAACGTCTTTGAAAACGTTGCCGATCGCCTTGGTGTTGGCGGTGGCGGCTAGTTTTACCGGATCGTCTTCGGCAAGTTCGGCGATCGCAGATTCGACTTCATTTGCCTTAACTTCGTCCAAAGCTGCATTCCGTATTGTTTTGTCTTTTTCAAATCTTGACAAAATGATGCGGATGGGTTCTTGGGCGCGATCGCGAATAAAGTTTTCCAGGGCGGAGTCTAGGGAGGGCCGTTCCTCTACCACCAAATCGATGCCCAATTCCGCCATAATTTCGCGCTGGGCTTGAATCAAGTCACAGGCTGCTTCATAGCCGAAGTCGATCGCCTCGATGATATCCTGTTCCGGCAATTGGTTAGCGCTGGCTTCCACCATGATTACTCCATCAGGAGAACCGGCTACCACGAGATCCAACTCGCCTTCTTTGATTTCGCTGTAGGTGGGGTTGATGATGAAATCGTCCCCTACCAAACCGACTCGCACTGCCGCCATCGGCCCATAAAACGGCATCTTCGCCAGCAGTATCGCCACCGAAGCCCCCGTCACAGCCAAAACGTCCGGTGGCACTTGTTCGTCCATCGAAACAGTTGTGGCTACAACTTGGATGTCATCTCGCAGCCAGCTTGGAAATAGCGGACGCAGCGGTCGATCGATCAAACGGCCTGTCAAAGTCACTTTTTCTGGGGGACGCCCTTCCCTGCGTAAAAATCCACCGGGAATTTTACCGCCAGCGTAGAGTCTCTCTTCGTAATCCACCAACAGGGGCAGGAAATCAATTCCTTCTCTCCCCTGCGATCGAGTCGCTGTCACCAAAACCGCCGTGTCACCCGACTGAATCAAAACTGCACCGCCTGCTTGAGGCGCTAGTAAACCAATCTTCAGTCTAATATCCCGTCCATCGAAGGATATTGACTTGTCTATCTCTACCATGTAGCACTGCTTCCTTATCTACCACATTCTTTCTCTGTCGGGATCGTAACATTACCACAGGATGTTTGAGAGTCCGACGCCAAAAGACAGGGATAATCGCCTCGCGATCGACTGTCTGCGTCTCGCTTGTAAGCATTTATACTCGAAAATTATTTTTTGCTGTCTGGGGTCGATGCTTCGGTCGATCGTCCGCTAAACGCCTGAAATAGATGGTACTATGAATTTTCGTTTGGGAATTGGGACGTTGAAGGAAGAAGGAAGAAGGAAGAAGGAAGAAGGAAGAAGGAAGAAGGAAGAAGGAAGAGGGAAGAGGGAAGAGGGATTTAGTTATCTAGGTCAGGGAATAAGCGGTAAGGTGTGCCATAAGTACCTAAATATATAGCAGTTCTCAATCTTGGTGAGGTATGCCCTATGCCCTATGCCCTATGCCCTATGCCCGCTTATCAAGCGTGCACCTCATGTTACTGAGAAAGGCTATACCGGTTCTACCTAATTCCTATCTGGCTCAAAATTTCCTCGGTTTGTTTTAAATAAAATTTTCACAAATCCCATATAAATGCTGTAGTCAACCTCGCACTTAAATACAAATATCAGGGTAAAAAATATGGCAATTTTACACGGCAGTTGGCTTATAGATAATGAAAAAAATTGCTTATTTATTTGGGGAGAAACTTGGCGAAAAATTGGTGCAATTGAAACCAGGGAATCGGGGATAAATTTACCGCATCCCTTAGCAATGACCGAAGCTGAATTTAAGACTTTTCTAAATTCCTTGCAACAGTCGGGAAAACTGGATTGGCAATTACCGGAAACCGCAGAAACCCCACCGGAAAAAAGCAAAAAAACTCGGCGATCGACCAAAACTCCCAAGGAAGAAATTAGCGAACCCAACTCCTCAATTCAAAAGGAAATTCGGGCGATCGCACTTCCCACCCACATCTCAGAATCGAACGCAACTCTGATGCCACAGCACTCAGCAGCAGCACTTGATGAACCCGCTAAAACCGAGGATATTTACCTTTATCCCTGGCAAGTCGAGGGTTTTTGTCTCAACCCTCAAGCCGCTTTTGTTTTCTTGCAATCACTACCGCTTAACAGCACGGAACCGGACTCTTTTGTCGGCTCAGATTTGCGTTTTTGGTCTCATATTGCTAGGTGGAGTTTGGATTTGTTGGCAAGATGCAAGTTTTTGCCTGGATTGGAGAAACAGTCCGACGGTTCTGCTATTGCCAAATGGCAACCGTTGTTAGATAGTTCTACAGATACACTCCGCCTCGCCACTTTTGTCAAGCAAATGCCGACGGCTTGCCGAACATATCAATCGAAGGAAGAAGGAAGAAGGAAGAAGGAAGAAGGAAGAGGGAAGAAGGAAGAGGGAAGAGGGGAAAAAGAAGAAGGAAGAGGGGAAAAAGAAGAAGAATCCAGTCAATTGCCTTTAGCGGTGGATTTGCCGATGGGGGCGGAGGAATTGGTATTAGGCTTTTTGAGTAGTATTGTAGATAGTCAAGTGCGATCTGCTGGTAGCTCTACTTTAGACATCAAAGCAGTTTCTCCTGTGCGCGACTGGCTGCAAGCTTTGCAGCAGGAATCTGGGAGAGTTCAAGTAGAAAAAGCAGCATTAGAAAACTTGGCAACCAAGCTGAGTGCTTGGACTGCACCGCTGCAAAACCAATTATCTCAACAAAGTCAATTTCGCACTTGCTTTCAACTCATACCACCAGCGCCCGGTAAAGCCAACTGGAATTTAAATTATTGCTTGCAAGCAGCAGATGAAACCGAATTTTTGGTAGACGCGACAACTGTTTGGAACAACTCTGTCGAGCGTTTGGCTTACGCGGGGCGGACAATAGAATTGCCTCAAGAAACTTTGCTCAGCGGCTTGGGTTTAGCCTCGAAACTTTATCCGTTAATTGAACCGAGTTTGCAAGCACAGCGGCCTCAATCTTGCCAATTAAATCCGCTGCAAGCTTACGAGTTTATTAAGTCTGTAGCTTGGCGGTTTGCTGATAGTGGGTTGGGCGTAGTTTTGCCGCCGAGTTTGACAAAGGCGGATGGTTGGGCGAGTCGTTTGGGTTTGAGCATTCAAGCGGAAACAACCCCCCCCAACCCCCCCTTAGTAAGGGGGGGCGCTGGAGAAACTAACCCCCCCTTAGTAAGGGGGGGCAAGGGGGGGTTGGGATTGCAAAGTCTGCTAAATTTTAAGTGGGAATTGACGATCGGCGGACAGCGCATTTCTAAGGCAGAGTTTGACAGATTGATCGCGTTGAATTCGCCTTTGGTGGAAATTAACGGTGAGTGGGTGGAGTTGCGCGCGCCGGATGTGAGGGCTGCTCAAACTTTTTTTGCTAGTCGCAAAGAGCAAATGACTCTTTCTTTGGAGGATGCTTTGCGTTTAGCGTCGGGCGATTCTCAGATGATTGAGAAATTGCCTGTGGTGAATTTTGAGGCTACGGGTCAACTTCAGGAATTGTTGAATACTTTGAGCGATAATCAAGCGGTAAGTGCGATCGCAACTCCAGCTAGTTTCCGAGGACAATTGCGGCCTTATCAAGCCCTAGGAGCAGGCTGGTTAGCATTCTTAGAACGCTGGGGTTTGGGTGCTTGTCTCGCGGACGATATGGGATTGGGCAAGTGCATTATACCACATTCTTTGCTTTTTGTCAATGGCTTTTTACAAAAAGCTGAAAAAATATGGGAAGCTTATGCCGGAAAAACAGAATTCGACGGTGAGGGGTTTTGGTCTGAACCTAACGAGCAATTACTGGTAAATTCCATAAATCAGGAAACAGGCAAAATTGTACAGGCGACTGTTCGACGGCTTTACCGTCAGCAAGTGCAAGAAAAGTTGCGAACCATCAAACTACAAGATGGTAGCAGCATCACAATTACCCGCCGCCACAAATTGTTAGGACGCGATGGCTGGACAAATGAGTTCAAGGTTGGAGATTATGTTTGCGTTCCTGCTAAATTGTATTGGGAAGGAAAGCCGGAAGATCCCGATTTGGTCAAGTTTCTGGCTTGGCAGATTGCTGAGGGATATGAGCAGCGCGATCGGGCAATCCTCACAATAACGCAGAAAGATGTGGCAGTTCTTGAAGAATTGCGTTTCACACTTCACCGTTTAAGCAAAAAGTATGGGATAGAAATAAATAATCCTGCTGTTCGTACTCCCGGTAAGCAAAGAGCAGCATATTTAGCTGTGTGTAGTCGATCGTACCAAAGCTTTCTTGAGACTAAAGGCTACGAGTGGGGAAAGCTGTCAGCCGAGAAAAGCTTCCCGCAATTTATCATGCAAGCCAATCTTGACAGCATACGGCTTTTCCTCAAAAACTACTTTGATGCTGAAGGTTCTGTCTTCCTTAACACGCGAAATATCGAAATTAGCACCGCTTCGCCTTTAATCATCCAACAACTTTCTACACTGCTGCGGCGCTTTGGAATTTGGCTGCGAATCGCCACCAGACAGAAATGCGCCACCAATGGCAGCGGGATTTTTCGCACCTATTATATTGGCACTTTCGGCGGTAACTCAGCGCGCATATTTTTGCAGGAAATTGGCTTCGGTTCTCCCGAAAAACAGCGTAAATTAGAGCAGATTTGCGAATCGGCTTGCAACACCAATGTTGAGGGAATTCCTGCTTCCGATATCGTCGCTCGTGCAGTAGAAATTACAAAATTACCATTGCGCCATTTTGGAATGCACAACCCCGTTTACATCAACGGTTCTCAGGAGTTTTCCCACAGGAGTCTGGCAAGGGTAGTCGCTGGGATGGAAAATATTTTAAATGGGTCTGCCGAACAAGAATACCGTCAGCTAAAGCCTTCAAAGTGGACGAATCAGACTCTAGAAGCTTATGCAAATTTAGACACACAACAGCTAGATACAATCAGAGAAAGCTTACAACTTTTTCTAGACCAAGAAGTTTTTTATTCTCGGATAGAGGAAATTGAGGATTTTGAGTACAGCGGGTGGGTTTATGATTTTGAGGTGAGCAAGTATCACAATTTTGTTGCCAATAATATCTTGTGCCACAATACTATTCAGCTAATTACTTTTCTCCTGCATTTACAAGAACAAAATTCTCTAGAAGCGCCAACATTACTGGTTTGTCCGACATCGGTATTGGGCAACTGGGAACGCGAAGTCAAGAAATTTGGCCCGACGCTGAAAGTATTAGTTCACCACGGAGACAAACGCGCTAAAGGCAAAGCATTTGCGGCTGAAATTAAACGAAAGGATTTAATAATTACCAGTTATGCGCTAGTGTTCCGTGATGCTAAGGAAATTCAAGGCATTAAGTGGCAAGGATTGGTTTTAGATGAAGCGCAAAATATTAAAAATTCCGAGGCGAAGCAGTCGCAAGCCGTGCGGCAAATCGAGGCATCTTTTAGAATTGCGCTGACGGGAACTCCGGTGGAAAATAGACTGCAAGAATTGTGGTCAATTTTGGAGTTTCTCAATCCTGGTTATTTGGGGCCGCGCAATTTCTTTCAGCGCCGATTTGCAATTCCGATCGAGAAATACGGAGATAGGGAATCTTTGCAGACTTTGCGATCGCTCGTTCGGCCTTTCATCCTCCGCCGCCTGAAAACTGACAAAGAAATCATCCAAGATTTGCCCGAAAAACAGGAGATGACTGTATTTTGCGGGCTGGCGACTCAACAGGCGGTATTATATCAGAAAATAGTCGAAGAGTCAATAGCTGAATTAGACTCAGCAGAAGGCATTCAGCGCCGGGGAATGATTCTGGCTTTGCTGGTAAAACTCAAGCAACTTTGCAACCATCCGGCTCTTGTGAAAGCAGAAGCTAAGCCGAAAGAATTGGAGATTAAGAGCCAGGAATCGGGGAAATTGCAGCGGTTGGTGGAAATGTTAGAAGAGGTGATCGCTGAGGGCGATCGGGCTTTAATTTTTACTCAATTTGCCGAATGGGGAAAACTCCTGAAACCGCATCTAGAAAAGCATTTACGGCGAGAAGTTTTGTTTTTGTACGGCGGAATTAGGCAACAGCAGCGGGAAGAAATGATCGATCGCTTCCAGCACGATCCCCAAGGCCCGCCGATTATGATTTTATCCTTAAAAGCTGGTGGTACTGGTTTGAACTTAACCAGAGCAACCCACGTTTTCCACTATGACAGATGGTGGAATCCCGCAGTAGAAAATCAAGCAACTGACCGCGTATTTCGCATCGGTCAAACCCGCAATGTGCAAGTTCACAAATTTGTCTGCACTGGTACGTTAGAGGAGAAAATACACGATATGATCGAAAGTAAGAAAGCTCTAGCGGAACAAGTGGTCAGCGCCGGCGAAAACTGGCTCACCGAGCTAGATACAGACCAACTTCGCAATTTACTAATTCTCGATCGCAATGCTATTATAGAAAACGAAGAAGAATAATGTGCTTAATTTTATTCTGTTTCTGGTGAGGACCTTAGTTCTCAAAAATCAGAGGAATTACGCACTCTGACCACAGAAACCGGGTTTTCTAACAGGATTAAAGGTTATAGTCCAGTTTTTCCGTATAAAACCAGGTTTTTGACTCTCCTAGATAACTAAAGCCTTCTTCCTGACATCCGTTACATCCGTTACAGAATCCGTTGCCGAACTTCCTTCTTCCTTCTTCCTTCTTCCTTCCTTCTTCCTTCTTCCTTCTTCCTTCTTCCTTCCGCTTATGATTGACAGAGAATGGTGGACACAACAGTGGTTAGATTTAATCAATACCTACCGCTTCAAAAAGCGGTTAGAACGCGGCTGGCAGTACGCGCGCGAAGGTAAAGTTCTCAGCATTAAATTTCCCAATCAAGAAGTAATTGCCATAGTTCAAGGCACTGATCCAAAACCCTATCAAGTTTCTTTGGGACTCGATACATTGACTGATGAAGATTGGGATTGTGTGATTGAAAATATGTCGCAAAGAGCAGTTTTTTCAGCTAAGCTCTTAGCAGGAGAAATGCCACACAATATTGAAGATGTATTTGCAGCAGCGGGCAAAACGCTATTTCCGTTAAGTTTATCTGATATTCGATCGCGCTGTAGCTGTCCTGACCCGCAAAACCCTTGCAAACACATCAGTGCTGTATACTACTTATTGGGCGATCGCTTCGGCGAAGACCCTTTCGTACTGTTTCAACTGCGGGGGAGAACCAAAGAGCAAATCTTGACAGCACTTCGTCAAAGACGGGGTACGGAAGGAGAGGAAAATACCCAGCTAAACAAGGGTGAAAATTCCCCTACTGCGAATGCTAAATTGCCGAAGGTCGATCGCTTTTGGGAATACAATCAGCAGCTAGAATCATCTTTAGTAGTGATTGTACCGCCGCCCAGCAGCGAAACAGTCTTAGATATCTTAGGCCCAATTCCCCTCGCCACCGACGGAAAAGGAACCGCTAGCAAATCCTCCCCTGCATCTGACGCACTCAAGCAGCATTTTAGCAAAATCTACCAAGCAGTTAGCCAGCAAGCAGTTTTAGCAGCACTGAAACGGGGCGAAGGAGATTAACATAATGTATTCGCAGAGATGATACAAGGGACTATGGCTGATAACAAATCAGGCTTTAATACCCCTTTTATTCTTTAGTCCCTCTCGGGTGGAACGAGAGTTTGTCTAGAATAGATTTCAATCGACGAGTCTTACTTTTTGCAATTTCAGTTTACACTTCCCGCAAATTACTCATAATTTCTATCAATTCCTGGGGGCGTTGAATCAAAAAATCGGGATGGTGTGCAGCCAAAGCCTGCTGAGAATTAAAACCCCAAGCTACAGCAATTACCTTAATTCCGGTTTTTCTAGCAGCTTCTATATCTCTAATTTCATCTCCCACATAAACGACTTCTTTAGCATTTATATGTTCTGTTTTTAGCCATCTATTAATAACTTTATGTTTGCCAAAAGTTGAACCAGAGTAAATAAACGTAAAAGTGTCTTGCAAACCGTTTTTTTCCAGCGAACCCAAGACGTTTTCTCGGGAATTAGATGTGATAATGCCCAGTTGAAATCCCAGTGTTTTTAAATCGAGTAAAACGTCTTTAATCCCCGGAAATAACTGAATGTTGGGAATTTCGCTGCGTAACTCTGCTTTCAACATTCTAATCAACAGCGGGAATTTGAAGATAGAAATTCCCGAATACTGAAGGAGTTGCCAAGAAGTTAAATTGCTCAGTTGAGCGATTTGCTCTTTAGTCGCCGACTTAAAGCCTAATTCTACTGACAAACGGTTGCTGATGCTTAGAAGAATATCGATTGTATCTGCTAAAGTACCGTCAAAATCAAAAATAATTACTTTGGTCATTAGACAATAGCAAATAAGGAACGGGGGCTCATACCATTTTAGATTTTAGATTTTAGATTTTAGATGGGGGAATGACTTACTGCATAATGTATTGGGTCTTGACCATCCTTACACACCCTAGAGTTATTATCTATAGGGTAATGTGCCCCTAAGCACCCTGAGCGCGAACATCTCAACTTTTAAGGGTTAATTTGATTGGCTTTCGCATTTCGCCGCAGCATTTCGGGTTTAATGCGCCGCAGCGCCGAAGCGGTAAATCTGCGGTTCCATTCCTCGTCGGAAATGTCGGCTAATTCTGCAAGTGTCGGCGCTATATTTTCAGGATAAGGCTCAAACTCTGCCACATCAGTTGGTTTAGCAAATCGCTGATTCCAAGGACAAACATCCTGACAAATGTCGCACCCTGCTACCCAACCTTGTAAATTAGATGCAATTTCGTCGGGCAATTTTTCGGCTCGATTCTCGATCGTGTGATAGGCTATACATCGATCGGCATTCACCACAAAAGGCTCAGTAATTGCTCCCGTCGGACACGCCTCAATGCAGCGAGTACAAGTACCGCAATGTTCCGTATGAGACTCATCCGATGCTAACTCCAAATTAGTCAAGATTTCGCCCAAAAACACCCAAGAACCGTATTCGCGCGAAATTACATTACCATTTTTGGCAATCCAGCCAATCCCGGCACGCTGCGCCCACATTTTATCCTGAACCGGCCCAGTATCAGCATAATACCGCGCTTCAATTCCCTCGCCTTGCGATCGTACCCAATTTGCCAAAACCTTCAGTTTTTTGTGCAAAATTCTGTGGTAATCCCGCCCCCAACCGTAGCGAGAGATTTTAGCATATTCGACCCCTGCCTCGACCCCCCCCTCGCACAGGGGATTTTCGGGGCGTTGGTGGGGCGTGTAGTAGTTTATGGCGACACATATTAATGACTGCACCTCTGGCATCACCAATTGAATATCCTGCCGTTTCGGGTTTGCCATCCATGCCATATCCGCCTGATAACCCTTGTCCAGCCAAGCCTGCAATCTTTGTTTTTCTAGATCAAAATCCGCGTCTTTTGAGGCTATCCCCACTTTGTGAAATCCCAACTCAAGGGCTTTTTGCTTAATGCGATCGCTATTAATTGATTTTTTCATCACGTAAGAAACCAATGCACAATTTGTGCCATAAGTCTAGTAACTTTAAGAGTAATTTTGGGCCAGTATTGATAATACTTTGGCAATCTTTATATTTATAAGTTTGAACTCCAAAATGTCAAAAATGTTACATAATTTAATTTAGGGAGAATTCGATTCGCTAATTCAAGTACGCAAGTAAAACCGACAGCGAATCCCACAGCATACATATGGCAGTTAGTATTCAATCAGCTCAATCTATTTTTTCCAACACCGAGATTGCTAGCGTTGTTCCGGCTACCACGGAAGCGTTCTACAAACTCAGCGTTGAAGACCAACTGGCACTGCTCTGGTATGCCTACACCGAAATGGGTGTTTCCATCACCGCCGCCGCCCCAGGAGTAGCCAGCATGGCGCTTGTCGAAGGCATTCTGAGCGAAATCAAGCAAATGTCGCCTGCTGCTCAAAGCAAAACCATGTTTGACCTCGCCAGCAACGCCGACACCACCATAGGTCGGATTTACACTTCTTTGCGCGTCAATACCAAACTCGGTTTCTGGTACGAGTTGGGACAGTTGATGCAACAGGGCGTTGTCGCTCCTATCCCCGCTGGCTATCAAATGTCTCCCGAAGCTACCACAGTTCTCGAAACCATCAAAAAACTCGATCCGGGTCAGCAAATTACCGTACTTCGGAATACCGTAGTTAACATGGGCTATGACCCTGCTTTTAACCAAGAGTACGCCAAACGCTCAGCCCCCCGCAGCACTCCCACTGCTCCAGAAGAGCGGGTGAAAACCCAAATTGAGGGTATCAGCGAGCAGACAGTGCTCAGCTACATCGACTACATGAACGCCTTCGACTTCACCCCAGCCGTCGGTTTATTTGCTGAAGAAGGTGCCCTGCAACCGCCTTTCCAAAAGCCGATCGTTGGTCGCGAAGCTATCCTCAACTATATGCGGGAAGAGTGCATCGGACTGAAAATGATGCCACAGCAAGGCGTATCTGAACCCGCAGAAGATGGCTACCGCCAAGTGAAAGTCACGGGCAAAGTCGAAACTCCCTGGTTCGGCGCGAATGTGGGCATGAACATTGCGTGGCGGTTTTTGCTCGATCCCCAAGGTCAAATTTTCTTTGTGGCGATCGACTTGTTGGCATCTCCTAAAGAATTGCTCAATTTGATGCGTAAATAGAATATTCGGGTTCGGTCTGTCAAACAGACTTGGCCAGAAACCCAGATGCCTTCAGGTGTCTGGGTTTCTATCATTTTAGATTTTAGATTTTAAATTTTAGATTCAAGAATTGAAGGATGGGAAATGACTGATAGTATCAGGGTTTGCAGCTTGGCTACACTTGCATTTTTTGAAAGTAGTCTTGATTTTGGTCGATCGCTCTGAAAGCTGCGATCGACGCTCTCCGGTTCCTCCTTTTTTAGGAGAATTATTTTACTCGATATACTTATATCTTTTGAGGGATTTGCTACGACAAAGAGAATGATTACAGTATACTTATTCCTCTGAAATCATTTGTTTTATGACCGCAACAACTCCACGTATTTTAACTAGCCCTATAACGATTGTCGGCATTACAAATCCAACTGTACTGCGATATTTTGAAACTTTAAACGCGGGCGATTTTGAAGCAACGGCTAATTTATTTGCCGATGATGGGGTTCTGCACGCGCCGTTTGAAGATCCAATTATCGGCAAGATTTCGATCGCCACTTATCTCAAAAAAGAAGCGCGAGGAATGCAGCTAGAACCCCAGAAAGGTGTCAGCCAAATTTTAGAAGATGGCAAAGTAGAAGTTCAGGTCAGCGGCCGGGTGCAAACTTCCGCATTTGGTGTTAATGTCGCATGGCTGTTCTTGCTCAATTCTGACCAACAAATTCTTTCTGTCACGGTCAAACTGTTAGCTTCTCCCCAAGAATTGCTAAATATGCGGTCACATAAGAAATTTGATGTTTGATAATCTGTTTCAAATTTAAATTGTCTATTTTGGTTTGACCTTATGTCCGATCGATTACCCCTAATACGGTAGGGGCGGGTTCACGAAAAATATCTGCCAATAATTGACAATCTCAAAAACTCGCCCTTTTAATCGCGGCCACTCGATCGGACATGATATGACCTGTCGATCGCACGTAATAGCTAAAGTCGTGCGATCGCCAGGTTAATCGGCTCTTTATCGCCAGAATGAGGTAGAAACCGGGTTTTCTATCCAAATCTTTGGTAAAGTGCCACTCACGGTATAAAAATCCCGTTTCTGCGGTATTTGTGCGATCGGGACTTTACCCCTACAATCTTACAGTCTCGCCTTGGGCTGACGCTACTGCACAAAAAAGTGGCTGTCACCGCACCGTGCGACAGACAGCCAAAGCGAGTCAAAAAGTGCATTGTCAATCATTAATCACTCCTGACTAATGACTAACGACTAATTAAGATTTTTCCGGCAAACTCGCTTCCAACTTTAGACAGTTGCGACCGTCTATTTGCAAAGTGTAGTCCACCCGATCCATAAGTCTGCTCATAATCAGCCAGCCGTAGCCGCTTTCCTGTTTAGCTTCCGGCCTCGGGGGATTGTAAGTATCCATTTCGTAACCTTTACCGTAATCCCAAATTTCTAAACCAATATCCCTATTTTTTAAATTCAAGCGAATTAACACGGGCAAATTGGGTTGATCTTTGTGAGCATGGCGGATCACGTTAGAATAGGCTTCTGCTAACACCAAGCGCAAACGATTCGACTGACGCGGCCAATCGACGTGCTCTCCTAGCTCTACTTCCAAACTGCTCAGCAACCAATTTTCAACAATTGTTAAAAACCGCAAGTCGCTTGGCACATGAAGCTCAGTATTCATAAAAAAATCCCGTAAGTTTGAAAACCCCTGTGTCTTCACACCAGGTATGAAACACGACGCGCCGAATGGATTCGGCCTCAATACTTGTCGCTAATCGGGGGATACTAGCCTTTTCTGTTTAAAAATCAGGCATTCGTCAGTCGGTAGAAGGCAGAAGTTAAGAGTATCGTTGAAAACTTTTGTTAGGGGCTTAAAACCCATTAACAATTGATAATTATACCGAGACTGCAAGCAGCGAGGTATAAAAAATCTGTGTTTCAATCCTTTGCTTTTAAGCGTTGGTTTTTTCTGACGAATGCCTTCTACCTTAACCCTTTACAGGTATTTAATCCCCCAGGAAAGCGATTCAGGAAACTAGCTGCGCCATCGCCGGCTAGGTTTTTTACTGTGTTTTTTTACTGTTGACGATCGCGCCGTCCTTTGCAGGACTAATCTATGGGCCGTCAACAAGCAGAGCTTAAGTTTTTTCGGCTCTCACCCCCGACTACGCGTCGGGAGTCGCTGACAGATTCAAAGAACCTCCAGAGAGAGTATGGTTTGGTCGTCTTCCTGAACGGGATTGTCAGCTCGGATGTGAGCCAACAAATTGTCCAAGTTGAAAGAACCAGGTTCCTGAATCAAAAGTTGCCAAAGCCCTTCTTGTTGTAGCATAGAACGGGTTGGTACACCCCCTGCGACCGCTTCAGTAGTCACGCTAGCTTCAGTAATTCCGTCACTCGTCAGCAGAAATACATCTCCTGACTTTAATTCGATCGTACCTGCTTTGCCCCTCCAAACTGGTAGTATCCCCAAAGGAATGCCACGAGCTTTCAGGAAATTCGGCTCGACTGGCGTTTTACCGCTAGCGGCTTGAGCTTTCACCTCCGAGTGAGACCAAACAATCGGGTAAATGTGACCGGCATTAGCAAAAGCTAGGTGTCCCGTTGACGGAGTGTAACGAGCTACAACCATTGTAATAAAATGGTTGTTGCCGATCAGGTCGTCAGACATACTGCTATTCATGTTCTGCATAACTCGATCGGGTTCTGGAGAAACTTCTTGGGAAAGTTCCCGACGCATCACCGAAATCGCGCTCGCCATAAATAGAGCAGCCGGAACTCCCTTACCCGAAACATCTCCCACCGCTATCCAAATATCCCCTTGGGAGTGGACGTAGACTTCAAAAAAGTCGCCACCAACTTCCCGCGCGGGATAACAGCAAGCTTGCACCCTGACAGTTTCAAAATCCGGCCAACTTTGGCGCAACAAGTTTGTTTGGATTTGGCGAGCCACCTCCAACTCGTTTTGCATCTGCTTGGCTAAATCCAGAGTGCGCTGGTAGAGCTTAGCTTGAGACAGGGCCAGAGCAGCTTGAGCTGCTACACCTTCTATTAACTCTATCTCTTCTGCCGACCAAGGGTTAGTGCCACCAATCTGGGACAAAGCCAGTACCGCCAGCAATTCTTGCTGGTAAGTCAGGGGCACGGCAATCTCAACCGAGTTACCATTCTCCCCACTGCTTGAGTTCACTTGAGTTTGGCGGCTGGCTACGGCTTGCACCAGCAAATTTTCATCAAAAGAAAAGCTACTGGTTTCAGAGGTTTGGGCTTGGTAGGGGAAGGTACTCGGTAATAGTCGATCGGCTTCTACCGGCCGCAGCATACAATAGTTGGCCTCAAAAGTTTGACCTACGGTTTGAACAATAGTTTGTACCATACTAGAGTAATCTAGCGACCCGCGAATCACGCTCATTACCTCATTGAACAGAGATTCCTTGCGTAAAGCGCGGCGCAATGCAACGCTGCGCTGCTTGTAGTATTTGTAAGTGTCTGAGGCTTGATTGATCACCAATTTGAGTTCTTCTGGATTCCACGGTTTGGTGATGTATTTGAAAACTTGACCTGAGTTGATGGCCTCAACCAAATCTTCAACATCGGTGTATCCCGTTAACAGAATCCGAATCGTATCGGGAAATCGCTCGACTGTTTTCCCCAAAAACTCGGTGCCATTCATTTCTGGCATCCGCTGGTCAGATATAATCACCGCCATCTCGCCCTGTTCGTCTAGAACTTCCAGGGCGCTGAGGGCGCTATCTGCTTTGTAAACTTGAAAGTCGCGTCGAAACGTCCGGTACAATAAATCCAAGTTGTCGGGTTCGTCATCGACTACCATCAATTTCAGCTTGCTTCCATCTCCCCGACTCATCTTTCTTCCCCCTTGAAAACCCCCACCATAGCTGTAATCAGCAAGGTGGCGGGAGGAAAAGGGGGGCTGGATATATGCAACATATCAGTTACGTCAAGTTGAGTTAAAGAAACCCGTTTTACCTCAAGGTGAGCATTCCTTTCGCACCATCTGTTCGCACAGATGAGAGGCTTTCGATACTGTAACCCGCCTCGGTAGGCCGCTTCAATAGGGAAAATTCCCGAGTCAGCTTTCAGGCTGCGATATGAGCAATGACCTGGTTAGCAGTCGGTACTTTTCTAAACACACCAGCATTCAAAACGGCTAATTAATGCTCTGATTGCAGAGTTCTTAACTAGCTGGGCACTGTCCTCGGTGTGAATTTTAACACTTACTACTAACGGAGGTATTGCTACCTAAGTCTGGTCAACACCGACTGTATTTCAAGCCGCACTGTACCCGGAGGGTTAGTGGTGGGTTGTTGGCGCTATTCCCTACATCTTTGCCGAATCGTACTTGATTGCTGCAAGCAAGTCTCCCTAATCTCTGAACTTTTTGCAGCAAGCATATTACTACTGCCGAATCAAGTTATTCTTTCTGCCAGTCTGAGCTTAGCAGAACGAGAGCGGGGATTTCTAGCGACTTCTTCGGATTGTGGCACGATCGGCTTTTTTGTCAGTACCTGCAAATTGGGTGTTCCTCTGAGTTGGTGCTTGACTGGTCGGTCTTCCAGACTGTGAAATGTAATGATTCCGATTCTCCCACCGGGTTTTAACCACCTTGGGGCTTGGTTGAGGAAAGTTTCTAAAGAAGCGAGTTCGGAGTTGACAGCTATCCTTAAAGCTTGGAAAGTACGGGTGGCCGGATGGATTCTGCCGTTGCGCTGCTTGGGGGGGAAGCTGGAGGCGATCGCCCCTGCAAGTTCTGTTGTAGTTTGAAAAGGGCGCCCTTGCACAATCCGCCTTGCGATGCGCCGCGACAGTCGCTCCTCGCCGTACCTGTAAATAATATCTGCTAGTTTAACTTCTTCCCAGTGGTTGATAATCTCTTCTGCCGTCAAAGATTGCTGCTGGTTCATACGCATATCTAGTTGAGCTGGGTGGCGAAAACTAAATCCTCGTTCCGGTGTATCGAACTGAGCAGAGCTGACGCCCAAGTCTGCTATGATACCATCAAATTCGGCCTCTGGGGACTGATATTCAGCAAAGTTGCCGTGCCAAAACTCAACGGGCGAGTTGGCAAATCGGGCTTGGCAAAAACGGATGGCTTGTTCATCGCGGTCGATCGCCACCACTGTAACATCTGGCGCCGCCGCTAAAATCAAACTCGTGTGTCCGCCGCCCCCAAGCGTCGCGTCCAAATAGTGTCCGCCTGCACGCACAGCCAAACCCGCAATTAATTCTTGACCCAAAACTGGAACGTGATAGGTGTCAATACTGACATCTGATCCAAGGGTCTCCTTCTCAGAGAGCTCGATATCCTTCATAATCTATAACAGCGAAACAAAAATCAACAATAGTCAGTAATCATTAATTCATTTAATTATGTCAAGAATTGAGACTAGAACCGAACCGATGGTGCTCAACATGGGGCCGCACCACCCTTCAATGCACGGGGTACTCCGGTTAATTGTCACCCTGGACGGGGAAGATGTGGTGGACTGCGAGCCAGTTTTGGGCTATCTGCACCGGGGGATGGAAAAAATTGCCGAAAACCGCACCAACGTGATGTACGTGCCCTACGTGAGCCGCTGGGACTACGCTGCGGGGATGTTTAACGAAGCGGTGACAGTGAATGCACCGGAAAAGTTGGCAAATATTGCTGTCCCCAGACGGGCTAGTTATATTCGGGTAATTATGCTGGAGTTGAACCGAATTGCTAACCACTTGATGTGGGTAGGGCCGTTTTTGGCGGACGTGGGCGCGCAAACTCCTTTTTTCTATACTATGCGCGATCGCGAACCAATTCTCGACTTGTGGGAAGCAGCCACAGGTTATCGCATGGTTAATAATAACTATTTCCGCATTGGCGGAGTTGCCGCCGATTTGCCTTACGGTTGGGTAGATAAGTGCCAAGATTTCTGCGATTACTTCCTTCCAAAAATTGACGAGTACGAACGTTTAATTACCAACAATCCAATCTTCCGCCGCCGGATTGAGGGGCTGGGTACTATTTCTCGCAACGAAGCGATTAACTGGGGACTTTCGGGCCCCATGTTGCGCGGTTCCGGCGTAAATTGGGATTTGCGGAAAGTTGACCATTACGAATGTTATGACGACTTCGACTGGGAAGTCTGTACCGAAGCTGCTGGCGATTGTTTAGCCCGGTATTTAGTACGGATTCGGGAGATGCGCGAGTCGGTTAAGATTATCTATCAAGCCTTGAAAGGACTCCCCGGCGGCCCTTACGAGAATTTGGAAGCCAAGCGCTTAGAAAGCGGGCCAAAATCGGAATGGAATGGTTTTGACTATCAGTTTATTGGCAAAAAAGTAGCGCCGACTTTTAAGATTCCCAAGGGCGAACATTATGTCCGCGTTGAAAGCGGCAAGGGTGAGTTGGGGATTTATATTATCGGAGACGACAGCGTGTTTCCTTGGCGCTGGAAGATTCGGGCTGCGGATTTCAATAACTTGCAGATTTTGCCTCACATTGTGCGCGGCGTGAAGATTGCGGATTTGGTGGCAATTTTGGGGAGTATCGACATTATTATGGGCTCGGTTGACAGGTAGACCCGCTGTTAGCAGTAAGGGCTTTAGTTATTAAACGAGTATGACTAAAGCCCTGACTGTTAATAATGATATAGTAAAATTTAAAGAACAAAGAGGTTGCAGAATGAATGTCAGCAAGCAAGAGTTCTACGTCATTATTGAACGAGATGAAGATGGCTATTATGTCGGGGAAGTCCCACAGCTAAAAGCCTGTTATAGCCAAGGAGAGACTATTGATGAGTTGATTGCCAATATTAAAGAAGTTATTGCACTTTGTTTAGAAGAAGAGGGTAATGAAAAATTACCTGAATTTGTAGGTATTCAAAGGGTAATGATTTAATGCCCAAACTACCAGCTTTAACAGGAAATACAGTTATTAGCGCCTTAGAAAATGCAGGCTTTCAGACGATTCGACAAAAGGGCAGTCATGTGCGAATGATCCATGCAGATGGACGGGTAGTAACGATTCCTGTCCATGCTGGCAAAACCATAGGTAGAGGTTTACTCCGCAAGATACTGCGGGATGCAGAACTCACAAGGGAAGAGTTTATAGCACTACTCGAATGATTTTGTTCAGCTTGATTAAGTGCCTCATAAAATTATGACATCCCAGCAATCAGATATTAACGATAGTAACCCGGAACTCTGCGCTTTAATCTGCGAAAGAATTGCCGCCAGTCCCCAGCAGCGTATTACTTTTGCTGAATATATGGATTTGGCATTATATCATCCGCAGCACGGTTATTATAATAGCGATCGCCAGTCGATCGGCAAACAAGGCGATTTTATCACGTCGTCTCATTGGGGTGCTGATTTTGCGGAGGTTTTGGCGGATCAGTTTGTGGAAATGTGGGAATTGCTCGATCGCCCTTTCAATTTCGCGATCGTAGAAATGGGCGCTGGGCGGGGAAATTTTGCCGAAAATGTGCTGCAATATCTGCAACTCCAACATCCCGATTTATTTCATATTTTAGAATACATTATTGTTGAAGTTTCCCCTGTACTCCAAGCGGAACAGCGGCAAATGTTAACCGATATCAAGTGTGTTAAGTGGTGCAATTGGGATGATATAGTTAATAATTCAATTGTCGGTTGTTTCTTTTGTAACGAGTTAGTGGATGCTTTACCCGTGCATCAATTCATTCTGCAAGAAGGGCAAGTTAGGGAGATTTACGTTGTCGCAGATACCCCAAAAAATGAACAAGAAGAGATAAAATTTGTTGAGGTAGTTGGCGAAGTTTCCACCCCTAAAATTGCCGAATATTTGGAGTTTGTAAGCATCGATTTGTCGGCGAGTGTTTATGGGGATGGTTATCGCAGTGAGGTGAATTTGGCGGCTTTGGACTGGATGAGTACAGTTGCTCAAAAGTTGCAGCGGGGATATTTGTTAACTATTGATTACGGCCATCCGGCGCACCGCTATTACAATCCGAGGCGCAGGGAGGGGACGCTACAGTGTTATTATCGTCACCGATATCACAGCAATCCTTATATTAATGTGGGGCGGCAGGATTTAACGGCTCATGTTAATTTTACGGCGTTGGAAAGGCAGGGTGAATTGTGCGGTTTGGATGTGGTAGGGTTTACTCAGCAGGCTTTGTTTTTGATGGCGTTGGGTTTGGGCGATCGCATTGCTTCTTTGTCTACAAATGATGCAGAAGTATTGGATGTGGCAACGTTTTTACGGCGTCGGGAGGCTTTGCATCAACTGATCGATCCGATGGGTTTGGGGGGGTTTGGGGTTTTGGTGCAGTGTAAGGGGTTGAGGGAGGAGGAAAAGGGGAGAATTTTGAAGGGTTTGATGGTGCCTGATAGATTATTTTAGATTGATTATTAACTAATTTAATAGTTGAGATTTTTTGAACTGCTGATTAACGCTGATTAACGCGGATGTAATTTTGATGGATTCTGTATCTACCCCAAATTATTGTCATGCAACCAATACCGGATGATTGAGTTTGCGCGAAGCATACAAAAGAGATGCTCTCAGATCGTCTGCTTCAAGATCGGGCATTTCTTCTAGTATTTGTTCCGCACTCAAACCAGCCACAAATAAGTCCAGTACGTCTGATACCCGAATTCTCATGCCACGAATGCAAGGGCGACCGCCACACTGTCTAGGATTAACCGTGATTCTTGCGAATAGCTCCGACATTAAAGTTAGCTCCTACAACGCCTACTTATAGTATGAATGAGTGCGATCGTAATTGTCAATAACTGGATTCCCATGATTATTAACTAATTAAGCTGTACCAATTACTTTTGTCCTCACTTAAGCGCACTGACTCAGCGGCGGAAATTCCCATTTTCCCGAATATAAAGTAGATGGCAACTTTAAACAATAGGCAGCAGGAACCACCTCAATTAACCACCAATTAAACATATCTCGTTTGGCCACAGCAAAACCAGAAATAGCATCGCCGGTAATGGCATCATACAGAATATCTAAGATGGCATTATAGGCTGTTTTGGTATTGAGTGTTTGCAGCAAGCCATAGAAGATATTATAAGCTTCGTCAGTAGCTTGATATTTTCCAATTTTGTTGATATTAGGAAACAAGGTATCTGCCCAAGTTTCGGGAATTTCACAACCATCCTTCAGCCAACAAGATACAATTGCTTGAACTATATCAGCCTTGTGTTCTTCAGGAAAGTAATGCTTAATCGTCGGTTTAGCTGCTAATGCTATTCCATAAGCCATGTAGACATATCGCTGATGGGATATTGCATCATTAGGCATTCCAAAGGCTGTCATTACTTCTACAAAAGCTTCTTCTACATTGCACTTTCCACCTCGTTCGTATAAATCGTCATATTTTCTGTCCCAAACCGTCTGAAGTGTTTGCTGTAATTGCTCTGGAATAGTTGAGTTGCTGGGCAATTTAAAATCGGTGTAGTGACCTAGATCAAATTTTATCATTGACATTCCCTCCTGATTTATTTTATTTAATCCTAAACCCAGAGCCAGCTAATGTTAAACTTCAGATATACCGCCACATTTGAAATTAACTGCCAACTCTGCTCGGACACCTCTTATTCAGCCCATTTTAATCGTTCTTGAATAGACATACCCTGTAACTTTTTACTCATTTCATATAAATCAACTTTCGGATAATCCCCCTTAAATAGCGGAATTAAAGCCTCAACAACAGCCGCAATTCCCTCCGGCGGCACTGCATTGCCAATCTGCCGCCGCACTTCAGTCGTAGAACCTTCAAAAACAAAATCATCGGGAAATGTTTGTAATCTTGCCCTTTCACGATTTGTCAAAGAACGCGGTTCTAAATAATGATAACCCCAAGTTCCGCCACCTCCACCAGCAATGATTGTCGAAGATGGTTTATCTGGATGAATTCGCCGATAAACGTGACTGATCATGCCTTTGACATAGTATGGACTATCCTTGGGAATATCAGAGAAATTGCCTCCCGGTTTAATTCGATTTAAAATTTCAACGGTGCGGGCTTGAATTTTATGATATTGGTTATTGTCAAGAACTGCTTCCACATTTTTGAGTGCTTCTCCCGCAGTTCGATAAGGATTTTTGCGATTTTGACCGTATTCTGGCTGAGGATGTACAAAGTTAAATCCTGTATCCATCCGAATGCCAACTAATAACACTCTTTGCCGAAATTGCGGAACTCCGTAATCGGCAAAGTTGTAAAGTTTAGGTTTAACTAAATAACCCGGTGCTATACTTTCAAAGTCGGAAATTATTTGTTTGATTGCTTGATAATTATTGGCGCTTAATAAACCTTTGACATTTTCTGCTACAAAAGCTTTGGGCTTTTTTTTGTTGACAAAATCGAGAAAATATGTATATAAATTGCCTCTGGTTCCTTCAAGTCCGGGGCGTTTCCAAATTAGGGAGAAATCTTGACAGGGGAACCCTCCTATACATATTTCTGCTTCGGGAACTTGTGCAATGTCTATATTTTCTATGCTGTCGTTGATGATGACATCGGCGATGTTTCTGCTGAAAGTTTTGCAGGCGTATTTGTTGGAGTCGATCGCCCAAACTACCTCAAATCCGGCTTGGTGGAATGGCAAATCCATGCCGCCGCAACCAGAAAATAAGGATATGAGTCGCGGTTTTTTTGTCCAGGCGATCGCCTGGAGACGTTCGATTAACATAGGAGTGTAAAGTTAGCCAAGGGCGGGCTGGATGCCCGCACCACAAGAGTGTCATCATACCAAAACCCGATCGAACTCGACTCATCAATTGATATTTCACTCTTCATCATCTAACTCGATCCCCGCTTGACGCAGTTTTTCGGCCAATTTTTCAGCGCGGAGGCTTTCGCGATCGGCTCGTTGACGTTCTTGTTCTGTTCGCTTGGCTAATAACTGAAGTCCGCTAAAGAGGACTGAGAAGAAGGCTTTTAAACTCATTAGTCCTCTTCAGAGGACTTTAGCTTTGAGGCAGGGAATTCATTCCCTGCCGGACTTAATATGCAGCAATTATCTTCTGCTGTAGCTCGTTTGTCATTGCTAGTAGTTCTGATTGGGCGATCGCACTTTGTTCACCACTCGCCAACCACTTCAATTGTACCGTCTCGTTTTCAGCTTCCGCATCTCCCAAAACTAAGCACGCAACTGCACCACTGCGATCGGCTCTTTTAAACTGTTTCCCGAAAGCACTACCACTCAAATCTATCTCTACACTAAACCCCGCACTTCGCAATTTTTGAGCTAACAATACCGATTGCTGTTCTGCTTTTTCGCCCCTGGATACCAAATAGAAATCCTGCTTAGAAACGGGCAAAGGTTGCAACTTTTGTAGCAGGATAATCAACCTTTCGATACCCATTGCCCAACCGACTGCCGCCGTATCTGGGCCGCCCAATTCCTTGACTAAACCGTCGTAGCGGCCGCCTCCGCAAACTGTGGCTTGCGCTCCCAAATCGTCGGAGATAATTTCAAAAGCGGTGTAGGTATAGTAATCTAAACCGCGCACTAATCTGGGATTTAACTGATAGCTAATTCCTAAATTTGTGAGCATAAGCTGCACTTGCTCGAAGTGCGATCGCGATTCCTCTCCCAAATAGTCCAAAATACTCGGCGCACCAGCTACAATTTCTTGAGTCCGCTGATTTTTGCTGTCCAAAATCCGCAGCGGATTGCGAGTCAAGCGGTCTTGAGAATCGGCGTCTAATTCGTCTTTGTGCGGTGTAAAATAATCGATCAAAGCTTGCCGATAATTTTGTCGGTCTTCCTTGTTTCCGACAGAGTTAATATCGAGTCGCAAATTTTTTAAACCGATAGTTTGCAGGATATCACAGGCGATCGCAATTACCTCGACATCCGCACGAGGATCGGCAGTTCCCAAAACTTCTACGCCAATTTGGTGAAATTGCCGCATCCGTCCCTGCTGAGGACGTTCGTAGCGAAACATCGGCCCCGCGTACCAAAGACGCTGCAATCCACCTTGAGCTTCTAAACTATTTTGAATAAAAGCTCGCACTACTCCGGCTGTGCCTTCTGGACGCAAAGTAATCGATCGATCGCCCTTATCCTTAAAAGTGTACATTTCTTTGCCCACAACATCGGTAGCTTCGCCGATGCCGCGTTCAAATAAAGATGTCTGTTCAAAAATTGGCGTCCGAATTTCTCGATAAGCCGCTTTTTTCAAAATTGTTCTAGCGATTTCTTCGATATTCTGCCAATATTGAATTTCAGCGGGCAAAATATCCCGCGTTCCCGGTAAAGTTTTAATTGCACTCATTTTGTTAGTCATTAGTCATTAGTCATTAGTCATTAGTCATTAGTCATTAGTTATTAGTTATTAGTTATTAGTTATTAGTTAACAGTTAACAGTCAACAGTCAACAGTCAACAACTAACAATTTCCAATAACTAATGACTTAATAATTCCCACGCTCCGTAACGATCGCCATAATAAGCCAAAATGCGATCGACCCGCTCGCGACCTGCCAAATTGAACCCTTCAGGATACTGTATCCACAAACCCCCAACTTGGCTGTCGTAGTAATCAAACCGCTGCGACTGCTGCGGAATTAAACCGGTTTCCACCCCTTCAACTTGACGCAAATGGATCGCCACTTCGCGATATACCGCCAGCGGCAATCCAGGGCTTTGAATTTGATAGCGGAGTTGTTTTTCTTGTGCCGTTTGCATCATTTCTTTACCTGTCCCCAACCAAAATCCCTACTTAAGATACTTCTTTATCGATCGGCCCCGGTAGAGGGCAGCAGTTAATATTGTCCAAACATACCTTTCCCCACTGCAACGCCCAGCGTACAAGCGTAACTCGATTGTCAGCGCGCGTCTTGTTCAAGATATTGCTAATGTGGTTGTCAACTGTACGCTTGCTAATCTCTAACTTTTCGGCGATTTTCTCATTAGTCAATCCCGCCGCTACTAACTCTACCACTTGCAATTCTCTGTCCGACAGGGTGACAGGGGTCCCAGAGACAATCCCACTCATAAATTTTTCCTATGTCTGCATATTTACCTATCTACAATTCTAGAGGATGAGGGATGAAGTATGAAGAGAAAATTAAATTTGCTGTGCTACTCTTTCGGGCCCGAAGCACCAACTCGCTGGCAGAATCGCAAAAAGTGCAAACTCAGCGCTGACACAGCATGACTCGCACCGACTTGCACTGCTGGCACCGTTCCGGTGGCGGGTGATCCCTTTACCTGCGCGCATCTGACATCCGGGCCAAACCCGCAGATGTTTTCAGGTAAAACAACTGATACGCCCGCACTTCACTTGTGCGTTGAGCGAGTAACTGCCGGTATCAGTAAGTCTGATATTATAGGAGCAGCTATTAAAAAATAGCTTGCAATTTTTCTGGGATGGGTTAAAAATAATTATTGGCCTGTCTACTGCTGGTCTAAAATCTAAAATGTAAAATCTAAAATTGATATGACTTATCCTCGCGTTCTGTGTCTGGGTGAAGTTTTATTTGATTGTTTAGCAGACAAACCAGGAGTATCTCTCGAAGAGGTAGAATCTTGGACGCCATATCCCGGCGGTGCTCCTGCTAATGTTGCCTGTGCTTTGGTTAAATTGGGGACAGCGGCGGGATTTATCGGTGCTGTAGGTGGGGATGATTTGGGGAATTCCCTAGTGCAGGTATTGCAAGAAGTAGGGGTTGATATTGCTGGAGTGCAGCGACATCCAAGTGCGCCCACGCGGCAAGTTTATGTGTTGCGGAATGAAGCGGGCGATCGAAATTTTGCCGGTTTTGGCGAATTTGATACTGCGGATTTTGCCGACACCCGCCTCCTGGCTGCACAACTACCCGAAGTGCTGTTTGAAAATGCCGAATATTTAGTGCTAGGTACTTTAGAATTAGCTTATCCTGAAAGTCGAGAGGCGATCGCCCGAGCGATCGAACTAGCAGAACAGTACGACGTTAAAATTATACTTGACATCAATTGGCGTCCGGTGTTTTGGCCAAATCCAGACGAAGCAAAAGCGCACATTAGAAAAATATTAAAAAAAGTTGATTTTGTCAAGTTATCTGAGGAAGAAGCCGAATGGTTGTTTGACACTACCGACGCAGGATCTATTACCTACCGCCTCGATTCTGTAGAAGGTGTTTTGGTGACTGCAGGGGAGAAAGGTTGTGCTTATTGTATCGCGGAAAATGAAGGAAAAATCCCCGCATTTACAGTAGATGTTGAGGATACAACAGGTGCAGGCGACGCATTTCTGGCTGGTTTTGTGCGGCAGTTGTGCAAGCATGGAATCAAGAACTTAACCGACCCAAAAATAGCCCAGAAAATTGTAACTTATGCCAGTGCGGTAGGTGCGATGACAGCGATGAAACCCGGGGCAATTAGATCTCAACCTACTGCGGCTGAAGTAGAAGCTTTCTTATATTTGTACAAAAATTAGGGCCGCAAACCTATCAGTCGGGAAACGGAGAGGGGGCTAAATTTGGTTCAGAAACTCGGTTGCTAGGAAAAAAATAACTGTTATACTAAATCCGCCTTAAAAAACCTCGATCGGACTAGGCGATTGAAATCGGTACTATACAAACTCTCCTCCTAGCTGAGAGAGAATAAGAAATAAAGAGGTATTTAAGTTAAGCCATCTTGGGTATTAGAGGTTTTATTGGGGGCAATTAACCGTACATGAGATGATTTCTAATTTGGCGCAAAATCACCTCTAACGGCTGCGAAGCATCTATGATAATTGCATCTTGTGGTTCTTCGAGACTGTCTAACTGACTTAACAGCAAGTCTGCTTTCATGTAGTGATTTTCGCGATTTTTTAACCGGGCTGCCAATAGCTGAAACGAACATTTGAGATAAACTATGTTCATTCGCTTTTGGTCTCGGTAGAGCATTTCGCGGTAAGATGTTTTTAAAGCAGAACAAGCCAAAACCACATTTTTATTTTCTAACAGCCACCTGTCTATTGTAGCTTGCAATTGTAATAGCCAAGGAAGGCGATCCGCCTCTTCTAAAGGAATGCCCCGACTCATTTTATCGATATTAGCTGATGGGTGAAAATCATCGGCATCGCTGAAATCCCAGTTGAGAGATTGCGCCAGCAACTTGCCAACAGTAGTTTTGCCAGAACCTGAGACTCCCATCACGATCGTAATCATCACGTTTATTTACCGAATACTTGCAATTTTATCGAGTTGTGCGATCGACAAACCGGGTTTATTAAGTTGCCGGATGAATTATACCACCCTAAAAAATTCCATAAACCCGGTTTATTTTTGATTTTCGCTCAAATTTCTTCCATAGTGGGTTTAATGAAATTATAAGCCAAAACGCCGATAATTCCACCAATCACAGGGAATACAATAAACGCCCACAACTGTTGGATTGCCCATCCGCCTTGAAAAAGTGCCACACCGATACTTCTAGCTGGGTTAACTGAAGTATTGGTTACGGGAATTCCGATTAAGTGAATTAACACCAGCATCAAGCCAATCGGAATTCCGCCCAAACCGACGGGATAATTGGGATGGGTAGTACCCATGATTGTAAATAACAGAAAAGCAGTTAGTACAATTTCCGTCAAAGCTGCTGCCAAAAGTCCGTAACCAGTGGGAGAATGTTCTGCAAAACCGTTAGACGCAAATCCCGAAGCAGCCGCATCAAAACCTGGTTTTCCTGATGCGATCATATACAAAACAAGACCGCCTAAAATTCCCCCTACAATCTGACCTCCTATATAATAAGGAAGCAAAACAGCATCGATCAGTTTAGCAACTACTAAACCGATACTTACCGCCGGATTAATGTGGCATCCAGAGATAGGGCCGATCGTATAAACCATGATTAAGAGGGATAGACCAAAGGCGATCGAAACTCCCAAAAAGCCGATTTTGTCTCCAGCTAAAACCGCACTGCCACATCCACCTAATACCAACACAAAAGTACCAAAAGCTTCAGCAACCCCAATCTTTATTTTTTTGTTCATACTCATAATTATCTGAAGTTTGTGATCGTTCAATTTCACACCCATAGGAATTCTAAATATAAAAATTAGAACTCGAATTTATTTCACTCAGCGCAACAATACTAATGGAAATTATTAGCAACATCTAGCTCTAATTTTCATAAATTGTATGGTCTTAACTGAGAATGCGAAATTTGGAATCGATAAATTAGCTTAAACGTACTCTATTATAGAAAAAATGTCAACATAGAGTTAATTATTTGTATACATTGTGCAATCTTCTGTATTCAATTCACAATAATTAACTTGACTTTTTCCCTAATTATGCGATCGAAATTTTACTTATTGTTGCTGATTATCCGATCGCACTTGCAGCTAAAACATCACTGCTAACCGGCTGGTACATCGGGCCTTGGAAAGGGCGAAAGTCTCGCCAATCGGCTGTCATCTTGCACAGCAAGCGGAACTGTAGCGGCGTTGGGGGTTGATTGAGACGATCGACTTCTACGCGAACCAATTCTGGATGCTGCGAAATAATTTCAAAAATATCATCCACAAGATAGCGCTGACAATAGCCGACAATCCAGTGATCTTTAGTACACAGAAGCAGACGGGAAACGCGCGGATTTTGAAATTCGTGGGCTAAGTACAAAAATTCGCCCACTTGAAGCCGATTAATGCGTTCAATTGCCGACTTTGAAAGGTATCGCAGTCCATCTGCCAAAAAATGGATAAAGTAACGTCCATTTTCATCTGGTTCGGGACAAGGGAACACCTCAAATTTATCAGTTGCCCGTTTGCCTCCGCTGCGCGCCAATAAAGCAATTGGGTCATGTTCGTGTTCAGGGATATTCAACCACTGTACAAATTCATGGTAGTCAGGGCGCGATCGCGGCCGCACTCGATTAGAAAACAACGAAAACAGTTTCTGTGAAGTGTAAACATTATTGAAATCCGGGAAAGATGGCAAAGGCAGAAACCCGCACTTAAGTTTCGCTTCTAGAACACCATTTGTATAATTGAACTGGTATTCTTTACCGTTAAACGTCAATCGACCAATCGGAAACCAAGAACCGCTGTCCGGGCTTTGCCAAGCCAAAAATAGTGTTTTCAAAGTAAATCTCCTGTCAATTCAAGTAGGGTGCGCCGTGCGTACTGCACAAATACAACTCACCCACACGGCTTAAAAAATGTTTACCCGATCGACCCTTGACATTTTCCTCTCAAAATGAGAGTATAAGTATACCAGCAGGACTTATACCAAATCCGAGTTTACCACCCCTGTTATAAATATTCCGTCATTGCGAGGGAAGCGAAGCAATCGCTTGCGTCTCTGCGATTGCTTTGCTTCCCTCGCAATGACAATAAAGGGGATGCCTAACCCGGATTTGGTATTACCCTGCATAACCGAACTTTGAGATCACCTGTAGAGTTCTGGTGGACAGCGATCGCTCTATATAGCAATCCTCGCATTATTTGTGAATTTCTTACTCCCTCCCCGAACCCGCTCTGAAGGTTGGGGTGGGGTAAAAAGTTGATGACTCTTGCAAGGATTGCTATAGATAAAATCTGTGAGTAAGTCCTGTATAAAGTGATGGAATAAGCCACGTTAGGGAAGCGAAAGAGATGCAATACAAAAACACCAAAAAGCTAAAAACAAATGCACCTAATTTCGATCCGCAACCTCCGTGATGATGCTGCTAAATACCCGGATGTCAAAAACAAAATTGAGATTTGGAAAGAAACTGTCAACAAAGCGGAATGGCAGAATTTGGAGGATGTTCGCAAAATTTATCGGGATGCCGAAGCAGTAGGAAACTTTACCGTTTTTAATATCAAAGGCAACGACTATCGCCTGATTGTTGGGATTAACTATGAGAACCAAACTGTTTTCTACAAATATTTCCTAACCCACTGTGAATACGACAAAGAAAAATGGAAAAATGACCCTTACTTTTGACCGAACGACTTACAGCAACTTGCTCGCAGAAATTGCTCCAAAGGCGATCGAAACTGAAGAAGAATACGATCGCCTCCTGGCAGTTGCAGAAAGGCTAACATTTGCTAAAAACCTCACTCCAGAGGAGAAAGTTTTATACAAGTTGTTAGTCACTTTGATAGAAGTTTACGAGACCAAAAACTATCCGATAGACACATCCGAACCTCATGAGATTTTGCAACATATCATGGAATCCAGCGGCACCCGCCAAGCAGACTTGGTAGGTATCATCGGATCTAGCGGGGTAGTATCTGAAGTTGTGAACGGCAAGCGATCCATTAGCAAAGCACAAGCTAAGGCACTCGGCGATTATTTTCAAATCTCACCTAGCTTGTTCATTTAATTTAAGATGAATCGATCGGTTACGATCTAATTCCATGTCTTGTAGGGGCGGCTTGGGCGACAATAATCGCCTAGAATCGACAATACAATAAACCCGCCCCCCAGATCGAGACTAATCGATCGAACATAATATAAGGTGCGTCATATCCCAAACCCTCGATAAATTCTAGAGTGAAAGTCTGACGCACCCTACAACTGGTAGAAAGCAACTTCTAACACAGGAATTCGCGCGGATCGGTGACATACCCAGTCAGGGCAGAAGCCGCCGCCGTGTAAGGCGAAGCTAGATAAACTTGCGCTTCTTTATTCCCCATCCGGCCGGGGAAATTGCGGTTAGTTGTAGACACGCAAATTTCGGGTTCATTCATCCGCCCGAAAGTATCTTTCGGCCCGCCCAAACAAGCGGCGCAAGAAGGCGCGGCAGGTTCGATGCAACCAGCACCTAAGAATATTTCCGAAAGCGTTTGACCCTCGTATTTTGTGACAAACAAATCTTCGTAAACTTTCTGAGTTGCTGGTACTAAATAAGTCGGAACTTTGACTTGATTTCCTTTGAGAATGCGGGCGGCATTCAGGAAGTCGGAGGTTTTGCCGCCGGTGCAGGAACCGATGTAAACTCGATCGATCTTGACATCGCGACAGTTGCGGGCTAAGTCGCGGTTGTCGGGAGAGTGCGGTTTGGCGACGACTGGTTCTAATTTGCTGACATCGTAGGTGCGATCGCTATAAAATTTAGCATCCCCATCGCTGTAAAATGAATCGAAGGGTTTATCAGTCCGCGAAGTAACGTAATCAAACGTAGTTTTGTCGGGCGCAACCGTGCCGTTTTTACCGCCAGCTTCAATCACCATATTGCACAGCGTCATCCGTTCTTCCATCGTCAAACGCTCAACTGTATCGCCGGCAAATTCCATTGTCCGGTAGTTAGCACCAGCCACGCTAATATCACCAATAATCTGCAAAATTAGGTCTTTTGCTAACAAATAATCCGGCAGTTCACCGTTGAACACAAAGCGCATGGTTGCGGGAACTTTGATTAACAGTTTGCCGGTTCCCATGATAAAAGCCGCGTCTGTATTGCCGATACCGGTGGCAAATTGTCCGAAAGCGCCGGCATTGCAGGTGTGGGAATCGGTGCCGAAGAGCACTTCGCCCGGTCTGGTGTGGCCTTCTTGTGCTAGCGCGATGTGGCAAACTCCTTTGTAGTCGGGATTTGCTTTGAAGTCCGATCGATCCGTGATGTCGTAAAAGTATTTTATCCCTTGTTCGGCAGCAAAATCGCGGAGAATATCGACGTTGCGGTTAGCGCGTTCGTCGTTGGTGAAAATGTAGTGGTCGGGAATTAGAACGATTTTGTCTGGGTTCCAGACTTTCGCATTCTCACCGAATTCGCGTTTGAAAACGCCGATGGTGCCGGGCCCGCAGACATCGTGGGTCATCAACACGTCTGTTTCTACCCAAATATTTTCTCCGGGCTCGACTTTAGTGCGGCCTGATGCTTTGGCTAATATTTTTTCGGTCAGGGTCATTCCCATAGTGCGATCGCTCTTTTTTATTAGATGCTACATAGTGTATTGTAAGCGAAACATCGCCTGATGTTGACAGGTAATTTATCAACTAAACATTTTCTTCAATCTTAAATCTCAAATCTCAAATCGATTGACTGTCACTTTCTTTTTCGCCGATCGCCAATCTCTACAATAGCCAATACTGGCATTAACACAAAAATAAAAATTATGCAAGTCACTCGATTATGCGACTGGTAACTAACAGCTAGCGAGTGTTATTAGTTAGTGATTACTTAAGAAAAGCAATTTAAATCAGGGACTGTCAAAAAAATTCAGAGTGCATTTCTACAGTTGTAGACCTCAACAAGAGTGAAATGAGCTAGATACCTGCACCGCAAGGGTATCTGGTTTCGTCATTCTCACCCTGTATACCAATGGAGATACTTCCCATGAATTCCCAGACACAAAAGCGTCAGCGCGCAGTTATGTTGACATCTGAAGGTATTGATAAATTCCCAGCAGCAAAAGCTGAGGCCAAAAGTTACCAAAATTGTTACCAACATTATACTCTCGAAGTTTTAGGCGATCGCACTAACAAAGAGTCAGATAATTTCATTAAGGTATTAGTCAAGCAAATCTTGGATCGGGTAGGGGCGATAGTTGTGGAGATTGCAGGGCAGGTGCAATTCATGACTCAACGCGCCGAACAACTGTTGAACCAGTATTTTTTATCCCGCGCCCCGCACTCATTGCCAGAACTCTTACAACATTGGTTCAAGCAACAGATATCGCGACTTACATTCAACGGCGATATTCCATCTAGCTGTTTACCATTGTACATTCAGCAAGCAGGAAAACAGTTGAGCGTCCGTCTGATTCCCGATCCCATTGGAGAGCAATATCTCTTGTTATTAGAGGAACAAGAACTGCAAGGATTATCTATTTGTGGTCTGACATTGTTAGGACTTACCCAACGCGAGGCAGAGGTTCTCTTCTGGATTGCAAAAGATAAAAGTAATGCCCAAATTGCTAAAATTCTTGGTTGCCGTGAAGGAACAGTCCGAAAACATCTGGAGCATCTTTACGGGAAACTAAGCGTACAAACCCGGACGGCTGCTGTGATGGTTGCTCTGGAAAAATTGGGGTTGTTCAACGGGGAATTTGTTGCAATATCTTCATAATCCTATACGCGGATCGTCGTATTGTTGCCCAAGTGTATGTAGAAGAATATGAGATCAAACGCTATACGGAGCCTGTAACCTGTGCCCAACAAAAATCCACTACGGAGGTAAAAATGGAAACCAATAATGTAGACGCAACGGTCGATTTTGTCGATGTCGGTGTTCAGAAACAGGATGGGGCATCTCGCGAAGGTCAATCAGATGCTAAACCGGGCATCGAAAATGAAACAGTGCTTCACACGCTACGCGCATCATCAATCTTCTCTGTGGAAAACAAAGAAGTTTTACCTCAAAAAAGCCAAGAAGATGCAACAGTCGATTTTGTTGATGTCGGTGCCCTGAAACAAGATTCGACAGCTCGCGAAGGTCAATCAGATGCTCAACCGGGCATCGAAAATCAAACATTCCTTCACACGCTACGGGCATCATCGATGTTCTCTGTGGAAAACAAAGAAGTTTTACCTGAATTTACCCGTTCCAACACAGGGAAATAGAACCGTATTCATTGGCAATTACTCATTGTAAGAGGTGGAATATGCTCACAATTTGCAACAAATATACACATGGTGTTTGGGTAGCTATTATGTACTATCGTCCCAACTGCCCAGATGGTGGGAATTGGGCAAAAAAAGGTTGGTGGCGGCTCAATCCTGGCGAATGCAAAGTGGTATATGGAGGTAGTTTGCGTAGTCTGAATCGCTACTACTGCTACTATGCCGAGGCTGATAACGGAGCAAATTGGTCAGGGCCTTACGTAAGGCCTGTTCCTCCACAAGTATTTGACTGGTGTGAGTGGACAAGCAGCACGCAGGCAACTAATGTGGGATTCCGGTTGCTTGATATTAACAGTTACGACAATTTCACGCTGAATTTGACACCATAAATCTGAGTGGCTGTGTCAAGTTACATTTTAATTTAAACAGGACTTACGCAAGGAGTCAATTTTTACCCTATCTGTAGTGATCGGGGGCGGTGTGCTTCGCCCTACATATAGAGTTTATGCGTAAGTCCTATCTAAATTAAAGTTGACAACTGCATATCGGGGTTATTCAAAGCAAAATTTGTTGCAATATCTTCATAATCCTATACGCGGATCGTCGTATTGCTCTCCAAGTTTATTTGGAAGACTATTAGATTAAACGCTGTTATCCAGCCTTCGATCGCAGCTCGAAAAAAGAGCAAAAAATACGGATACTCACGAGCGATTTTAGTTTGATTAAAACCTAGTTTACGTTTTAAGGAGATGACATGGATTCCATTAAATTGCAAGCAGCAATCGAGCTAGCGGGTGCCTCCTGGCAAGCTGGCGAAACGAGCATGACTCAGCTTTCAGATGCCGAAAAGCAACTGCGGCTTGGCTATACACCTGGGCCTAACGAACCGTCCTTTGAAGAACAAGAGCAGATTGCCAAGATCAATCAGGAAGTCTTTAAGTCGGCACAGATTAAAGACGAAACAGCAGGCTATCCGGCCAGCTTCGATATGCGGACAGGTGGATTTGTGACACCAGTCAAAGACCAAGGTTCTTGCGGTTCTTGTGTTGCGTTTGGCACTGTGGCAACGATCGAAACCACCATTCGCCGCCTTCGCAACAATCCGGCGCTGGCGATCGATTTATCCGAAGCTCACTTGTTCTACTGCTATGCCCGCGCTTTAGGACGTAATTGCGGGAACGGTTGGTGGGTGCCACCCTCAATGGATTCTGCGAAAACAGGAGTCGCGATCGAAGCTTCTTACCCTTACACCGCAGCCGATCAAAATTGCAGCAACCTTGCCAATAACTGGCAAAGTAGCGCCGTTAAAATTAGCGGCTGGCATGAGATTCAATCGATCGCAGATATGAAGGAATGGCTTGCCACTCGCGGCGCGTTGGCAGCTTGCTTCACTGTCTACACAGATTTCTACGCTTACAAAAGCGGCATTTATCGCCAGGTTAGCGGCAAGGTTGAGGGTGGTCATTGTGTCTCGATCGTGGGTTACAACGACACCGAAGGCTATTGGATTGCAAAAAATAGCTGGGGACAGAACTTTGGTGAGAATGGCTTTTTCCGCATCGCTTACGGGCAGTGCGGGATTGACTCCAGTATGTTCGCGGTGGATGGCATCGTTGAAACCGGCTGGTTGTCAAATGTGAAAATTCTGGGACTCTGGACAAACAATGCCGATCGCAATGCTTACGTCTATGTAAGCGAAGGCATCGGCTGGAGAAAACTCTCTGATGCTAGCGATGAAACAAACCTGGATATGTTGATTCAGCTTGCTGCGTCTAAAGCCGCCGATCGTCCAGTCAGCCTCTATCAAGAGAACGGGATCATCAAAGAAATTTACGCCTGGTAAAAAAACAGCGGGCTTGAGACGATCGTCCAAAATCCCAAGTCCAACAATTAACGATACGCTTCTAGAGATTAAGGAACGACCATGACTTATTCCAGCAATCCAGCCGGTTCACCTGATGAGGTTTGTCTGCCTTGTCAGGCGATCGCACAACCCTTCAACCCCAATACTAAGGAGATAAAAATGGAAGCCTACCCCACCCAAGAACCTCCCGTTCAAGCTGCGAAGCAAACCGCAAGTCAAGAAGACCGTCCCACCTTCGATCCCCCCGCTCAAAATGCTGTTAGTCAAGGCAACACAGCTTGGCAAAGTGATAAAAAGGTACTGGGACTGTGGACAAACAGCTCACCTCGTAACGCTTATATGTATGTGGATCAGATTGGTTGGCGGAAATTTGCCGATAATTCTGACTCTGCGATCGTTGCCTTCAACGTCATAGCAGCCCATGCTAAAGTGTTAGCTAAACCCATCCAATACTATGAAGAAGCCGACAACAAAGTATCCAGCATTTACGTTTGGTAAAGCTTGATTGTCGCCGACTCTCCAAGTTTATGCTGCGCTGCACTCAAAGATTTTGCATCGAGTCTGTTGGCGGTTGATGGTTCAACTTTAAGGTTCACCATGCAACCGTCACCCGCCCCCCAGCTAATTCCGATTCTAGCGCAACTAAACTTGGCGATCGCTGTTTATTTTGTACATAAATATGTTTTTAGCCTTAATCCTTTCCACCTATTTAGTATCCTTTACCCCCCTGTCTCCTAACATTGCTTCATATACTTGCATAACATCTCCTCCAGTGCCGACCGCACAGCCGAAACAGCAATCTATACAGCCACCTCCATCACCCCATACATCACAATCTATGTCTGAAGTAACTTTATCTCAAGCCGATAGTGGCACAGTTTTAACCCTCAAGCGCGGACAGATACTCATACTTCGTTTAGACGAAAATTCAACAACAGGCTACCGCTGGTTCCTGCCCGCCTTAGATACAGAAGTTTTACAATTAAAAAGTGACGACATTAATCTGGGTAGTAATCTTGGCATGGGTGGTGGCGGGCAGCGCGTGTTCACCTTTCAAGCCAACAATCCCGGTCAAGTAAAATTACAACTAAAAAACTTGCGTGAGTGGGTTGGTGAGGAATCAACCATTGAGCAATTTCAAGTCACTGTTCAAGTCTCCGAATAGCAAAACTTCCGACTGTTTCATGGCTTACGCATCTGGGGCTAAGCTGCTGCTTATTGGGAGGTGACTAACATTTAGTCGGCTTGAGCAGTTTGACTGAGTTTGCCCCCATGAACCGCACCAACTCTCAAATATCCAGTTTGGCTAACCCCAAATAGCGAATGCCTTCCGGTGTCACATCAAAGCGACAGGGCAAAATTTCTACACCTTCACTAATCGCCTGTCTGAACAATTCTCCGTAAAGGCGATCGGCACTATCCCCCGGAGCAAAATCAGTACAATCTCCGCGATTAATAAAATACAGCATTACAGCCCTCGAACCCTGCCGCACCACTTCGATCAATTCTCTCAAATGTTTCTGTCCCCTCTCCGTCACTGTATCGGGAAATAAAGCCAACTCCTCTTTTACCCAAGTTGTATTTTTCACTTCCAGAAAAATCGGTTTTTCCTCACCAGTTAGCCAAAAATCCACTCTACTTTTTTTATCAGTGCCGTAAACAACCTCCGGTTGAATTAAACTGTAATTGCCCAACTCTGGAAACAATTTCAATTCCAAAGCTAATTTAATTACTCGATTTGGCAGCCCAGTATTAACTCCCACCCAAGTTGGCACAGTGTCGCAAACTTTAATTAATTCCCAAGTATAAGCTAACTTGCGTTTAGGATTGTCGCTGGGAGATACTAGCACTGGATTGCCGGGAATGTAAACACCCGTCATCGGGCCAGTATTCGGGCAGTGCGCGGTGATTATTTCTCCCGAATCTAGTTCAATTTCGGCAAAAAATCGCTTGTACCGCTTGATTAAAATGCCGGGTAAAAGAGGGGGATATTTGTAAATTAAGTCAGTCATTCGATTTTAGATTTTAGAGTGAGGTATCATAGCATGAAACGACGGTTTGTAGTTTAGGTACGCTTACTTATTCATTCATTCTTTGTTTCATATCCTTAGCAGCTAAAGCATAACCTCCATCAGCGCCATCTACAAAATGCACTTGTCTGCCGGCGCGTTCAAACACCAAACAAGTCATCAATGCTCTGTCAGAAACGTGCAAACCGTAAACCAGCTTGCCTTCTCGGTAATTCCTTTCCAAGTACGCCGTCAATTTTTTTCGCCGCCACTCATTGCCCGAAATTACCATTCTCAACATATCATCAAATTTGCGGTAATCCGTAGCTGCGATCGCAATATCTTTATAAACTCCCCAATCTAACTCTTCTGTCTTAACCTTCAAATTCATTAGCAGCGAACCAAGCGCCGTCTCTAACTGTATTTTTGATAAATATAGCTGGTGGTCTAACCAAGTAGCACTGCGCGCCCTAACTAGAGTTTCTTGAATCAGTTTTGTGCTACTAAGTGTCAATTTTAGATATTTACTATCGATAGGATTTAAACAATTTTCCTTGCCGTAAATGTAGTTAATTTTTTTTAAAATATTTCTATAAAATTGATGGCTCTGCTGGCCCAAATCCGATCGCACCATTACCAGCAGCGTTACTATTTCCCCGTACTTGCTGGGAATATCCTGCCATCGGCACTCCAATCCCGAAAAATCGGCTGTTGAAGAAACGCCATTATTTTTAAGGCTGTAAATATTACCAGCAGCCGGCTCTTTAATAAGTTCAGTAGCACGGGTTAAGCCGCCGCCGATAAAAACAGCTTGGCTGTAATTTTCCGAAACTTTAAACTTAGCTATTTTAACCGGATAATTAGCTGCTACCACAACTTTAACCGGCACGATCCCAACTCGCAAATCCATGTCAAATTCAGTTTTAGCTAGTTGTTGAGTGGCCAGCAAAGCTTTCTGGGCAGCGGGTAAAAGCGATGGCCCCATTAAAAGAGAAGCGCCGTCGCCACCAAACACAAACGGAATCTCAGTTTTGCCTGCTACATTCAAAACAGCAACGATCGAACAAGCCCCCAATAAGTTAACTTCTTTGTATTTTCCAGCTTCAATCGCTTTTGTAGAACCGCGAATATCTGTGACAACAATGTACCAATCATCAGGTACGTCAAAAAAATTACTGAGATCGGTAATCTTGAGAAAATTGTCCAGTAAAGGTAATTGGGAATAGAAATTTTCTGAATTCATGTTATGATTTTCCCGATTTGCTATTAAACTTAGTGAAGCCTTTTAGCACTAGCATTTGTAACTATTTGTGTCTGAACCGCAGAAGCCCTCTCGTTCCCTCGCAGGGATTGCCGGCATTGTCGCAGTCGCCACTCTAATTAGCAAAGTCTTTGGGTTGGTGCGCCAAATTGCGATCGCCGCAGCCTTTGGAGTCGGTGTCGCCGTCGATGCCTACAACTACGCCTACGTCATCCCTGGTTTCTTATTTATTTTGCTGGGAGGGATTAACGGGCCATTTCACAGCGCCATAGTCAGTGTTTTAGCCCGCCGGGATAAAAAAGAAGCAGCGCCCTTAGTCGAGACTATCACCACCTTAGTCGGCGGCTTGCTGCTGTTGGTGACGATCGCTTTAATTATTTTTGCCGATCCGCTGATCGATTTGGTGGCACCGGGATTAAATAGAACAGCAGAAGGTTTACAAATCAAAGCAATTGCCGTCCAGCAATTTCGGATTATGGCACCGATGGCCTTACTTTCAGGCTTAATCGGCATTGGTTTCGGCACTCTCAACGCCGCCGATATGTACTGGTTGCCTTCGATTAGTCCTTTATTTTCCAGCGTTGCACTTGTCGGCGGTTTGGGGATTCTCGCACTGCAACTCGGAGACAAAATTATTCAGCCAGAATACGCACTAATTGGCGGCTTAGTGTTAGCTTGGGGAACTTTAGCGGGTGCTGTTTTGCAATGGTTGGTGCAACTTGTGGCGCAGTGGCGCGCCGGCTTGGGAACATTGCGCTTGCGGTTTAATTTTAAACGGCCGGGAGTGCAAGAAGTAATTAAGGTGATGGTTCCTGCTACCTTATCATCAGGAATGCTGCAAATTAATGTTTATACTGACCTATTTTTCGCATCCTACATCCCTCAAGCTGCCTCTGCGATGGGTTACAGCGGCTTGTTAGTTATGACGCCTTTAGGCATTATTTCTAATGTAATTTTAGTGCCATTTCTACCCATATTTTCTCGCCTCACCGAACCAAAAGATTGGCCGGAATTAAAAGATAGAATTCGTCAATCTTTAGTTTTGACTGCCCTTACGATGCTGCCGCTTAGCGCTTTAATGGTAACACTTGCTGGGCCGATCGTCCGCGTGGTTTACGAACGCTATGCTTTCGATCGATCGGCCTCGCTGTTTGTCACGCCGATATTGATGGCTTACAGTATTGGAATGTTTGTGTATTTGGGACGCGACGTTGTGGTACGGGTATTTTACGCTTTGGGAGACGGAGAAACCCCTTTTCGTGTCAGTATTATCAATATCTTTTTGAACGGACTACTGGATTATTTGTTAGTAGGAGCTTTTGGCGCGCCCGGATTAGTTTTGGCGACGGTGGGAGTGAATCTTGTTTCGATGGTTATGCTTTTGTACTTTTTAGATAAAAAGCTGGGCGGCCTGCCTTGGGGGGAGTGGAGTTTGCCTTTTCTGGGGTTAACTTCTGGCAGTTGTCTAACTGCTTTCGTTACCTTGGCTACTCTGCAAGCCTGTCAAAGAGTTTTGGGTACTGAAGGTTTGGTAATTCAATTAGTACAGTTGAGTGTGGCAAGTTGTGTAGGGTTAGGGGTTTTTGCCCTGTTTGTCAGTCAGATGAAGTTGCCGGAAGTTGATATGTTTGTAGGTCGAATTCGGGGGCGTTTTCGCAAATAAAATTGTCGGGGCGGGTTAAGGGCGAAATACCAGACACAACGCCCACAATCTGCGTACAAAACCCGCCCTTTTCTTTACATCTTCCGCTGAAATTCCTCCAAAACATCCATCAACTGAACTTGACACTGCATCGGAATCAAATCGGCAAGCGGCACTTCCCGCTTGCCGCCGCCCAACTTGACTGGAATTCCTTGCAAAACTTGTGCAACTTTGTCAGCATCTAAATCGCCATCTTCCAGCATCGAATAAAGTTGTTCAGCAACAACTGTATGCAGGTGGGCATCATTGAGATACAAATGCCACTTGGCAATGTCAATGTAGACATTTTCGCCGATTTCGGCTGCTAAAGATTCGATCGCCTGTGTAGTATTAGCCATATCAAAAAAGCACAAAGTTATTTGTTATCAATCAAAAGACTTAACAAATCGCCACCAACTGCCTTCAGCCAGAATCTTTGGTGAGGGGCGAATAATCGGCGATCGCAAAATGGTAAATCGCGTGGGCCAAAACTACTAGAGCCCATCCACCCGTTACCGAAATTGCCCAAGGCCAATCAGCCTTTTGCAAATTGTGAACAAACCACAAACCAGAATTGGTAGCAGAAAAAAGACCGACGTGGATAGCAAAATTCATCCGGTCATCTAAACGGCGGTACTCTGGATCGTTGCGATCGGGTTTGCGGGGCCAACGAGGAGGCATAGTTTTTCACTTGATATTAGTAGTTCAGTGCCTATTTTAATCATAAGTGCAGCTTTTTGAATGCTGCATCCCTCTTTCGGCATGAAACTTATGCCTCTACATTTTCATAGTCTCCAGACTTGCCGCCACTTTTACTCACCAGGTGAATTGACTCAATGGCGATCGACTTTTCCAACCCTTTCGCCATATCATACAAAGTCAGCGCCGCCACCGAAACCGCCGTCAGCGCCTCCATTTCCACCCCAGTTTCCGCCTTAATTTTCACCGTCGCCCGAATTTGATACCCCGGCAACCCAGCATCCGGCATCACCTGCACCTCCACACTACTCAGCGGCAGAGGGTGACACAGAGGAATCAAATGTGCAGTCTGTTTCGCCGCCATAATTCCAGCCAGCCTTGCAGTGCCCAACACATCACCTTTCGGCGCATTCCCCGCTTCAATCGCCGCAAACGTCTCCGGCAACATCCGCACCCGGCCAGCAGCCACAGCTTGTCGCACAGTCGGCACCTTCGCCGAAACGTCCACCATTTGGGCTTCCCCGCTGTTGTCGAGGTGAGTTAGCTGTGTGCGATCGGGCAATTTAGAAAAAGTTTGCGAAAGGTCTTGCATTATTTTGGTAATGGTGTTAATGTTAGATTCTGTGAGAAAAGAACTTAATCAATTTTAGATTAAATCTGAACTCAACAGGGGCTTGTAGCTTAGTTGGATAGAGTGCATGGCTACGAACCATGAGGTCGGGGGTTCGAATCCCTCCAAGCCCACTACTAAAAGTTATGAATTTTGAGTTTTGAGTTTTGAATTAAGAAATTAATCCAACTCAACATTCAAGGCTCATAACTTTTTTAATTAGTATTTTACAAGAAACCTCACTCTTTGTGGAACAGGCATCTTGCCTGTTGGTGAGAATGGTGCGCGGGGGCAAAAACCCGGTTTCTGCCTCAATATCTGTCGCATAGATTCACGATTTTTGGGAGAAGCCGGGTTTTTTGGTAAGTCCCATGATTGCCTCTTCCTTCTTGCTTCTGTTATATCATCGATTCAAAGCATAAATATCTTTGCCTCGACCGATCGCAAATTTCATCGAATTAGACAAGCCCTTGCTAGACTGAGTAATAAAAACCAGCAAAGCCAAGCCAGCGAGGCCAGCCGCAAAACCAAACATATTTCTGTACCCAACTTGTTCAGCCACAAAGCCTAAAGTGGGGCCAGCAATCGCAATCCCCAAATCAAATCCGCCAATACAAAGCGAAAACAAGCGGCCCCTTTCATAAGGTTCGCACCTGTCCGACATCAGCGTTACCATCATCGGCAAAACCGTACCGCCCGCGCAACCTTCAACCAAAGCTGCGATTAAAAAAGCACTGCTATTGTTAGCAAAATACAACAATAACATAGATACGGCATAACAGATTAAGCCGCCAGAAATAAACAAGCCGCGACCGTATTTGTCCGAAGCCCGTCCCGTTAGCAACCGTATACCGAAACTGGCGATAGCCGCCGTAGAATAAAATAATCCCGGATTCAAATTAGCCTTAGTTTCTTGGATAAACAAAGGCATAAAAGTGCTCAAAGTTCCAAATACTAAACCAACCACCAATAACACTAAAGCCGGAATCCGCACTCTCGGATTCCACAGCATTTCCCAGTATTTTTGGCTATTTTTATCCTCAGATAGCGAGTCCGATTTTGTTAAATCTACAAAATTAGGTTCCGCAATTTTGCAGGTAAAAAATACAGCCATTGCAGCGAAAGCCGCCGACATCGCAAACAAAGGAATATAACCAACCCAAGCTTGCACAAATCCGCCAATAGCCGGCCCAACTGCTAGACCAATAGGATTCACCAAGCTCATGTTACCGATTAATTCGCCTCGCTTTCCTGGCGGCGACAAATCTGTTACCAAAGCGCTATAAGCTGTAGTAAAAGCGGCGATACTAATTCCGTGAAAAACGCGAATAAGTAACAGTAAGGGGATAGATTGAGCTAACAGGTAGCCCAAAGGGGCGATCGCAGCGACTGACGCGCCTAGAAGCAAAACTTGTTTTCGACCCCTGCTGTCGGCTATTTTACCCAACTGCGGCCTCGATAGCAAAAGTCCGATCGCAAATGCACCCATCACAAAGCCAATTTGCTGTTTTGTGCCGCCCACAAATTGAACGTACAGCGGCAAAGTTGGCAGTAGCGAAGCCAAACTCGACCAGAATAGCAGCCCTGCGGTGAATAAAGTCAGTAAGCTGCGTCTGGGTTGGGGATCGATGTCCCTAAAAATATTCAAGATGCTAATTCCCTTTAAATCTTCCGAGTGCACTCAAAGTAAGTTCGAGTGTCTCTATCATTGTGTTACAAATTCTTAAGATTTGCACCAAAAAAGTGGATATTCGACTCACTGTCAACTGTCAACCGTCAACCGTCAACTGTCAACCGTCAACTGTCAACTGTCAAAAAAGAGCATTCTTACCAATCAACCTCAGCCCTTTCCTCCACCACCCGTTCATAAACCCACTCGGTTTCTATCGCCAACTTCGGCCAACTAAATCGGCGTTCCAAATCTTGATAAGCATTGTCAACCAACCACCGCGCGTAACCCGGATTTTTCAAAACCTCTAAAATTCCCCAGGCCAAAGAATCCCGATTGTTTGCCTCAGTAACAACGCCAGTTTTAGTGTGCAGCACCACCTCTGGAAGTCCGCCCGCATCCGAAACCACTACAGGCACTCTTGCAGCAAAGCTTTCTAACGCTACAATCCCAAAAGGTTCGTAAAGACTGGGGAAAACCGCGCAGTCAGCCACCGTCTGGAATTTGTCGAGATGTTCCTCAAACATGAACCCAGTAAAATAACACTTATTCCAAATTCCTAAATGCCAAGCTAAATGTTTAAGATGGTCTGTATTGCCGCCGCCCACAATTACAATTTTCGCTTTACCCCCCATTTCCCAAATTACTTTAGGTGCCGCATTTAGAAATACAGCAATGCCTTTTTCATAGCTAATTCTTCCTACATAATAGACTATTTTCTCATCATCAGCCGCAAACCTGCGGCGGAAATCCATCGCGTCAAATTCGTGCCACCTGGGCTTTTTATCCGGTCTAATTCCGTTGTAAATTACCTCTATTTTGTTCCACGGAGTCGATAGTACCCGTTCGGCTTCCCGCCGCATATAATCACTGCAAACAATTACTCGCCAAGAATTGTAAGCGAGGTCGTTTTCCTTGGCGTTAATGTAGCGCTGCCCGTCATTGTGGATGCCGTTGAAGCGCCCGTATTCGGTGGCGTGGATGGTGGTAATTAGCGGTACTTTAAAGGTATGCTTGAGGGCGATCGCCGCATCTCCCACTAACCAATCGTGAGCGTGGATGATATCAAAGGGGCCTTCCTCAAGCATCAGTTTCCCGCCTTGGTGGCCCATGCTTTGGTTGAGGTTCGCCACCCAGTGAAAAAAGTCCCTAGCGTGCCCCACCACCACCCGATGCACACGTATTCCTTCCACCACTTCGTACATCGGCGCGTGGCCGAACTCTACTGTAATTAAGTGAATTTCGTGTCCCAGCTTCACCAATTCTGGATATAGTTCCGATACGTGGCGGGCTATACCGCCTACTATTCTGGGAGGAAACTCCCATGCCAATACCAAAATTTTCATCTTTCTCCCTCCAAATAATTTATATAACTTAATGTTTAGGATTAACAGATTGATTGTATAATTATCGCCCTTAAATTTGAGTTGAGCGCAAGTTGATGCCCAATGCCTGACTTTTGGCAGCAACAAAGACAGAAAATCATGCCTAAACCTGGTTTTTGCAGGAAATTGCTCGATCGCCATTACCTGAAAAAACAGGTTTCCTCAAGATTTGAGCCACTGAGGGAAGCAATGGCGATCGTAACTACCCGCTTACCGTTTCTTCAAAATTGGCTCCAATTCACCGCGAAAACGGGTCCAAGCAGCAACCGATGCAGAGTTAGAAACAGCACCCTGACGCATCAAAATCGCACCGTCTTCAAAGCCAACAATTCCGTACTCTCCCGATTTGGACATTCGATCGATCGCCGGTACGATCTCCCGCAACTGTCCCCGTTCCCCGCGAAACGCAGCCTGATACTGCTGCAACTGCCACAAATCGGCAATTACATATTGCATCTTCACTGCCTTCCCCGCATCATTGCGGAGTTCAAACATCGGAAACCTGAGAATTTCCCGCCTGCTTGACAAAATCGGCACAATAGTATTCGTCGCTGCCACGCTAGCATCAGCAGGAATTTGAGCCAACAGCGGTCGCACTTGCAAAACGTGCTGCCATTGTCTGACGAGAGGAACCTGCACCCAAGGATCGATCGCATCGGGCAAAATCAAAGAAAAAGTCCGATTTGGGTTAGAAGTGAAGGTAAAAAATAGCGACAAACAGATGCAAAACCCCCAAAAGCGGCGAAAATTTGAAGAAGAAGGCAAAGGAAATAAAGCAGAAGGAAAACGCAAAAACATTCTTTCCTCTCTCACCATTCTATCTTCTTCCTTTTGACGCTGGGCCCACCACAGAATTGCCCCATAAAAAAGCCCTGGAACCACAGTCATCGCATAGCGAATATTAATCGCCAGCACCGAATCTCCTTTCGCTAAAAATAGCTTCAGCAGCGGAAATCCAGCTATCATCCAAGACGCAGGCGCGAAAGCAGGAACCAAAGCTAATGGCAACCACTGGCCAAGCAGGTATCTAATCTTACCAAAAAACGGCGTAAATAACTGAGCCACCAACCGCCAGGGATTGCTCACCATTCCCCAAATAATTTCTAGAGTAGAAGCTTCATCTCCATCGGCATATTGGCCGAAGCGCTCCATCATAAACCGCTGGGATATATCAGCAGAAAACAAAGGCATAATCAGATTGGTCAGGACGATCATATAACCAAAACTGAGTATGCAGACTGCTAAACCAGTCCTCGGGTAGCGCCGGCTCAAAATCAGGTAAACTCCGACGCCAAATAAAACAACTCCCCCATCTTCTCGCACGGCCAAAATTAAAGTTGCCAGAATCCCAAACAACGGCCACCAGCGCTTCTCCATCGCCAGCAGCAAGCCAAAGACATACAGCGGCATTTGACAAATATCGTGAAAATTGCCCAAAGTCGGGCCGATGACCGCGTTAGCGCAGTAATAGCTCACAACAATGGTCGCCGACAGCCTCGGTTCCAGATAGTGTCTGGCGAGAGCATAGAGCACTCCTCCAGCCGCTGTAATTAAAGTCACCTGCAACACGGTCAAAGTGACGGGCGAGGGAAACAGCGAGTAAATTGGCAGCCACAGCATTAGCGCCGGCGTGAAATGCTGCCCCAACCGGTAGTAAGATACTTCCGGGAGCTGATTTTGGTGAACCACATTAGTGGACAAAGCCGAAGAGAGGGAACTCTCAAACAAGTGACCCCGAGTGCCGTTCCAAAAAAGTTGATTGAAAATGCCTTGGTCGTAAGTAGCGTAAAAGCTGTAGTAGCGGTGCAGCGTCAGCAACAGGCACAGCACAAAAAAGGCGGCCGCCACTTGAACCACCACCCGCAGCGACTCATTTTTCTTCCATCTCAAAAATATCATCTGCCCGCTTGTAATGAAATTATCGGACAATAGCATAAATCTAAAGTAAGTATTAAATTAAAGTAGAAGTGAAATAACTCGGCTCGGCAATGCTCAATTATTTTCACCCGATCGAAAAGCTCAACAGCGTCCATCCAACACTCGGCACCAGCGGCACGGACTGTTCTCCCGAACAGCCGGTAAATCCCGCACCGCTTTTACAGCTTTTGCTGTTTGTAGACAAGCGTTCCTCTTCCCGGGAACAGACCAGACACATCCGCAAGTCCCTAAAGGATTTGAAGGCAGAGTGCGACTTTGAGCTTCAAATCATCGACGTAGGAGAACAGCCCGATTTAGCCGAACACTTTAAACTGGTAGCCACTCCCTCGCTGCTCAAAATTCATCCCGATCCGCGACAAACTCTCGCCGGCAGCAATTTAATCGCCCAACTCGAACACTGGTGGCCCCGCTGGAAGCGTTCTGTAGAAGAATACACAGCTCAGCAGCAGTCGGCCCCAGCTCTTGCTGAAAGCCTGACTGACCCAAAACCCATCTATTCCGTTGCTTGCGCCGCCGAACTTGTGCAGCTTTCCGATGAAGTTTTTCGCCTCAAACAGGAAAAAGAACACCTGCAAGAGCAGTTGCAGTTGAAAGACCGGATTATTGCGATGCTAGCTCACGACTTGCGTAATCCCTTGACAGCGGCATCTTTGGCTTTGGAGACTTTGGAGTCAAGTCAGAAGGTAAAAGAGGGGGAAAAGTCGCGTTTGACACCAAATCTGGCGGCTCATTTGATGAAGCAAGCCCGCCGTCAAATCCGAATTGTCGATCGGATGATTACAGATATCCTGCAAGCAGCCCGGGGTACAAACGCTCAACTCCACATTGAACCAAAAAGAATCGAACTGGGAGCGATTTGTCAAGATGTAATCATGCAGTTTCAAGACAAATTTCAGGCGAAAAGTCTGAACATAGAAACAGACATTCCCACAGATTTGCCCTTGGTTTATGCCGATCCCGATCGCATCAAACAAGTCATAGTCAACCTGCTTGACAACGCCAGCAAGTACACCCCAGAAAGAGGAACTGTTAATCTTTCAATTCTCCACCGCACCGCTTACAAAGTTCAAGTCAGCATTTGCAACAGCGGCCCGGGAATTCCTGAAGAAGATTGCGCGAGCATTTTTGAAGACAGCTTTCGCTTGCAGCGAGATAAATCAAAAGACGGTTACGGCATTGGACTGTCTCTTTGTCAAGGCATCATCCGCGCCCACTACGGTCAAATTTGGGTAGATTCTGTACCCGATAGAGGCAGTTGTTTTCACTTTACTCTGCCCGTCCAAAAATAAAACTTAGCTGTAGATTTGTCAGTTGTCAGTAGCAACCGAATTTGATATTACAGCTCAACTTTTCCGCAGTGCAGCAATAATCTGTGCGTTGGCCTTGGGAAAAGTAAATTGGTCGATTTCATCGAGTGTCACCCAGCGAATTTCCTCGCATTCGATCGTTTGCGGTTCCCCGCTGACGTGGCGGCAGTGGTGCACGTATAGTCTAACTGTAAATTTAGTGTAGTCGTGGTCAATTGTAATCAGGCGATCGCCAACTTCTACGACAATCCCCAACTCCTCCATAATTTCCCGTTTTATGCAAGCTTCGATTGTTTCCCCAGGCTCTATTTTTCCGCCCGGAAACTCCCAGAAACCCCCGTGCAGTCCATGTTGTCGGCGCTTGTCAATCAAAATTTGTTGGCGATCGTTCCAGATTGCAGCAACGCCGATAACTTTGTGGGCCAAAGGAGGAAGAGACATATTAATTATGAATGGGGAATGGGGAATTTAAGAATAATATCAATAATTATTCAATTATTATTTAATCAACAATCTAAAATCTAAAATCTAAAATCAACAATCTAAAACCTAAAATCTAAAATCTAAAATCTAAAATATTAAGCCCCCATCTTGCGAGGGGGGGCTTGACACTTGGATCACTTAAATGTTAAGAATCTACTAATCGTCCGAGCCATGTCTCTCACTGGCTTGTATGGACTTTTCAAAAGTCATTCGCTGTTCGGCATTTTTGAGAAAATAACCGCTAATCATAGCTGAGGCGAGCAATCTACCCAAATGTTCGCGACTGGTAGTCACTGTCACCCCGAAGTGTTCCGAAGGCAAATTCCCCAATAGTCCAACAATATTTCGCTCCATTACTTGAAACACTTCGTGAGAAGTCGGCTTAGACAACTGAGAAACTGTGTCGGGAGCCATTGACTGCACGTATTGCCATAATAAGTTGGCATTTTCTCCGTCTTCTTCAAAGAATTCTGGGGATTTATTAGATGAGTTGCTCACGAGTACCTCCGTTTCAGAGACAGCTTGTTATGTTAGACGCGGGCGGTTAAATTAAATAACCCTTATCTGATGGCTGCTGATCTTTATTACTAAGTAATTACTAATGTAGCAGGACAGTCATAGCAACCAAGTGGGCACAACCGAATTAAAAGCGGCGGTTTTTACGATTTTAGATTGGGGATTGCAAGTGGGGGAACCCGATCGCCAATCCCCAATCTAGCTAGCTGGCTAGATAATCGTTGATATCTTGCTTGCGCTTGCGGAGTTTAGTCAAAGCTTCCCGTTCTATTTGCCGCACTCGTTCCCGACTGATGTTGAGACGATCGCCTATTTTGGCCAAAGTTAAGGTTTGCCCGTCTTCTAAACCGAACCGCAAGGCGAGCACTTCTCGCTGTTGCTGAGTCAGTTCCGCCATTAGCTGGTCTAAGTCAGTCCGCAGGGAAGATTGCAGGGCAAAATCTTCCGGGGTAGTACCCGTATCTTCCAACAAATCGCCCAACTCGGTATCTTGATTGTCTCCCACGCGCAAGTCCAGGGAAAGTGGCAGGCGCGCGCGATCGAGATATTCGCGAATTTGTTTGGGAGTCAATTCTAACTCGGATGCCAATTCAGCAGCCGTGGCCGCGCGACCAAGCTGTTGAGCAAGTTGGCGCTGAGCTTTTTTAATTTTGTTGAGCTTTTCGGTGATGTGGATCGGCAAGCGGATGGTGCGGCCTTTTTCGGCGATGGCCCGGGTAATTGCCTGACGAATCCACCAATAAGCATAAGTAGAAAATCTGTAGCCCTTAGTCGGGTCAAATTTTTCTACTCCCCGCTGCATCCCGATCGTGCCTTCCTGAATTAGATCCAGTAAATCTACGTTGCGCTTGATATATTTCTTGGCAACAGACACTACCAGGCGGAGATTCGCTTCCACCATTTGGCGCTTTGCCCTTTCCCCGTTTTCGATCGTCCGCTGCAACTGTGCCTCAGACAGCCCAACTGCCTGTGCCCATTCAGCCGCCGTCGGGTCGCGGCCTAACTCTTCGGCTAAAATATTTTTCTCCTGATGCAGTGCGGTTGAGCGCTGTACCTGTTTCCCGTAGAGTATTTCTTGCTCATGGGTCAACAAGGGAACGCGGCCGATTTCCCGCAAGTAAGCGCGAACAGAATCTGTATCTGAGGACTTAAGAGTTTTCATGAGCTTTTCCCGCTGAGGATCTGTGCCTCTAAAGGTTTGCGGTAGTCGCAAACCCCTAGCTTTAGCTGGGAAGGAAAGCGGGCGGGGACTTGCGCTTTCCTTCCATTTAAAGAGGCTTAATTTTATGGTAGCTAGCTACTACTCCCAGTCAGCACCGTCTCAGGTTAGGTTTTGGTTGGGGCGTGCACAATACTACGTTATGTTAAGAATCTTAACATTTGTGAGAGCACTTGGCTACACTTCTTCATATTTATTTCATGCCAGCCTGGACTGTTGATACGAGAGTATCCGCTTTCCTGGCTTTACAGTGTGCATCAATATAAACAAAAGCCGCCACATCTCAGAGGGGTAGATGGGAAGAGGGGGAGATGGGAGGGGATTTGCTCCTTTTGGCACAGTGCAAGTAAAAAATACAAAAAATACAATTTAAATGCCCAACAGCTTTTCAATACCCTGAATATGAAGTTACAGATATTGATGAACCCGCCCCAACAGATAATGACTAATGACTAATGACTAATAACTAATGACTTCTTTGCCGTTGAGCTTCGTACAAGATGAGGGCTGCGGCGATCGACACATTTAAAGATTCTACGCCACGACTCAGGGGAATTTGGATTTGTCGATCGGCCAAACTCCTCAATTCTTCCGACAAACCAGATCCTTCGTTGCCCAAAACTATCAGAGTCGGCACTCGCAAATCTACTTCCCAATAACTTAAACTGGCCCCGGCGACAGTTGCTAAAATTTGCATTCCTCGATTTTTATAGGCGGAGACTTCGGCGGTTAAATCTGGACTGACTGCCATTGGTAGCTTAAACCAAGCTCCTGCTGAGGCGCGCAGCACTTTGGGATGGTCTAAATCGGCGCTGTCTGCGCTCAGCAGCAAACCGTCGGCATTAGCAGCCGCAGCCGTGCGGACGATCGCCCCCAAGTTGCCGGGATCTTGGATTGTTTCTAGGGCTATTCCTAAAGTTGACAATTTTGCGGGCTCTGTTGCGGTGCGGGGTGCGGTGGCGACAATGCCGTCGGGTTGGACTGTAGTGGCGATCGACTCTAACACTTTTGCACTTACTAATTCTGTGCGATCGGCTAAATTACCAACTTGCTCCCAAAGTTTCCCGTGATCCTCCAGCCATTCGGGAGTGCAGCAAACCGTTGCTAGTGGGTATTTGGCAGCGCAAGCTTCTTCGAGCAAGTGCGTCCCTTCGAGTAAAAATAATTGTTGTTCCCTGCGTCCCTTCGAGCTATGCAGCTTGCGAATTTCTTTAACTAGGGGATTTTGAATACTTGTCAACATTGTTTAATTCAGCAGAGCGAATGGGGTTATTGCCTGTATCGGGTTAACCCCAAACTTTTTTCTGCCTTGGGAATGCGGAACCCGGGACTTGAACCCGGAAGGCTTGCACCACATGAACCTGAATCATGCGCGTCTACCAATTCCGCCAGTTCCGCATCGGTCACGAATTACTACTCTGCCATACCTCCGCGAATCTGTCAAGTGCTTTGGGGAATTTATTTTTTTTCGGGGCTGCGAGTAATATTTTTTTGCACAAATTACTGTTCGGGTTGAGAAATCCTTTAGTTTCGAGGATTTACTGTTAGCCAAATATCGCAAAACGCTGTGTAGTTGAGTAGGGTGCGTCAGATCGCGTCCGGTTATTAATAATCCCCAAGCTTTGATCTGACGCACCCTACGGGATTTGCTGAAAAAGTGGGAATCTAATCGGCCAAATCGGGGAAAACCTCGCGCACGGCCGGATGCACCAATCGGTGATTCTGCACGTTCAATCCCTTCGCCAAACTCTGATTCATTTCCAAAGCTTTAATCCCGTTATTTGCCAACTGCAAAACATAAGGCAAAGTGCTGTTATTCAAAGCTTGAGTTGCAGTCCAAGGAACAGCACCGGGCATATTTGGCACGCCGTAATGCACAACTCCTTCCTCAACATAAGTAGGATTTGTATGAGAAGTTACCCGCAAAGTTTCCACGCAGCCGCCTTGGTCAACGGCTACATCAACAATCACAGAACCGGGGTGCATCTTCGCAACAAATTCGCGAGAAACCAGAATTGGAGCTTTTTTACCTAAGACCAAAACCGCGCCGATTAACAAATCAGCATCGGGAACAATTGCTTCAATTTGCAAAGGACTGCTATAGAGGTATTCTACTCTGGAACCGAACAGAGTTTCCAAGTAGGCTAGGCGATCGACATTTACGTCTAAAATCTGCACTCTAGCGCCCATTCCTACAGCAATTCGCGCTGCTTCTGTGCCAACGATTCCGCCGCCCAAAATCACAACTTTACCCGGTCTTACCCCTGGTACACCGCCCAAAAGTACGCCCCGGCCACCTTGCTGTCGTTCCAGAAACCGAGCTCCGAACTGCACGGCCAAACGCCCTGCAATAATGCTCATCGGCGTCAGCAGTGGCAATTTTCTGTCCGGGAGTTCGACGGTTTCGTAGGCGATGGCCTGGACTCCGCTGCTGATTAAATACTCGGTTAATGTGCGATCGGCAGCCAAGTGCAAATATGTAAATAGCAACTGCTCTTTTTGTATCAGTGGATACTCAGCAGGCAGCGGTTCCTTAACTTTAACAATTAGTTCGCGCTTCCAGACATCTGAAGCCTTTAAAACAATCTTAGCCCCTGCCTCAACGTAGTCCTCGTCCGCGAAACCGGCCCCAGCACCAGCATTCGTTTCTACGAAAACTACGTGGCCTTTGTCCGAACAAGCCCGGACACTTGTGGGGCTGAGCCCGACTCGAAACTCCAAATCCTTGATTTCCTTGGGGACGCCTATTTCCATCTATAACCTCTAATCTCAGGCATACGTAGATCGAATCTAACCTAAAAACCATCCCCAGTGGGACAATACCATTGTAGATTTTAGATTTGGCAATCCGGCTGGGCTAGGAGAATTTTTGTTGGATTTTCCGCCAGTGCGATCGCAATTTCCCAAATTGATCGTTTTCCATAAGTCGATATATATGCAGTCAAAATACTCATCTTATCAGTCACCAAAAAACTGGGTCTGAAGCCCCGTCCGTTCAGGACGGCTTTTCCTTACTCTTGAGGCTCCTGATTGACTCTAAATACATCAGTTTTAGTTCTACCTACAGATTTGCAGTGAGCTTCAACAATTGCAAATTTAGATTCCTGAATCTAAAAAATTTCAACATTTTTTCATAAAATTTTCCGGTGTTTTGCTGTATTATATTACAACAAGGAGGACAACTCATGTTTGGCTGTCAACAAAATTTAATTCGGGCTGATTCAGATGTTCAAGCTATTCTTGAATACCTGTGTTCCGAAGCTGCAAAGCTTTCTAATTGCGGAACTTACTATGGCCGCCAGCTATACTTTAAAACTGGTAAAATCCCAAGCCGTGCTCAGTTGCACAAAGTTTTGGGGACTGAAAATCGGAACCGACACTATCAAGCGTTCTACTCTGATACTGCCCAACAAATATTGACGGGCGTAGCAGAGTCTTTTAAGTCATTTATGGGATTACTAAGAGCTTTTAAAAGTGGGGTAATTACGGAACGTCCGAAACTACCAAAATATCGTCAAGGCGGCATGGCACTTGTGACATTTACAGGTAGGTCGGTAAAACTCAAAGATGGAATGTTGAGATTCCCCCTTGGAAGCAAGGTTAAAGCGTGGTTCGGCTTAGATGCGTTCTTTTTACCGATACCCTCTAATCTTGATTTTAAGTCGATTCGAGAGTATCGCATTCTTCCTCGGAACGGCTGTTTCTACCTAGAATTTGTCTACAAAGTAAACCAAATACAGGCAGATATTGACCCGACTAAGTGCTTAATGATTGACCACGGCGTAGATAACTGGCTAACTTGCGTGAGCAATGTCGGTACAAGTTTTATTGTTGATGGCCGGCATTTAAAATCGCTCAATCAGGGATACAACAAACGGGTAGCATTTCTGATGAAGGGAAAAGCTAATGGATTCTGGTCTAAAAGACTTGCCGGCTTAACAGAGAAACGTAACCGCCAAATGCGAGATGCCGTCAACAAGGCAGCAAGGAAGGTAATAAACCACTGCTTAAAAAATCGCATAGGAACGATTGTATTCGGCTGGAATAAGGGACAAAAAAAATCTGCCAATATGGGAAACAAAACTAATCAAAAGTTTGTGCAAATCCCTACGGGCAGATTAAAAGATAGAATTGCTCAACTTTGTGAGCAGTACGGATTGAAATTTGTGGAAACGGAAGAATCTTATTCATCCAAAGCGTCGTTTGTTGATAATGATTCGCTACCTACATTCGGCGAAAAACCCGAAGGGTGGCTTCCAACTGGCAAACGAGTTAAGCGTGGTTTGTACAGAACAGCTCAAGGTTGGTTGATTAATGCAGATTGCAATGGTTGTGGGAACATTGGTAGAAAAGTAACGATAATGCTTGGACTCGATCTAAGCGGAATCGGTAGGGGTGCTTTGTCAGCGCCTTTAAGACTTAAATTATGGTCTTAAGAATCCCCGCAGCTTCAGCGCGGGGATTGTCAATTATAATTTAACAGCAGCGACTCAGGTCTCCAAAAACAATGCCACGTTTACCTACTTTAACATTCGATCGCGGAACTCTATTGCTGCACCCGCCGCCCAAAGGCAGAGACTGGGTGGACTTTGCAACATGGGACGATCGCGTGGAAAAATACCGCATTCGAGCAATTCACTACCGCCCGCTGGTAGAATGCCTCCAAGCCGAGTGCATTCACTTCACCGACGAAGCCAGGGCATACGAACTACTCGAACTCGTACCCAGCGTGGAAATGCAGCCTTACCCACATCAAGAACAGGCCCTCGCAGCTTGGCAGGAAGCAGGAAGCCAAGGAGTAGTCGTCCTCCCCACTGCTTCGGGCAAAACTTATCTGGCGCAATTAGCCATGCAAGTCACTGGTCGCAGTACATTAATTGTAGTACCAACTCTCGATTTAATGCACCAGTGGTATGCTAATTTAAAAGCAGCTTTTCCAGATATCGAAATCGGATTGTTGGGCGGAGGTTCGCGGGACAAAACGCCAATTTTAGTGGCAACTTACGACAGTGCAAGTATTCATGCAGAAACATTGGGCAATAAATACGGTTTGCTGGTTTTTGACGAATGCCACCATTTGCCAACAGACTTTTATCGAGTAATTTCCGAATATGCGATCGCGCCTTTTCGACTCGGACTGACAGCTACACCCGATCGCACCGACGGCCGCCACAGCGATTTACATTTTCTCATCGGCCCCACAGTATTTAGCAAAAGACCCGAAGATTTGGCAGGCGATGCTTTAGCCGACCATAAAATAGTTCAAATTATGGTAAAACTGTCAAAAGAAGAGGGCGATCGCTACGCCGAATTAATCAACATTCGGAACGACTTCTTAAAACAGTCTAACATCAAAATATCCAGCCTCGAAGGTTGGAAACAGTTTATCATGGCAAGCGCGCGATCACCCCTGGGACGGCGCGCCATGCTAGCCCACCGCCAAGCCAAAGAAATCGCCCTTTGTACCGAAGGAAAACTGCGAATTTTAGCCAACATACTAGCAGAACACTCTCCCCAGCGCACCCTAATTTTCACGGGTGACAACGCCACAGTTTACCGAATTTCCCAAGAATTTCTCATCCCCACAATTACCCACCAAACCCCAGTCAAAGAACGCCACGAAATCCTCGATCGCTTTCGCAGCGGCGAATACAAAACCCTCGTCGCCTCCCACGTCCTCAACGAAGGAGTAGACGTTCCCGACGCCAGAATTGCTATCATATTGTCAGGTACCGGCAGCGAACGCGAATACATTCAGCGATTGGGTCGAGTTCTCCGCAAAAGCAGCGATGTAAATAAGTTAGCAATTCTCTACGAAGTCGTCACCGAAGACACCAGCGAAGAAAGAACTTCTCAGCGCCGCCGGGGAGGAATGCAGCCTCACAAACCGAAACCGCAAACACAAATAGAACCGCCAAAGCCAGAATATCAGAAATTAGAAACTGTCAAACCGACACCCATTTACGGAGTCAATCGAGAGACAACCAAAAAAGCAGCAGAATCACCCGCAAAATGGGGAGAAGACAATGATGAAATCCCCTGGTAGCAAGCCTAAACTATTTCTAAACACTCTCCTTCTTTCTCTCTCTTCCCTTCGCGTTCTTTGCGCCTTCGCGGTTCGTTAAAAATAAAAAACTATTAACTAATGCTACCAACAGATTTATTAAGCCACCGCCAAAACGGAGAATCAATTATTCCTCTCCGCCTCAAGATAGATGCTAAAAACTTAGATGCAGCCACCGAAATGATCGACTGCTTCCAAAGTGCGATCGGCAAAACCCAAGGCGAACTCGACGGACGCTTGCTAGAATTAGAAGGCGACAGCCCCGATTATCGGCTGAAACGGGGATTAGCGCACCTGCTGAAAGGCGGTTTCTGCACCTTGGAAGTCATCAGTCCCCTAGAACCCTCAGAGTTGAGACAGCGGGTTTTTGCCTTGTCCGCGCGATCGACTCCCAGCCCTCAATCCACCCAATTAACCCTGGAAAAAGTAGCAAGTGAACTCAGCCAAGAGTTAAACAGAGAAGTTTTGCCTCACGAAATCACTACAGGTTTATACGCCGATTTAAACGAAAACAAAATCCTCACTGAGTTTAATCCACCAACACCCGAAAACTTGCTTCACAAATACAATCTTTCTCAAGTTCAAGGCATATTTTACCGAGCAAGTCAAGTCCAATTAACCGCCCACCGCAACGATCCGGGAGAATACAAACTCTTATTTCGCTATCTGAAACTATTTCAATTAATGACTTACATTGAAGGCGATGCAGACCACGGTTTTACACTGACAATAGACGGCCCTACAAGCTTATTCAAACCCAGCACCCGCTACGGCTTAGCCCTGGCGAAAATGCTGCCCGCACTGCTGCACGTCACTAAATGGAGTATGCACTCGACACTGCACACAAAAGATCCTTTTAGCGGCGTTTTAAAAATAGGTAAATTTACCCTCAATTCCGACTGCGGTTTAGTCAGCCACTATCCCCCTGGCAAGCCTTATGATAGTATGTTAGAAGCCGCATTTGCTGAAAGATGGAATTCCACAAAAACCGAGTGGCAACTAGAGCGAGAAGTTGATTTAATTCCGATTCCTGGTAGTGTGATGATTCCCGACTTTCGGTTAGTGCATCCCGACGGGCGAGTATTTTTATTAGAAATAGTTGGCTATTGGCGGCCGGAGTATTTGCAAAAGAAATTTGCACAAGTACAGAAGTCTGAATGCGATAACTTGATTTTAGCTATTTCCGAACGGCTGAATTTAGAAAAAGCCGGAGTGAATGTAAATGACGTGCCAGCAAAAGTAGTCTGGTTTAAAGATAAATTGTTGCCCAAATCAGTCCTGGAAGTCCTCGAAGAGTAAGTTATTCTGCATTTAAAATTAAGTTTTAGGGCGGGCTAGAAGCCCACCCCACAAGAGTTTAAAGAAAAATAAGGCTACTGTTTTGTTTCTCTCTCTGTGCCCTCTGCGCCCTCTGCGGTTCAAAAAAAGCCTATTATATGAATTAAATTATATTCAAAAAACATCGCACATTCCCAGCTATACTAAAATAGGAATTCACCCAAATCCTTGCCACCGCGTAGTCTCACCCTAAAATCGATTGAAAAATGCCAGACACAAGTATTGTCGAAAGAATCAAAAAGCTGTTAGCCCTCGCCACCTCATCCAATGAAAATGAATCGACTGCTGCAGCCGAAAAAGCTTCTGTTTTACTGGCACAGTACAATCTCAGCCTCGCGGATTTAGGGCCAAATCACCAAGAAGAGATTGACGAAAACTCAGTAGAAACAACATCGAAATTTGTCACTTGGAAAATGATGCTGCTTTCGGGAATTGCCGATGCTAACGGTTGCACTGCCATGCGAAATACTTATAATGGCAGTATGTTTTTGGTGGGAACTTCTACAAACCTGATTGTTTGCAAACATCTGTACGAGTATTTGAGTTCGGCGATTGAAAAAAGGGCTAAATACCGCAAAGGAAACGGCAGGGGGTTGGCGTATCTGAATGCTTTTCGGGTTGGATGCGCGACAAGGTTGAGACAAAGATTGTTGGAACAAAAACAGGAGATGGAAGAGTCGGGGATTCCGGGTTCGGGGGATGTGGCGGCAACTCCAGGGATTGTAGTACGATCGATGTTTGAGAAAAATCAACAGGCGATCGCGGATTATCTAGAGGGCCGAGGGGTTAAAATTAGAACGAGAACAGATTCTCAAGTCAGCAGCGAGGCGGGTTTTAATTCTGGGTATGAAGTGGGCGACAAAATTAGTTTGCACAAGCAAGTGCAGCCGCAAGGGGATATGAAGCAACTTAATGAATGTCTTTGAGTAGGGTGTGCGATCGTGAAAATCAGCTTCCTAGGTGTAATAAACTAGGGTTATTTTGTCTGTAGTGCGTAATGATTGCTACATTAAGCCTTGATTTCTTTCGAGTGCTTTCTTCAAATACTCGATCGCTCTTTTGAGATTTTCGATTTCTTTGTGATTTTTTTGCTGGTTAAGAAGTAGATCGTCTAGTTTGTCTTCAATGGAGCGTATGGCGAGGCGCTGTTGTTTGAGAATTTCTTGAGCCAGGGGGATGTCTTTTTGAATTACAACAATCTCGCGCATCACGACTTCTAACTTGGCTGCTTGGATTAAAGCGGTGTCGGGAGATTGACTGAATAAAGCGCCAACACCAACTCCCGCACTAGCACCGAGAATTGAACCGCCAGCAACAATTACGGCCATTCCTCCGGCCATTCCGAAGCCGCCTGCACCAATTAACAAAGGATTTATTCCGCCTTTAATTACTTTGATGGCTTCCTTGTAGTTCGATTTAAAGCGGTAAACAGAATTTACATCAATCTCTAGTTTTCCAGCAAAAAACTTTAGCTTACTGGTAAGTCTTTCTTCATCGGCAATTTTTAAATCTTTAAATGCTTCATCGCGGCTATCCCCCAAGGAGTAATATGCTTGAAATAGTGTTACTTCTAATAACACTAGACGCCTAGTAAACTGATTGTTAGGAGAGATGAGATGGGATTGTACAAATTTTTGGAGTAATTGAAAGTTAGCAATTAATTTCAATGACCTGTTATCGGGAGTTTCAGATGAAATTTTGCTGTTCAAAAAAAGTGTGGTTGACTTTTGCCACTCGCTTAACCACTCTTGCTTTAGGGACTGTTTATTATAATCCGATTCCCTGTCAATATCATCTTGCACCAAGTGGTACTGATAGCTGAACATAATTCTGGTTTCTTCCAGAGTCAGTCCCAATTTTTTTATAGCTAGGGAATTCTCTTCGATCGACGTTTCTGTTGTTTCAGGAATTTTCTGCTGGACATTATCACTTGCACAGGATTCTTCTGTAAGAGTTGGCGTTGCAGATGTCGAGATTTTTTGGTAAATGTAATCAACAGCCTGTTGAACTTTTTTTATTTCTTCGGCATCTTCATCGGGAATTTCAATGTCGAAAGTTTCCTCGAAAGCCAAGATTAGCTGTAGTGCATTTAGATCCACACTATTTACAAAACTCGCTCTAAAATTAGCGTTATCATCTGCTCCTAAATGTTTGGTAAACTTAGTGTTGACGGTGACTTCAGTTGCCTCAATTTGTAGCTGATTTGCCACAAGCGCTTTGACTTTTTCATAAATTTGATCCTTGACGTTTTCTTCTTCCGATTTATCCCGGACTCTGAAGTAGTGAAAGAGATTAGCAACAGCCAAATCTGAGGCTTTTTCCAAATTCGACGCTACTAAACTTTTATGACCAGCTATTTCCCCTTGCTCAATAATATAATTTTCATGCTCTTTTCGTTGCTGCGGATCGAGCATAAATTCCAGTTGAGTGTAAAGCGCATAAAAATGAGACTTCGGCCTCAAATTCTCATAAAATAACTGTTCATCTGGTATTGCTAACGCTGTTGTTGCTGATTTTTTATCTTCAATAACAGCTAAGTTTGATTTGCTGAAATCAGCACTTTGTAGCTCTTCAAATTCACTGGGCGGCAAAGCTTTCGTCCATTCAATCTGATTCAGCCAAATGTCTAAGGCGGCTAAATCATGATTGTGAATTCGCGTGATTTCAGGAAAGAGAAAGTCAAGCTCTTCGTCGGAGTCACAGCATTGTATAATACCGAGGCCATCTTGACGGATTTGTTGTTGAAGTTGAGAAATGCGATCGCCCGCAGCATCAAATTCATTTTGCACCTGATACGTGCCGATAATACTTTGCTCGATCGCCCAACTGCACTCTAACCGCCGCAACTTTCCCGCCGCACAGGTTTCTGCCAACAAATGCGGATTTCTGTAATCTGCTAAAGCTTCAAACAGCATCCCCCGCGCGGCATCAATTTCAGCATTGCGGCGGTTGATATCTTGCAGTTGCAAAGCCGATCGCATTCGTTGAATTGCTTGATTGAATAACCCGTAAGCCCGCACTAAAACTAAACGGTGGTTGTCAAATTTTATATCTGCAACCACTTCGGAAATTAATTGCTTAATTTCCGCACCTTGGCCTTTGACAAGTTGTTCTAAATTGATGAAACCGTTTTCTACTTTAACTTCCAGCCTTTCTACCGCTTTTTTTAGTTTCAAAGTTTGGTGCAAATTCACCGCTGACAAAGCTACCCCAGCCGCAACTCCCACACCAATGACGGCTGTAGTCGCTTGCAGCACCCCCAAACTCGCTTGGACGGCTTGAAAGCCCATGTGCGTTTGGTGCATCTGCAAGCCGCCCATAACAAGCTGCACGGGAGACACTAAGGGCGATAGCGGGCTGTTGTTGACAACCGCACCCACAGCATGGGCCGCAAACTGTCCCGTGGCTGCATCTCTCGCCATGCCGATCGGCACTCCAGCCGATGTAAACACTTGCACGTACTTGCCAGCCTCGATCGCAGCCTGTACCGCTGCGGGAAATACAAAGTTCATCATCAATTTTTACCCTGGTAGCAACCCACAGAACAACTGATCTATTATGATCCATTTAATAAAAGAAATATTATTAGGCGCTACAAATGAATACTTCGTTAATTAGTTCTCAAACAGTTGAGCTTGTTTCGCGGCTGACAGGGCAAAACCTACGAAAAGAGGATATTACTCCTCCGATTCTGTTTCTGGCGGGGCTGGTGACGGTGTTGTTGGGAGTCATTAATGCCGACGGTACTTTTGGCGCTGAAGAAAAGCAGCAACTGGCGACAACTTTGAAGGAACTTATTCCTGCTAATAACAGTTTGCAAAAATTGGTAATGCCAATGCTTAAAAGCGTGACGCAACATCAAGTTTACAAGAAATTTCCGGTGTTGTTGGCGCTGACAGCGTGTTTTTCTGAGGTGGAAAAATTGCTGCTAATTAGTTTTGGCTATCAGATGTCGGCAGCCGATGGAACGATGGACGATCGCGAAAAACAGTATTTGCAAATCATCGCCAACAGACTCGGAATCGACGGGCGATATTTGACTGTTTTGGAAGCGAGTTTTAGCAGTCAAACAATAAGGGATACAACAGCTTTAGCAGAAGTCCATTCGTTACTCGATCCAGCAAGATTTCAATCTCTCGATTCTTTGTTTGTCCGTGCAGCCAGTCACATTATCGAACATTTGCCAGCAAAACCCAAACAGCAAACAAATCGCAAACAGTCAGTTTCGTCCTATCAGGAGTTGAAAAAGTTTCAGGAGTATCGGCAACAACTTAACGCTGTTTGTGGCAAACTATATTTAACCTTGCTAGATGGAAGCGATCGCAACGTGCTATCTGCTAGTTTAACAGAAGAAGTCACAAAAATATCTCGTAAATTAGAGTCTCAATGTTTTCGAGTTGCTGTTGTCGGCGAGTTCAGCAAAGGCAAATCTACTTTACTCAATGCTTTGCTAGGTGAGGAAATTCAACCAGTGCGGGATATTCCCTGTAGCGGTACGGTGACAGTTTTGAAATACGGGCCGCAGCAGCGGGTGATTTGCAAATATACAGATGGAGGCGAGGAGGAGATTTCACCCGATCAATATCAAGAGAAAGCCTCGATTTCTGAGGAAGCTGCTTTAGGTTCTTTTGGAGATGAAACTGTCAAGTCAGAAATCACAGAAATCATTTTCGAGCATCCGAATCTCGAATTGTGTACCAATGGTGTAGAAATTATTGATACTCCCGGATTGAACGAACAAGCGGAACGCACGTTAGTTACGGAACAGGTTCTCAAAACAACTGATGCGGTGATTTTTTTGACTCACGCTCAAATGGCTTTGACAGAAAAAGAGCGGGAATTGCTGTTGTATTTGAAAAAAGAGTTGAATCCTGGGAAAAATGATGAAGCTGCGAAGAATATTTTTGTTTTAGTTAATTTTGCCGATTTGCTGCGTAGGGAAGGAAGCAGCCAACAGGTAAAAGAAAAGGTAGAAAAGTTTGCCTTTGATAAAAAGCACAATTTGATTGCAGGTGAAAACCGGATTCATTTTATTTCTGCTCAATCTGCACTCGATGCGATTTTGGACGGGACGGAAAATGAGTATGTGAAATCTTTTCAGGATTTTACCAAATCTCTGGAACAGTTTTTGACAGTTGAAAGAGGCGCGATCGCACTTCGGCAGTCCGCCACCGAAATTAAGCAAATTATTAATACTGGCTGCGATGAATTGAGTCAATATAGGGAAATGTTAGAAGGAAAATTGACAGTTTCCCCAGGAGATAAGGCGAAGATTTTTGAACAAATGGCGGAAGTAAGTGGCCGCGATGTAAAAATCAAACTTTTAGCGGATGAACTGATGCAGCAATCTTTAGACGAAACTCTTGAATCTTGGCATCAATGGGTGGAAGAATTGGGAGAACGTTTGCTATCAAAAAGTCATCGCTGGACTTCCGAACACGGACACATCATGAGTCAAGACAAGTTGACTAAAGATTATGCCGATCAATTTGTACGAGACATCACCGAAGAAATTGATGACTGGGGAAATCAAAAAGTACAGTCTATTTTAAAACAAAATATGGGAGTGCTAGACAGCCAAATCGGTGAAGATATTGATGCAATACGGCAAGAATTTCAACAGTTTGACCAGCAACTCAGCACTAGCCTTGTCGCTCAATTCAATAACTTAGCAACAGCAGGTAGCTTAGGCGGATTTGGCGGAAGTGGAAGGGGAATTGCTTCATCAATTAACCCAAATATCGGTAGTGATGAAAGCTTAGGCGTTGGTTTGGGTCTAGGTGCATTAGTAGGTGCTGGGTTGCTATTTTTTACAGGACTTGGTTTTATAGGAGTTATTTTGGGTGGCTTAGCTGCTGGCGCTGGTGGCGGTTTTGGCTTTAGTTTTTTAGATGGCGATGCTGTTAAAGATCAGATTAAGCAAAAAGTCGTTGAATTAGGCTTTGAGAAATTTGGCGAATCGGCAGAGTCGATTTTTGAGAAGGTACAAGAAAGGATTATTGCAGTATTTGACGATCGCGCTGATGCGAATAGCGATGCGATGTCAAAAGCTATCTGTCTGTGGGAAAATTTATTAGAACAGCAGGAAAAGCACGATCGAGAGCGAGCAGAATGCGAAGCCCAAAAACTTTGGCTGGCTGACAAACGTCGAGAACTCGAACAAGTACAGAATCAAATTGAAGCTATTTTAAATCAGAGCGATCGCTAATTCAATGAGTAACGGAATGATACGGAGGACACGGCAGTGCCGTTTCCCTACCCCGATTGATTGTAGGGACACGGCAATGCCGTGTCCTGACTGTGGGTAACTTAATCAATCAATCAATTCCGCTTCTTCAAAAATCTGCCTAGTCGTCAACTCCAAACCAGGCAGCAACTCATCCAAAATTAGTGTATTATCCGTATAAACTTGACTAGAACCATCGGTCAAAAAACTTTTAATTAAAATAGCCTCTGGATCAATCACCCAAACTCGCGGAACGCCCGCCGCCAAATAATCTTTCGCCTTCTCTTCAAATTCCTTCATACTTTGATCCGGCGATATAATCTCAATCACCAGTTCAGGAATTGCAGGACAAGCTTCATTTCGCCGCCAACTTTTCGGCAGACGTTCATAAGAAATGTACGTTAAATCGGGAACAGGTACCCAATCTTTATCCTGACGTTTTAACAAAATTGCCCATTCTGGAAGCACTCGCCCGCGTCCTTTACACCATACACGAATCAGGTCACACAAAGCTCCCTGTAAACTGGAATGAAAAAATTTTGGAGACACTTTAGGAACTGCTTCACCATCTACAAACTCACAATATACATCTCCGTCGGGCAAAGCTAGAAATTCTGCTAAAGTGAGTTTGGTTTCGATGCCTACCATGACTCCCAGCCCTCTCGCTAATTAACTCAAATATCAATTATACAAAATTTCCCAACATTCCTAGAAGTACGATCGCCCCTGGGCCTCTATTCCAAAAACCGAATAACAAAATCCCCGACTTCTTAAAAAAGTCGGGGATTTAACAGCGATCGCATTTTAGGTTAGGCGTTTCGCCTGTTTTTATGCCAACACTGGCACGGGCTGCGGCCAACGGTTCATGACTTTACCAATCACCGCCAATTCTTCCATCAACTTGTCGAACTGATCCGGTGTTAAAGATTGCGGCCCGTCAGACAAAGCTTTTTTCGGATTCGGGTGCACTTCAATCATCAGCGAATCAGTACCAGAGGCGATCGAAGCAAACGCCATTGACGGTACAAACTGCGCCCAACCGGTGCCGTGACTCGGGTCAACCATAATCGGTAAGTGAGTCAGAGTCCGCAATACTGGAACCGCCGACAAATCTAGGGTATTGCGTGTATATTGCCTGTCATACCCGCGAATTCCGCGCTCGCACAAAATCACGTTCGGATTGCCAGAAGCCATGATATACTCAGCAGCCATCAACCATTCTTCAATGGTGGCGGAAATGCCGCGCTTCAGCAAAACAGGTTTGTCTTGAGCTCCGACTTTCTTCAACAGTGAGAAATTCTGCATATTTCTCGCCCCGACTTGTACCACGTCGGCTACTTCCACGATCGCACTTAAGTCCGCCGCATCCATAACTTCTGTGATAATTCCCAAACCGCTAGCTTCCCGGGCCGCAGCTAGCAATCCCAAAGCACTCTCGCCGTGGCCTTGGAAAGCGTAGGGGGAAGTTCTCGGTTTGTACGCGCCACCACGGAGAAAATGAGCTCCAGCAGCTTTGACGCGCATTGCCGTTTCGACAATCATTTCTTCGTTTTCGACCGAGCAAGGGCCTGCTACGATCGCGATCGGGTGATGCAAGCCGATCGTTACAGTTCCTAAAGGAGTAGCAACCGCTACTTCGCTGGCTTCTCCTTGGCGATATTCGAGAGAAGCGCGTTTGTAGGGTTTTTCCACGCGCAGCACTTCTTCAATCCAGGTGCTCATTTCGCGCAGTTGCATCGGTTCGAGCTCAACGGTGTCGCCCACCAAACCCATGACGGTTTTGTAACGGCCGACAATTTTTTCTGGTATCAAACCCCAGCTAGTGCGGAGCTCTTCGTCGATGCGATCGATCTCGGCTTCTGGAGTGCCGGCTTTCATTACAATAATCATATTTTTTTTGCCTTTTCTGTTGGGCTAGAAACGGATGATGACTCTGATGCACTGAGAAAAATAGATGCAATGGCGATCGAGAATCTATTTATATCAGTATTATTAGCATTGTTCTGGGTGGGTTCTTATTCCCTCCCCAAATACAAACTCTAGATGGTTAACAGCTTAGTTTTTAGCTAATGACTAATAACTAATAACTAATGACTAATGACTAATGACTAACTTTTTGGCTTCGCGGCGCGCCACGCTTCTCGCATCCGTCCAAAATTGGTATTAAATTCTTCCCACCCCAGAGTGCTTCCTGAAACTTCTTCATCCCAGGAAGCTGAGAGGACTCCGTAGCTTAATCCCAGAACGCCTAGACCAAAACAGCCCATGCTTACCAGCAATACTGCTGTGTTGGGCAAATCAAACAAGCCTTTGCTGACTATCAAATAGCTGACAAAAAATGTGGAAATTCCCAGGATTGTCGGTATGCCGCAGAATACCGCTATGCGAGATATCATGCGTTGGCTGACTACTTCTGGGATGGATTGCGCCTGTTTTCCGGTTTTGTTAGCTTTCGGCTGCTTGTCGGCAGAATCCGACTCTAAGGCTACGCTTGCTTGGGGTTCTGGGGGCTTTTTAGGCGTTTTTTTACGATTTGTTGCCGGTTCAAAGGGCAAGCGCTTGCGGGGTGGTTCGGAGGACATATTTTATCTCTGACCTGAAATCTCGAACATTTTTCAATAAGTCTTGGTGTTTGTCCAAGATTAAAGAATATTGTCGCAAATTTTGGCTTTGGTGTTTAGCCGCGAATGCCTAGGCGGGCAATCAATGCTTTGTAGCGATCGACATTTTGCTTTTGGATGTATGCCAGCAGGCGCTTGCGGCGGCTGATCATCATCATCAAACCGCGCCGGGAGGCGAAGTCTTTTTGGTTGATTTTCAGGTGGGCGCTGAGTTTGGTGATGCGATCGGTCAGCATGGCGACTTGGAGATCTGCTGAGCCGGTATCGGTTTCATGGGTTTGGAAGTCGCCCATGATTTCTTGTTTGCGCTGTTGTGTAAGAGCCATGAATTGATTTTAGTTTTTTTTGTACGATTGTCACAATCTCCAATGTTATCACAGGGGAAGCATAATAACGATAAAATTTTTGCTAAGGATGGGTTCGTTTGTTGAGCAGAATAGACTTGAATTGTAAACATACTTAGGACGGGCGGGACGCCCATCCCACAGGAAAAAAAATTGTGGGATGGGCGTCCCGCCCGTCCTGGGTTTTTATTCCCGGCGGCTAGATATTGTAGGGGATGATCATTGTAGGGGATTATCGGCTCAAATAGGCGATCGCCTCACGTATCCAATCATCCGCATTACCTTTGGCGGACAAAGTGCTGTCTTGACTGAGGGTTTGCAGCGCTTGCAAGACTTCAGCCCCAGTGTATCCCATCGCCAGCAGGATCATCTCGACTTCTTCTTGAATAGCTGGGGGGACTCCGGCGGCGACTGAAGTTGTCAAACCTGCTTGCTGTCGCCATTCGGAGAGTTTGCTTTTGAGTTCGAGGGCGAGACGTTCTGCGGTTTTGGTACCCACGCCCGGAGTTTTGGCGAGGATGCGGGTGTTACCGCCGACGATCGCCTGGACTAAATCTTGCAATCCTAAAGTATCGAGAAGTGCGATCGCCAGTTGAGCACCCACACCGCTGACACTCGTCAACTGCCGAAACAAATCGCGTTCTGCCGCGCTACCAAAACCGTACAATACGATTTGGTCTTCCTTAACTTGCTGGTGAGTAAATATTTGGGCGACTTCGCCGGATGCTGGCAATTGACCGGTCACGCGGGGCAAAATTTGGATTTCATAGCCGATTTGATTGACTTCGAGAGTCAATATGACGCGGTTGCTGCCTTTGGCGATATCGGCGACTGTGCCTTTGAGATAGCTAATCATAAAATTAATAATAATACACCGCTATTCGTTTTCATCAAAGTCGGCGATGATGTTGCGGATTTCGTTGAGACTGATATCTGTTCGATCTGATTTTGAGTAAATGGTTAACAAAAGTACGCTGACGGGCGATTCGACTTGATAAATCATGCGATACCCTGCACTTTTCCCTTTTTGGATGTTGCTGTTTTTCACCCGGACTTTTAAGATGATATAATCATCGCCCATTCCGGGAATGCGATCGCCAATAAAATTGCCAGCCTGTATTTGTTCAATTACGGGCTGGACATCATTGCGGATACTGCGATATCTTTTCGCGAGGGCATACAAATTTGCTTCAAAGTCATCCGCAAATCTGATAGTGATTGCTTCGGCTTCATTCGGCATCGATTCTCTCCCACAGTTCAGAGATTGGTCGGGTTTGTCCGGTTTTAGCTTGCTGCAACGCTCTTCTGAGACTAGCTTTTACTTCTGCAACTGGAGTATCGTCGGGGTCGTCTTCACCTTCATCTGTAGGTTCCTGAAAGAGGACGATGATTCGCACGGGGCCCGGAGTGTCTAGTGTTAAAGGTCGATCGAGAATTAATTGACCTTTTTCGTCGATCGTTCCTGTGACTTCAAAGGCTTTCATTTGTTTTTCCTTAATTTTTTTGAGTTAATACTATTATATAAGGCCGCCCGATCGATTTTGTTTTTGTCATATCGTTTCCGGTTGCATCGGAATCATAAAATCGAGTCAACAGTTAACACTCAACCATTCAGTTTTTCGACCCGCCCGTCAACAGTCAACAGTCAACAGTCAACAGTCAACAATAATAAGGAGTGCAACCGGAATTGATATCAAGTCAAAATAAGCTGCTGTTTAACCAAAGACAAATCCGTCTTACCAAAATTCATAACCAAAGCCACATTAAAATTTTCCAATGATTTGACAAACCACATAATTTCATTAGAAGCTTTACCTTCATAGTGATTGAACAAAATAGAAAATCGCTTTTCCAACTCTGGTTTGACTTTGCCCGAAAGCAGTACAAGTTTCAGCAGTAAACCCATTGTCCTGCTGGCGCCGAGGTTGTACACCAAGTCGTAAAAAACATAGTGGCTGGGATGTTGAGCATTTTCCACTACTAAGAAATTGAACAACTGGTGGCAAGTCCGAACTAACAATGGATTATTGAATTTCACCGAATCATTTTCTCGCAATGTATTTTTGATTTGTTTGTACAAACGGTCATTAAATTGACGCCCCCCGTATTCGGGTTCTACCGACGATATTAAATATTCATATAAATCAACTTTAAATGAGCCGTAAGATGGAGTTTTTCTGGAATCTCTCAGGAAAAATTGAGCCGCTTCTTTGTAGCTGCGATCGCCTGCTACTTTTCCCGCAAATTCCCTGACCGCTAAGTGCAGTTCTGCATCGTTCAAAAGTGTGGGATTAGCAGCCCGCTGCACAATTCCTATTTCTGTATTTCTCGGCTCAACCATATAATTCAAATATTGAGACAAATGTGTTTCAAATTGTCGTTGCCTTTGAAATGCCAGTTTTTGAATGGTTTGTTGGTCTTCCTCAATGCTGTCCTTGCTCAGCAGAGAATACCCGTACAAATAAGGATACCGACATATCAATTCGCCCAAAGGATAATCAGTATCTTGTGTCTGCGGTTCCGCCTCTCTATCTAGGGCTTTTACTAAGCGCTCTAGGGTCTGGAATTCTTCACTTTTAGTAAAGAAAGCTATTTGTTCTTGCAAGCGCTTGACTATGTAAAATTCCATCCCAAATCGTGGAGAAGTCTGCTTAAATAAAGCTACCAACTTGGCGATCGCGAACTGATTTTGTGATTGCAATTGCCAGCGGTTGATCGGGATGTAGCAGCAGCGGTGGAGGATATATTTAAAGTGCTGATCCGATCGCTTGACGGAGACTATACTGTACAAAGTTGCTTCTATCTCTCGATCGGGATAGCCCATGCCGTCGATAAATAGCTTTCGGAACCGCTCGATCACCTGTGCGGGGGATTCTGTTTCCACGCAGGAGACGATGTGATCGTACAATCTCTGTTCGTTGCTGCCAGTTGGAACACTATCTGAGGGCGGGGTGAGGATGCGGCTGTCTGCATCTGTGTCTACGCTGCTGTCTGCAACTTGTGCGACAACCACTGTCGGTTTTTCCCCAAAAGTTCGATCGGGATTCAAGAACCAATAGTGTTCTTGGCTTAATTGTTTGTCCGCAGCCCAATCCAAAGCTGACTGCAAACTTTCCCCTGTCAATAACAGCGATTCATCTTCGCGGTCTGAAGCCAGCCATGCTGCTAGCGCGGAGTGGTACGGAGCCAATTTTCCCAGCTCTTTTTCTACCCAGAATCGATTAAAAACTGACTGATAAATTAGGTTGGCAACTATTAATTTACCCTGAGATTTAACAACCAGTCCTGACAGTTGCAATTCGATTTTTTCGGGAGAGTATTCTGCTGGTATTCCTTGCGATTCCCCCGGTTTTGTTGCCTTGATCGGTTGCAAAGCTTGCTGGTACAGCGTTAACAGCCGCGTGAGGTCGCAGTGGCTATGGAAAATGCGATCGCGTATGGGTATCAAATGTTGGGGTTCGTCTTCTTCTTCCCAATTTTTAATAATTCTGTGTTTGACCAGTTTTTCAACCTGCTGAGCTTCGGAATTTCTGCCAATAAAAGGTCCGTATTCAAGTACCAAGTGGCAAACTTTTTGAGTTAGAAACGGTTGGCCGCCAGTCCAAGTTAATATTTCTTGGAGCACTTTTTGGGGGCGAAAAGCTTTCAGGGCTAATCCTTTTGCTAGCGGCAAACTTTCGTGCAGTTGGAATCGACTTAAATGAATCTGCCGTCCAATATTAAAAGGGTTGCATTTTGGATCTCGGATCAATTCTGAGGGGGCTGCTACTCCCATAACAGCAAAAGTCAGGCGATCGTATTCCGGTTGCTCTGCCCGCTTGGAGTAACAAGCCCGGATCAAAGCAAAAAAATCGCTGGTACTGAAATTTAGGCGGCTGATGCTGTCAATGTCATCAATGAAAATTACCAGATTTTGCTGAAGTGACTTGAGCAAAACTTTTTCGATAAATATCTCTAATCGCTGTACCGGCGGCAGCAGTTCCCGATCGTTCCACCACTTGATGGCATCAAACCTGTTTGTGATGTGTAAACTGCTTGCCATACGGTACATGATTGCTGCGTACCACTTTTGGGGGGAGATATCTGGGCTGCTGATGCTTCTCAAGTTGATGGCGGCAAAAACTGTACCTTCGGCTTGCAACCTTTTGGCCGTTTGGACTAGCAGGCTGGACTTTCCCATTTGTGGCGAACTCAACACGTAGCAAAAGTCTCCGGCTTTGAGTCCTTCGTAGAGATCGCTGTCTGCCGATCGCCTGACATAGGTGGGCGCACCGGCAGGCAAATATCCTCCGACTTGATATTGGTACGTTGAGTTGACTTCTGCTGTCATCTGGGAATTCATCAAGATTTTACGCCCCTATGCTGTGCGATCGAAAGGTTACAAATTGGAATTATTGCCTGCTTATACCATTTTAGATTTTAGATTTTAGATTGGCGAATGACTTATTCAATAAGGGTTTGGAGTTTGCGTGTTGCATTTGCATTGTTTTTTTTGAATCGGCTTTACTATGGTAGAAAATTTTTGTTCCTCTTTCTCTATTGTCTACTAGCTCAGCTTTCTTCTCGTCAATCTTTACCGTATCTTTGCAAGCGTTCGCCCCAAAATCCTACGATCGGCCCAATTGTACCCCGGCACTTGATTTTTTACACTCGTTCACATAATTGATGAATTTTCACTCGATCGGATTGAGAACGCTAAAATGCCGTTTTTTTTACATTTTTTTACAATAATACTTTAAAATTCACCCGGTGGTATGATGTGGGCAGGGAAACTCCTAACCACAGCGCCGTCAACCTTCTGGCTTTAGATCCGCCTGCCGGATGCCGGAGAAAAACGCGCTCGCAATGGCTGCCAATAAAAAACCCCAGCGTTTTGCTGAGGACTGCTTGAGTGGGAGATATCGTTAATCTGCGTTTTTTTAGTTGACTTAGATTGCATGGAATTCCATGCTGCTGACTTTCCCCGGGCTTTCGCGTTCGGGAATTCCTAAGAACAAACTTTTCAGGATGCATCCACAAAAAGTTTAATTCTTAAAGGCTTTGTCAGTACCAGGCTAACCACTTACTCAACTATTAAAGTTAAGTGTGTGGCTAATTGTAGAAGATGCGCCCTGATGGCTTAACTACCCGATGGATTAGCACCCTGATGGCATAACTCCCTGATGGATCGACGCCCTGATGGCTTTCGCTCCACTACCCAAAAGATTCGGGTTGATGGATGATCGTGGACATTAGTAACACGTCACTTCCGGCGTTTCCGATCGCAAGCGGGTGTGCCTGTCTGAATTGATTATGGCAGGCAGATTTATCAGAAGACAAGTGGGCTATTGCATCAACCCATTTCTGACAGATCGGGTTAGCCAAAAAGTGTCAATCTACGGAAATCAGGGTCATCGAACATGAAAAACAGCATCTTAGTATTAGGGGTAATTGCCTCGGCTGGCTTCGGCTTTTTCCAGGCAGGCAGCGCCAGCGCTTCAGCGATCGCCACACAACCTTCATCAGCCAGTAGTGTGACGGCTTGGGAGAGTCGTCCTGACTTTAACTACACTGGAACGAATGAGGATGGGGACCAAGAAGAGGTAAAAACGGGTAAAGGCAGGAAATAATTGGCGCCCGGAGTGTGGTTCGCTCTGATGCGGTTGTGGTTGTAGTTGTGGTGCTTGTTGTCCCAACCCCCTCTGATCGAGGTAGTTAAAACTCGATCCCAAGATCAGTCTACCTAATCCCAGGGGTGGGTATCAGTTTCAGAGAACGGTGGATGGGAAAATAAACAGGTAAGGCGAGTCTGTCGGTGGAGTTTCCCCGCCTATCAACTTCCTTACCTTCTGATGTTCGGGATTCGGATCTGGCACAATCGTATTTCATCTCGTAAAAACCCAATGGAAAATACTCTCGAAACTACCCGCAGACAGCGCGTATTGACAAGAACCCAGGAACGGCGTCAGGCGACACCCAAAGAAAAACAGTTGATTCATCTGCTAGCCAATATGGCTTGCAGTTTGATTAAATACGACTACAAACACGCAGCGGGCAAGGGTACTCTCCCGCCTTCGGAAAGCAAGCGTTTAGCGGAATGGCACTACCTGCGAGTTCAGCAAATTCGCCGGATCGAACGCTCATTGGAACCCGTAGCGACCCTTAAGCGCGTGTACTACAAGAGCATCCTCAGTCCGAGAGATCTGAAGTCTTTGAAACTTCTGTGGCTGGAGGAGGACAAAAACCGTGTCAAACGGGTCGATCCTGACTTGGACGACATCCTCAGCGAAGCTTTGGATCGGGGAGATACTTTAAAACAGCTATTTCACTCGATCGAAGTCAAAGAACGCACCTTTGCTGCAACTCCTCGCCCAGGCGCCGTCCCGCTGTGGGTCAAAGAGTGGGAAGAGTCGGAATATGACATAAACTTTTTTCCGCCTTCCTTCTCTGCATGGGTTTCCATCGTGGACGACTAGGTTCAAGAAAAACTCTTTGACATGGCATCGATCGTAAATTTCAGATGGTAGACTTATTGGCTATTGTTGCCATTGGCGAAAAGTGTGCGGGCGATCGGCTCAACTAGGCAGCGTTGCGCGCAGGCATCCGAGTACAGAGAAGTGAATCGGAGTCAGTACCATTGTACAATGGGGGAAAACCAGGGCTTCAGCTAATAGCTGATAGCTGATAGCTGATAGCTGATAGTTTCTCATGACTGACTCGATTTCTACTTCTCCTCTAGACTCGGCGGCCGATACAGCCGAACTCCGCTCTCAGTTGAGGTCTGGTTCGGAAAAAGCTCAACTGCAACTGCTACAACAACAAATAGCAGATTCCGGTTGGGATGTATTGATGGAATTTTTATTAGAGCGCAAGTCAGAGGCACCGACTGCGGTAATGGGTAAGGCTTACCAAATTCTTTACAGTGCTAATTCTCCGAGAGTGGCGGAGTTTTTGCAAGCGAATTTTCCCACTGGGGTTGTGCCGCTGCGATCGGACTCTAACATTGATTACACTCCACTGCAACAATTATTGGCGTTACAGGAATTTCAAGAAGCCGATCGCTTGACTTTAGACAAGCTTTGTGAATTAGCTGGTGATACAGCTTCCGTAAGAAAGTGGCTGTATTTTACGCAAGTTGAGAGTTTGCCGGTGGCGGATTTGCAAACAATTAATACGCTGTGGAAAGTTCATTCCGAAGGCAAATTTGGGTTTTCTGTGCAGCGGGAAATTTGGATCGGTTCGGGGAAGAATTGGGATAAGTTGTGGCCGCTAATTGGCTGGAAGAAGGGAAATAATTGGACGCGGTATCCGCAAGAGTTTATTTGGGATTTGAGCGCGCCTAGGGGTCATTTGCCGCTGTCGAATCAGTTGCGGGGAGTGCAGCCTTTTGCAGCTTTGATGGCTCATCCTGCCTGGTTGAAGTGAATGGTTTTGGGGCTTTTGGAGAATGTGGGGGCCGGCTGGATGTTCGGCCCAACATTTGTTGCTTAGGGGGTGTTGGCTCCCACATTCCGCAAATAGGAAAGCAGATTGAAGAATTAGAAAAATGAAAAACCTCAAGCCTGAAATCATTAGCGGGTAATCATTTCAGGCTTTTTTCCAGTAAAATAAACAAGTCAGTGAGCCAGAGGAAAAGCCATGAATGAGTCCCCGTCAGGCATAAAACCCACATTCCGCACCCCCAACTGGCACATAGGCAGATTGAGGGGATAAAAGTGAATCATCCGAGATCATAGTGAGTAAAAATACTCAAAAATCTGTGCAACGAGATCATCACTCAGTTAGGGATTCCTAAAAATTGACATGAGGGCATTAATTCAATCTTCTTAACCCATTAAAAGTCAAAAATCAGACCATTAATAACTATTAATTTCCAGCATATATCGCCCGCATTATGACAATAATACATCACTGCTGAATCAAAAATTATTTAAATGTAAGTCAGGTTGACCAATCAATAATCGAGTTCATTTCACAACAAAAAGTAATAAGACCGACAGGTGACTGGAAATAAACTTAATATGACCAACCGTTCGGCTGTCAAATTAGGGTAGTGCCCTGAAGGAAAGGATCAAGAGAATTAAACTGAATTCAAAGAAAGTAGGCGTTTAGAGTTGTAAATTAGGGCTTGCTGAATAATCGATCGGATTTTACGTGGCATGGGCTAAGAACTGGTGCGAGCGAGAGTCAGGTCGCCGTGAAAAACAGGTAAAATAGATCAAAACCCGTGCATCACCATCTGCGATCGTGTACAGAAAAGCTGAGCTTGCTCCCCTCACACCCTTGGACTTTGAACTAGCCAACGGATCTAAATTGTCCGCAGACAACCGTTGGGTAAAAATGGCCCAACTAATCCCAGGCGTCAGAATTTGAGTCAGAATATGCTGAAAACTTCCCGACAGAAATGGGTGCACCAGCCAAATCCTTTCGGATGGCATTGGGAGCATTAATTATTAAAGAAAAACTGGGAATTAGCGATCGGGAAACAGTCGAACAAATTCGCGAAAATCCCTATCTACAATACTTCATCGGTCAATTAAGCTACAGTAACGAGCTGCCATTTGACCCATCACTATTAGTTCACTTTCGACAACGGATTAGTGGGAATTTAATTAACAAAGTGAACGAAGGAATGGTCAAAAAAATACAAGAAACCGCCGCAGGCAAACCCGAAAAAAAAAAGGATTCGGACGCCAAAAATGAGTCACAAAATCGAGGAAAGTTGATCGTAGATGCGACCTGCGCCCCCGCCGATATTACCTATCCGACCGACTTAGGACTATTAAACCTTGCCAGAGTTCACACCGAAAAAATTATAGATATTCTCTATAAATCTCTAAAAGACAAAGCAAAAAAAAAGCCAAGAACCTACCGAAATCTAGCGAGAAAAGACTACTTAGCAGTAGCCAAACAAAGACGACCCACCCAAAACAAAAAAAGACAAGCAATTAAAAAACAACTCCAATATATCAAAAGAAATTTAGCTCATATTGGACAGCTAATAGAGTCAGGTGCGACTTTAAAAACTCTGAATAAAAAGCAATATAAAACCCTGCTATTCCTCACATAAGTCTATCGCCAACAGCAATGGTTATTTGATAACAATAAACAGAGTATTGAGCATAGAATAGTAAGTTTAAGCCAACCCCATATCCGTCCCATAGTCAGAGGAAAAGCAGGGAAAAAAGTAGAGTTTGGAGCTAAACTATCAGCCAGTTGCTTTGAGGGATATGTATTTTTAGACCGAATGAGCTGGGATAGTTTCAACGAATCAGGAGACTTAAAAGCACTCATTTGAAGCATATCATAGGTTCACCGGATATTATCCAGAGTCAGTTCATGCCGATCGTATTTATCGTACAAGAGAAAACCGAGCATGGTGTAAAGAAAAAGGTATTAGAATCAGTGGTTCGCCCTTGGGAAGACCCCCAGCAACAGTCAGTAAAGAAAAAAAGAAGCAAGCCTTGTCAGATGAGAGAATTAGAAATGCAATTGAGGGTAAGTTTGGACAAGGTAAACGAAGATTCAGTCTGAATAGAGTGATGGCAAAACTTGATAATACTTCTGAAACAGTTATTGCTATTACTTTTTTAGTAATGAACCTTTCTACCTGGTTGCGCCAGGTTTTTTGTGTGTTTTTATGTCGTTCGGGCAAAACAACACCTGTTTTTAGATTGAAGATAATCTCCAATTATACTGGGAGGAAATTAACGCCTGAAAAACTTATCTTAAATCGAGCTTGAATAATCGATCGCTCCTGTTCTTGGGAAAGCGATCGATTATTCAGCAAGCCCTAAATTAGCATTGTAATGATGCACAAAGCGCCAAATGGCAGCAATATGATTTTCTAATTTTTTAGAGAAGGCTAAGCTCTTTCTTACCAATCGAGACACTCGTTGTCGAATAGTACAGTTGAAGCGCTCGATATAGCTAGTAAAACCACTATCGAGAGTCTACACTCCGATGACGTTTGCTGGGCAATACAGAATCATAAGCACTCCAATGGTCGGTATAAATTACTGCACACTGACGGTACACTGGTGGCATTGAATTCCATAAAGCACTCTTCCGATACTGCGCTACGATCTCCAATATGTACACCAACAATTTCCCTAGTCTGGGCATCCAATGCCAGCCAGACCCACTGCTGATTTCCTTTACTATCAACGAATGACCATAACTCATCCATCTGAACACTCAAGCGCTTTTTTTGCTTGGGAGTCACCTCCACTTGCTTCTTAACAGCAGCGGCTTGGCTATTAACGTATCGCTGCACTGTATCTTCTGACACTTGTAGTACCCGAGCAATCCCCGCCTGAGAAATACGTTCAAGTAGCATCCGTGACATCAACTCTTTTTGTTCTTTTGTAATAGGTTTCCATGCCGGATTTAAAACAAATTGACGACCACATTCTCGGCATTTATAATTTTGTTTATGATGCCGAGTTTGACCGTTTCGACTAACTTCTTCCGAAGCACAATTAGGGCAACAATTAATTTCTAATGTCAGATCACGCTATGGCAAACACTTCTCTAATCATAACGTACTCTGATCCTTTCCTTCAGGGCACTACCCAAATTAGAAACTTGTTGAATTCCTTGAATAAAAACGGTATGAATCGATTGAAAGCTTTGGAATATCCAGCGCAAAGTAGGTCGATTGGTTTCTTTACCTAACTGATTTTTTACTGTTTTATTAGTGAGTTGCAAGTTTTGCCGGAGTAACCTTTGACCTAAAGTATAAATCAACAAACACAAACCCATTACCAAAGTTAAAGCCTCGATTCTTTCCGGCGACTTGAGAAACACGCTATCCGTAAAAAATAGTGGGTCTTTCAAAAACCCAAACCCTCTCTCTGCTGCCTGCTGTTCCTCATATTTTACAATCATTTCATCAGGATTTAATTGCTCTGCATCCAGCACATTAGTAGCTAAGATAAATCGGCCACTAGCTTTAGTTGCTTTGGCTACCGCACTAGAATCTAATTCTAGTTGTGCTTGAACTTTAAATATTAACTTAGAGCTATCAATGTCAGAACTGGTCGAATTAGCACCGGATTTTGCTGTCGATTGTCTGCTACTAATTTGGGTTAAATTATGATATTTTAGTTGTGTAGATAAACGACGTGCTGCTGACAAGGCATCGGTGTCACAACCCACATTCCGCAGATATTCGATCGGATTTAATTTCAAAAGAATTCAGAATTTTCCCAACCTCAAATGATTGCTATGCAATGATTTGAAGTTTTTTTAAGGTATAATAATTGCAATACTTCGGACAGTTTTGGAACAGCGACGCTCCGCGAGCAGAGCCAAAAATTCCCTGAGATTTTAACCGATAATCAAAAAAAAGGCACTTTTTACGTTAAGCTCAAAAAACACACGAACTTAAAAAAATGCCCGATGAATATTCTAGAATCTATCTTACAACAAATGTCAGGGATTAGTCAATCCCAAAAAAAGTTTATGGTAATTTTATTTTCCACCATATTACTTGTTTATGGCAAAGTTAATTTTACCAATCTGAGCCGTTATAGTTCATTGAGTGAAAAAACTTATCGTCGTCATTTTTTGAAAAAATTCAATTTTAGTGAATTCCATCAATGTTTTATCAAGAAAGCATTGAATTCTGAGCGAACAATTATTGCTGCAATCGATTGTTCATGTATTAAAAAAAGTGGCCAAAAGACTGAAGGTAAAGCTACCTTTTATAATGGTGTAGCTGGCAGACCTGAAGAGGGATTAGAAGTTTCTGTCATTTCTCTTGTCGAAGTTGAAACTCATTTATCTTATAGTGTGAGCGTACAACAAACGCCCTGGCGTCCTCCTACAGAACTACCCAAAAGTCCCCTAACTACTAAAGGAAAAAAACGTCAAAAAAACAGACAACAAAAGAGGCATTTAAAAGCTCAACGCCTGAATTAACAAGAGTTGACGACTATGCCAAACATTTAAAAGAAACTCGTTTTATATTGCCAGAATCTGTACGTTATTTGGTAGCTGACGGTTATTATTGTCGCGCCAAGTTCTGGGATGCTGTACGGGATTCAAATTTACATTTGATTAGTAAATTACGGTCTGACGCCAACTTGAATTACATCTATACAGGTGAAAAAAACAAAATAGGTGCCCCTCGCAAATATGATGGGAAAGTAGACTGTAACAAATTAAAAAACTTAACTTTTATCAAAGAAATCAAGCCGGGGGTTAAGCTTTATTCATTAGTAGTATGGAGTGTTTGTTTAAAATGTCAAATACGTTTAGCTTGTCTTCAAGAAGTTCAACCTAACGGTAAAATTAAAAATATTTTATTGTTCAGCACTGCTCTCGATCTGACAGGTGAGCAAATACTTGAGTATGATCGGGCTCGTTTTCAAATTGAATTTATTTTTCGTGATCCCAAACAATTTACAGGTTTATCCGATTGCCAATCTTGTAGTGGTCAACGCCTGGATTTTCATTTTAATGCCAGTCTGACTGCTTTAAACTTAGCCAAATATGAAGCTTATAATCGTCATTCATCTCCCGATCCATTCGTGTTTTCGATGGCTTCTTATAAACGCCTTGAATTCAATAGGCATATACTTTACACCTTTATTGATAAGTTAGATTTAGACCCGAATTTAATTTTAAATCACCCTAACCTTCCGTCAGTCCTATCCTATGGTACTCTCGCTGCTTAAAAACTGTCCGGAGTATTGATAATTGGGGTGCATCTCACTTTTGCGAATATGTCAAAAAAGGGTTAAAATGAAAAAGCTAGTAAAATCGTTAAATAAAAATGA